>NZ_SRIC01000313.1 GCF_004684775.1 Streptomyces sp. MZ04
CCACGGCACCGCGCACCCCATGCCCCCGCAGCAGGCGGCGGCCCCGGCCCCGCAAGCCGCGGCCCCGCAGCAGCCGGTGGCCCAGCAGCCGCACCCGCAGGCTCAGCCGAACCCGGCGGCTCCCCAGGCCCAAGCCGCCCAGCCGCACCCGGCCCCGCAGACCCAAGCCGCCCAGCCGCGGCAGCCGTACGACCCCTGGAACGCGCCCCTTCAGCAGAGCGGTGCCGTCCCCGTCGACCCCGTCAAGAAGCGCAAGCGTGCGAACCGCACGCTCCTCGTCTTCGTTGCCGTCATCGCCATCGTCTCCGGCGGCATCGGCGGAGCCGTCGGCGCCTATCTGGAGCGCAACGGCGGCACGGAGGTCGAGTTGCCGCAGGTCGGCACGGAGGCCAAGGGGCGGGCCAAGGACAGCGTGGCCGGTATCGCCGCGAGCTCGTTGCCCGGCGTCGTGACCCTGCACGTCAGCGGCGACGAGGCACAGGGCACCGGCACCGGCTTCGTGCTCGACGGCAAGGGGCACATTCTTACCAATAACCACGTCGTGGAGCCCGCGGGTACCGGCGGCGAGATAACCGTGACGTTCAGCGGCGGCGAGACCGCCGACGCGGAGGTCATCGGGCGCGACTCCGGGTACGACCTGGCCGTCGTCAAGGTGTCGGGCGTACGCGGACTCAAGCCGCTGCCCCTGGGGAACTCCGAGAGCGTCCAGGTGGGCGACCCCGTCGTCGCCATCGGCGCCCCCTTCGACCTCGCCAACACCGTCACCTCCGGCATCATCAGCGCCAAGGAGCGCCCGATCACCGCCGGCGGTGAGAAGGGCGACGGCAGCGATGTCAGTTACGTCGACGCGTTGCAGACCGACGCCCCGATCAACCCGGGCAACTCCGGCGGCCCCCTGGTCGACGCCCAGGCCCGCGTCATCGGCATCAACAGCGCCATCCGCTCCGCCGACGACAGCTCGGCGCCCGGCGGCGGCCAGGCCGGTTCCATCGGGCTCGGCTTCGCCATCCCCATCAACCAGGGCAAGCGCGTCGCCGAAGAGCTGATCAACACCGGCAAGGCCACGCACCCTGTGATTGGTGTCACGCTCGACATGGAGTACACGGGCGATGGAGCCCGGGTCGGGGCCAAGGGCAAGGGCGGCGGCCCTGCGGTAAACAAGGGTGGCCCCGGTGAGCGCGCCGGCATCGAACCGGGCGACGTCATCACCGAAGTGGACGGCCAGCGCATCCATTCCGGCGACGAGCTGATCGTCAAGATTCGCGCCCACCGTCCGAAGGACAGCCTGGAACTGACCGTCCAGCGCGATGGAAAGGACCGGAAAGTGACCCTCGTACTCGGTGCGGCGGGCGGCAGCTGATCCCCGCCTTTCGCCCAGTGGCTACCGGACGGACAGGAACGCCCGGTACCGTGGACCCGGTCCGGATGGCAAGGAGTTCAAGGTGTTCTCAGACATTGGCCCGCTCGAGGTAGTGGCGCTGGTCATCCTCGCCGTGCTCGTCTTCGGCCCGGACAAGCTGCCCAAGCTGATTCAGGACGCATCGCGCACCATCCGTAAGATCCGCGAATTCTCGGACAGCGCGAAGGCTGATATACGCAGTGAACTCGGCCCGGAATTCAAGGACTTCGAGTTCGAGGACCTGAATCCGAAGACCTTCATCCGCAAGCAGCTCGACAACGACGAGCTCGGCCTGAAGGAAATCCGCAACGGCTTCGACCTCAAGAAAGAGATGGCCGAGGTCACGGACGCCGTGCACGGACGCGAGTCAGCCGATGGCTCGGACGACACGTCGGACGCGGCCCCGAGTGGCCGGATCGACATGACGAAGAAGTCGGAGCAGGCCCCGGCCGTCGAGCGCCCGCCGTTCGACGCCGACGCCACCTGACCTCCTGCCGAGCACCCTCGGTACGCCCCGCGGCACGCCGCGTGAGACACCCGTGCGCCGACCGGTGTCCCGGCTTCCGCAACCGGTGTGGCTATCCTGCCTTGTTGTCCGGCTGAGGACGCCCGAGGGGGGCGGGCCCTGCGGACCGACGAGAACGAGGAGGCGGCCGGGTACATGGAGACGACAAGTCGCGTAGGCGCACAGGCGCCGGCCGCGGACGGTGCCGCACAAGCGGCGCCCTCCGCCCGGCACGCGGTCGACGGCTATCTGCGTGCGTCCTTCCCCTGGTACGGCCTCGACGAGGCCTTCACGGGGCAGCGCTGGCTGATGCAGGTCGGCACCGCGGACGGCGAGGTGGCGCACGGCTCCATCGGCCACGGCGACGAGCCGTCGGTCCGCAGCGAGGGGCCGCTCGGCACCAACGACAAGGAGCGCTTCGCGGTCGTGGTGACCGTCGAGGCCAACCCCGTGCGGCGCAGCGCCGACGGCACGGGCCTGCTCGAGGCGACCTCGGTGTCGTCCGCGGCCTGGCTCGCCGGTGTGGGGCTGCTCGCCGTCACCTGGCCGGGCCAGATGGACCACAACCTGCGCAACGACTGGCTGGACCAGCAGACCGAGACGGCCTGGGTGCTCGCGGACGATCTGCAGGGCGAGGACTGGTCGACGCTCTCGCTGCCGGTGGACGGGGTACCGACCTCGTTCCACTACCGCGAGTCCGAGTTCGGCTGGGTGCTTGCGGGCTCCACCAAGGAGGGCGTCCATCTTGGCGCCTATGGGCGTGGCATGAGCGCGTACGGCCTGGGCTTCTCCGTGGTCAAGGACATCGCCGAGTACGCCGACTAGCGACTACCGCAGTACGCCGATGGGGGCGCCGCTCGTCATGAGCGGCGCCCCCATCGGCGTATGACGGAAGACTCAGAACTTGTTGCGCGGCGTGATGCCCAGCGTCATGCCCGCGAGGCCGCGCTGGCGGCCGCCCAGCTTGCCCGCGATGGCGCGAAGGGCCGAGCCCGCGGGGGAGTCCGGGTCGGTCAGGACGACCGGCTTGCCCTCGTCGCCGCCCTCGCGCAGGCGGACGTCGATCGGGATGGAGCCGAGGACCGGGACGTTGGCGCCGGTGGTCTTCGTGAGGCCGTCGGCGACCCGCTGGCCGCCGCCCGTGCCGAACACGTCGACCATCTCGTCGCAGTGCGGGCAGGGCAGGCCCGACATGTTCTCGACGACGCCGACGATCTTCTGGTGGGTCTGTACGGCGATGGATCCGGCGCGCTCGGCGACCTCGGCCGCCGCCTGCTGAGGCGTCGTCACGACGAGGATCTCGGCGTTCGGGACCAGCTGCGCGACGGAGATCGCGATGTCGCCCGTGCCCGGCGGCAGGTCGAGCAGGAGCACGTCCAGGTCGCCCCAGAACACGTCCGCGAGGAACTGCTGGAGCGCGCGGTGCAGCATCGGGCCGCGCCACACCACCGGCGCGTTGCCCGGCGTGAACATGCCGATGGAGATGACCTTCACGCCGTTCGCGGACGGCGGCATGATCATGTTCTCGACCTGGGTGGGCTTGCCGTCGGCGCCCAGCATGCGGGGCACCGAGTGGCCGTAGATGTCCGCGTCGACGACGCCGACCTTCAGGCCGTCCGCGGCCATCGCGGCCGCGAGGTTCACCGTCACCGAGGACTTGCCGACGCCGCCCTTGCCGGACGCGACCGCGTAGACGCGGGTCAGCGAGCCGGGCTTGGCGAAGGGCACCTCGCGCTCGGCGGTGCCGCCGCGCAGCGCGGCCGCCAGCTCCTTGCGCTGCTCGTCGCTCATCACGTCCAGCGTGACGTCGACGCGCGTGACGCCGTCCACGCGCGCGACCGCGTCCGTCACGTTCTTCGTGATCGTCTCGCGCATCGGGCAGCCGGAGACCGTGAGGTAGACCGTGACGGCCACGGCGCCGTCCGCGCCGATCTCCACCGATTTGACCATCCCCAGCTCGGTGATGGGTCGCTGGATCTCGGGGTCGTTCACTGTCGCCAGTGCTTCACGCACCGCGTCTTCCGTAGCCATACGACCGATAGTACGGCGCGGTAACCGTGGGTCGGAAAGCCCCGTCAGCGGTCGTCTACATCACGTCCGCCGCGCTCCTCCACCGGGAATACGACGCGGTTGGCCGTCCGGTGCTCCTCCAGCTCCTTGACCAGGTCCTGGAGCTCGGAACGGATCCAGTCGCGGGTGGCCACCTCGCCCAGGCCCATGCGCAGCGAGGCGATCTCGCGGCTGAGATATTCGGTGTCCGCGATGGAGCGCTCGTTCTGCTTGCGGTCCTGCTCGAGGTTGACCCGGTCGCGGTCGTCCTGCCGGTTCTGCGCGAGGAGGATCAGCGGGGCCGCGTAGGACGCCTGCAGGGACAGGGCGAGCGTCAGGAAGAGGAACGGGAAGGGGTCGAAGCGCAGCGCGTCGGGCGCCGTGACGTTCCAGACGACCCACACGGCGATGGTGAACGTCATCCAGACGATGAAGCGTCCGGTGCCCAGGAACCGCGCGATCCGCTCGGAAAGCCGCCCGAAGGCCTCGGGGTCGTACTCCGGGAGCAGCTTGCGGCGCCGCGGCCGCGGCAGGTCGAGGCGGAAGCGCGCGGGCCTGGGCTCGGCGCGGGTCTCGCGCTCCCGCTCGCGGTCAGCCGCAGGCATGGCGCGCCTCCTCCTCCTGCTCAGGGGGGTACCGCCCTGCTCGAGCGGAGTCGAGAGCTTGGGGGAGGAACTCCGTCTCGCGCCAGTCGTCGGGCAGCATGTGGTCGAGTACGTCGTCGACGGTGACCGCCCCGAGCAGCGAGCCGCCCTCGTCGACCACGGGGGCCGCCACCATGTCGTACGTGGCGAAGAACCCGGCGACCTGCGGCAGCGTGGTCTCCGGTGTGAGCGGCAGCAGATCGTCGTCGAGGATCGAGCCGACCTGGGTGTACGGCGGATCGCGGAGCAGCCGCTGGAAGTGCACGGTGCCCAGGTACTTCCCCGTCGGTGTCTCGTCCGGCGGCCGGCACACGTACACCTGTGCGGCGAGCGCGGGGGAGAGGTCCTGCTGCCGCACGCGGGCCAGCGCGTCCGCGACGGTGGCGTCGGGCCGCAGCACGATCGGCTCGGTGGTCATCAGACCGCCGGCGGTGCGCTCCTCGTACGCCATCAGGCGCCGCACATCGGCGGCGTCGTCCGGCTGCATGAGGGTCAGCAGCCGCTCCTTGTCGTCCTCGGGCAGCTCGGCGAGCAGGTCGGCGGCGTCGTCGGGGTCCATCGCCTCCAGGACGTCGGCGGCGCGCTCCTCCTTCAGCTTGCCGAGGATCTCGATCTGGTCGTCCTCGGGGAGCTCCTCGAGGACGTCGGCGAGCCGGTCGTCGTCGAGCGCGGCCGCGACCTCCGCCCGCCGCTTGGGCGAGAGGTGGTGGAGCACGTTGGCGAGGTCGGCGGGGCGCAGCTGCTCGAAGGTGGCGAGCAGGCTCTCGGCGCCCTGGCCGTGCTCCTCCAGGGAGAAGCCGTCGACGGCCGACCAGTCGACGGTGAGCGTCTCGCCCTTGCGCCGGAAGGTGCCGCCTTTGCCCTTGCGTACGAAGACCCGGTTGATCTCCCAGTCGCGGCGGGCCGGCAGCTGCTGCACCGACACGTCGAGGACGGTCACCTCCTCGCCCGTCTCGACGAGCTTCACCCGGCGGTCGAGCATCTCGCCGAGCACGAGCCGCTCGGTGGGCCGCTGCTCGAAGCGCCGCACGTTCAGTACGCCGGTGGTGATGACCTGGCCCGACTCGATGCCGGTCACCCGGGTCATGGGCAGGAAGATGCGGCGCCGCGTGGACAGCTCGACGACGAGGCCGAGCAGGCGCGGCGGCCTGCGTCCCACCCGTCTCCCACCACCACCCTTGCCGGAGAGCCCTTCGGGCTCGCGCCCCTGGATGCGCAGCATCGCCACCAGGTCGCGCACCCGCCCCACCTGGTCGCCGTTCGGGTCGAAGACGGCGGTGCCCGCGAGGTGCGAGACGAAGATCCGGGAGGGGCGTTCCGCCATCACGCGCGCCTCCTCCACCCGTAGGGATTCATGCCGTTCTGTCCGATAATGCGGGCTTCAGGCTAGCCCGTCCCGGTCGGATACGCCCCGGTGGAGCGTCCGGACGGACTGCCGCCGAAGTGCGTAGTCAGCACGGGTACGCTGCCGTACTGCCGAAGCCGTAGCCGTCGTCCCCACGAGAGGCAGTGCCACCTGTGACTGCGATTCCCCTGGCCCGCCGCACCCGCAAGGCGGCAGTCGTGAGCGCGCTGTGCGCGGGTCTCGTGGTGGGGGTCACCGGTCTCACCGGGTGCAGCAGCAGCGAGGAGGACCCGGACGCGGGCACGAACGGCGTCGGCAAGCTCCCCGCGACGAAGATCCAGAGCAAGTCCGCCGCGGCCGCCGACGCGGCGACCGCCGTGCGGCTCTCGGGCACGGTGGTCAGCAAGGGGCACACGTACAAGCTCGACATGCGGCTCAAGGGTGAGGGCGGCGAGGGCTCGGTCACCTCGAAGGGCGACACCTTCAAGCTGCTGCGCGTCGGCAAGCAGCTGTATCTGATGGCCGACTCCGGCTTCTGGACCCACGCCGACGCCAAGGGCGGCGAGAAGCCCGGCAAGGGGGACGACGCGGCCGCGGCCAAGCTCGACGGCAAGTACGTGAAGGTCCCCCAGGAGGACGCCGCCTACAAGCAGCTGAGCGGCTTCACGGACAAGGATGTCCTCCTGTCGGGCATGCTCACCCTGCACGGCAAGCTGGAGACGGGCGAGCGCGGCAGGACCGGCGGCATCCCCAGCATCAAGCTCACCGGCGACAAGGGCGCGGGCGGCACCCTGGACGTCTCCCTCCAGGGCAAGCCCTACCCGCTGAGCCTGCAGCGCGCGGGCGACGCGGGCACGCTCCGGCTCACCGACTGGGGCAAGGACTTCACCCTCAGCGAGCCGGGCAAGGACGAGATGGTGGACTACGGGGAGCAGCTGCCGACGTCGTAGAGCGCCCCGAAGGGGCGCGGGGAACTGCGCGACCAGCCAAGACGAACCCGCAGACGGAAGCGGACTCTCAGCGCTTCTTGCGCTTGAAGAGCAGCCGCGGCAACGCATCCGGCACGGGAAGCCGCGTCGTCGCCCGTGTCACCAGCGGCGCCGCGGCGAGCGACCCCTCGGGCAGATCGGTGACGATGTCCTTCGGCGTGAGGCGCACGACCCGGCACTCCGCGGCCCAGCGCTCCGTCATCCGCTCCCCGTCGGGCGCGTTCAGGCGCTTGCCCTTGAGCTCCGCGACGGCCGCCTCCCACGCTTCGGAGTGCGGCGCGAGCTCGCTCACCGAGGCCGTCCACGCGATGAGGCGGCCGCCCTTGTCCTTGCTGCGTACGGTCACCTCGGCGGTGGAGCCGTCGGCGAGACCCGGCAGCGGCTGCTCACCGGGGCCGTCGCCGACCAGGTGGACGGCCCCCTCGTGCCATACGTGCCACAGGCCGCGGTCCGGGCCGTCGCCGCGCACCCAGATGAGCCCCGACTTCTTGGTGGCCTCCTCGAGGAGGGCCTGGGCGAGCAGCGTTTCTGTCATGCGCGCAGCCTACCGAGTGGGGTGCTACAACCAGCCGTTGCGCTTGAGGGTGCGGTGGATCACCCAGCAGACGCCGCCGATGAGGCCGAGCACCATGGGGTAGCCATACCGCCAGTGCAGCTCGGGCATGTGGTCGAAGTTCATGCCGTAGACCCCGCAGACCGCCGTCGGCACGGCGATGATCGCCGCCCAGGAGGTGATCTTGCGCATGTCCTCGTTCTGCGCGACCGCGGCCTGCGCGAGGTTGGCCTGCAGGATCGAGTTGAGCAGTTCGTCGAAGCCGACGACCTGCTCCTGGACGCGCGCCAGGTGGTCGGCGACGTCACGGAAGTACTTCTGGATGTCGGGGTCGACGAGCCGCATGGGCCGCTCGCTCAGGAGCAGCATGGGCCGGAGCAGCGGCGACACGGCCCGCTTGAACTCCAGGACCTCGCGCTTGAGCTGGTAGATCCGCCCGGCGTCGACACCGCGCGCGGACCCCTTGCCCTTGCTCGGCGCGGAGAACACCTCGCTCTCCACGTCGTCGATGTCGTCCTGCATCGCGTCGGCCACCGCGAGATAGCCGTCGACCACATGGTCGGCGATGGTGTGCAGGACGGCGGAGGGGCCCTTGGCGAGCAGCTCGGGCTCCTCCTGGAGCCGCCGCCGCAGCGCCCGCAGCGAGCCGTGCCCGCCGTGCCGCACGGTGATGAAGAAGTCCCGTCCGGTGAAGCACATGACCTCGCCGGTCTCGACGACCTCGCTGGTGGCGGTGAGCTCGGCGTGCTCGACGTAGTGGATGGTCTTGAAGACGGTGAAGAGCGTGTCGTCGTAACGCTCCAGCTTGGGCCGCTGGTGCGCGTGCACCGCGTCCTCGACGGCGAGCGGGTGCAGCCCGAACTCGGCGGCGATACCGGCGAATTCGGCCTCGGTCGGCTCGTGCAGACCGATCCAGGCGAAGCCGCCGTCACGGCGCACCTGGAGCATCGCCTCGTGCGGGGTGAGGGTGTCGTCGCACGCGGCGCGGCGGCCGTCGCGGTAGACCGCGCAGTCGACGACCGCGGACGCGGCCTCGCGGGTCGCGTCGTACGAGATGTAGGTGGTGCCGTCCTTGCGCGGCGCGGGGCGGACGGCGGCACGCAGGTCACGGATCATCGACATGGGCAGGCTCCTTTGACGGAGGCCGCCGGCGACGGTTGGAACTGCCCGGAATGGGGACGTCCTGCTGAGGATGTTTGGCACGTCCACAAAGCGGGGAGCACCGCACCGTCGCGGTGGCAGCTTCGCTACTGACTCAGACCGGAGAACTCAGAGAGATCAGGTGGAAACGAAGTGCTCTTCCGTCGCACGCGGCACTGAGGAGTACACACGCACAAGTGGCAGCTACAGGGCTGCGTGAGATGTCAGACGGAAGAACGGGTGGTACTGCACGGTCGACTTCGATCCATGGCAGCCCCACCTCCTCCGGCCGGTCCCCCGTAGGGGAAGTCCCAAGCGCGTAGCGCGCGCGAAGTCATCTGCCCGGGCTGGAGAGCGCGCTCTGCGTGCTGCCCGGAACCAGCTGCCAACACTATCAGCCGACTGAAAGGTCAAGCCCCGCCTTTACCCTGTCTTTTATACACATCTGACGCTGCCGACGAATAGCCTTGTACAGATCTCGGTGGTC
>NZ_SRIC01000314.1 GCF_004684775.1 Streptomyces sp. MZ04
GAGGAGGGAGGTGGTGGGCTTACCGCCCGCCACCGGCTCCGCCCTACCGCAGGTCCGACGCCTCGAAGACCCCCCGCGCCGCCTCCGCGTCCAGGCGGGCGGAAAGCGCGCCCAGTACCTCCGCGCCCGTCCGCAGCAGGCCCCGCTCCCGCGCATCCCGCGCCCCCGCGTCCAGGCGGTGCAGCAGCAAGGGGTTCTCCGCGAGGACCTTGGGGTCGAGCTCCACGCGGTTGCCGAGGGAGTCGCTCAGGACCAGGCGCGACGCCACCCCCGCCTCGTGCCGCACCGCCGTGAGGAGACCCGTACACACGTGCCGGCTGCGCAGCAGACCGCGGACGGCCAGCCAGCCCGGACCCGCCGTCACCCGCACCGGGTGCAGGATCACGTACAGCAGAGCCGAAAGTCCTGCCCACAGGCCCGCCCGCACCACCTCCAGCGTGCCGTTGGCCAGGTCGACGAGTGTGACCAGGAGGAAAAGGCCGAGGGCGCAGAAGGCCGCGGAGCGTACGTCGCCCGCCCAGCGCCGGTCGGACACCGTGTCCGTGGTGTCTCCCGCATCGACGCCGCCCAACGCCGTGGCCCGTGCCGTCCTGTCATGTCCCATGTGCGGCACCGTAGGCCCGGCTCCGCCCCGCGTCAGCGTCGTTGACGGGCCGTTTACTTCGCCGCAGTTCGCGACGATGATCCTGCTCGCCCTCTCCGCCAACACCTCCTTCGGCGGCCTTCCCGTCC
This sequence comes from Streptomyces sp. MZ04, assembly GCF_004684775.1. Taxonomy (GTDB): domain Bacteria; phylum Actinomycetota; class Actinomycetes; order Streptomycetales; family Streptomycetaceae; genus Streptomyces. The sequence continues at coordinate 733 of NZ_SRIC01000314.1, forward strand.
TGATGAGCCTGCTGGCCAGGGACAATTGTCTTCCGCATGTCTTCGCGCTGAAAGCCGATCGCCAGGTCCACCGGCACGGCGTCCTCGCGCTCGCCGCCGTGTCCGCCGCGCTGCTCGTCTTCTCCGGCGGCGACACCAACACCCTCGTGCCGCTCTTCGCGATCGGCGTGTTCGTCGGCTTCACGCTCTGCCAGACCGGCATGGTGCTGCACTGGCGCAAGGCGGGCAAGCCCGCGAAGGCCCTGCTCAACGGCTTCGGGGCGGTGCTCACCGGCATTTCGGCGGTGGTCGTCACGGCCACCAAGTTCACCGAGGGCGCCTGGCTGATCGTGCTCGCCCTGCCGGCGATCGTGCTCTGCTTCGAGGCCGTGCACCGCGCCTACCTGAGGATCGGCGAGGACCTCGGCCTCGGCCGCCTCCCGGAGCGCCCGCACCGCGACCACTCCCTGGTGATCGTCCCCGTGTCGAACCTCTCCCGCCTCACCTGTGAGGCGATCAACGCCGCCGTCTCGCTCGGCGACGAGGTCCGCGCCGTCACCGTCACCCATCCCGACCCCGAGGACCGGCGCGCGGCGGAGGCACTGCGCCGCGACTGGGAGCTGTGGAACCCGGGTGTCGACCTGGTGGAGCTGCCCTCGCAGACGCGCACCGTCGGGCGGCCGGTGTCGGCGTACGTACGGAAGATCTATACGTACCACCCCACCACCCGCGTCACCGTCCTGATCCCGGAGGTCGAGCCCGCCCATGTCTGGCAGCGCCTGCTGCAGAACCAGCGCGGCTCGGTCCTCGCGCACGCGGTGCGCCGCGACACGGACGCGGCCATCTGCCGGCTGCGGTTCCGCCTTGCGGCGGGGCGGCGCCGGTCCTAGCGTCGGCGCCATGAGCGGAAGCGCGGGCCACCCGGGTGCGGGCAAGAGGATCACCGAGAAGCTGTCGTCCGATGCCCTGCGCGAGGCGACCGGCAAGGGGTGGCAGGAGTGGTTCGCCCTGCTCGACGCCTGGGGCGGCCTGTCCCGCAACCACACCGAGATCGCCCGCCACGTCCGTGAGGACCACGGCGTCGACGGCTGGTACGCACAGTCGGTGGCCGTCGGCTACGAGCAGGAGCGGGGGCTGCGGGAGGTCGGGCAGAGCAGTACGGGGGAGTGGCGGACCAGTGGCAGCAAGACGATCGACGCCACGGCGGGACGGGTGATCGAGGCGTTCGCCGATGACGATCTGCGGGGGCGGTGGCTGCCGGACGTCGACTTCACGCTGCGTACGCATCGTCCCGCCAAGTCGGTGACCGCCGACTTCAAGGACGCGGACGGCGGGGGTGCCGGGCGCATCTCCGTGACGCTGACCGTGAAGGGCCCGGAGAAGACGGTGGTGGGCGTCGGGCACGAGAAGCTGCGGGACGCGGCGGAGGTCGCGGCGTACAAGTCCTTCTGGAAGGACCGTCTGGCGGCGCTGAAGTCGCTGCTTGAGGCTGAAGTCCCTTCTTGAGCAAGGGGATTAGCGGGCCGGTGAGTTAACGAGCCTCGTCACGGAGCGCGTACTCGACCCCCGTCAACCCCTCCGACGCCTCCCACAGCCGCCCCGCGGCCACATCGTCCCGCGTCCACCCCGCCCGCCAGGACCTCGCCGGCGCCCCGCGCCACCCCAGGATCCTCGGCCCGGTGAAGGAATCCGGCCGCACCCCCGGTGCCGTGGCCGCGAACAGCGTGGGCAGCGCGCCCGCGTCGGCCGACTGCGCGACCAGGCCGTTGCCGATCCGCATGAAGCGCTCGGCCCCCTTGCGGCCCTCCATCCGGGGCCCGGCCGCCTGGAGGTTCGTCGACGCGTAGCCGGGATGTGCCGCCGCGGCCACGACATCGGACCCGGCGGCCGCGAGGCGCCGCGCCAGTTCGTGGACGAAGAGCAGGTTCGCCGTCTTGGAGCGGCCGTAGGCGATCCAACGCCGGTAGCTCCGCTCGCTGTTGAGATCCCCGATGTCGATGTTCCCCAGGGCGTGCGCGCCGCTGGACACGGTGACGATCCGCGCTCCCGGCGTCCGCAGGAGCAACGGAAGGAGGAGTCCCGTGAGCGCGAAGTGGCCCAGGTGATTGACGCCGAACTGCATCTCGAAGCCGTCCGCCGTCTGCCGGTACGGGAGCGCCATCACCCCCGCGTTGTTGATGAGCAGATCGAGACCGCCCTGCGTCTCACTCTCGTACTCGTACGACGCCGCGAACTCCCGTACCGAGCCCAGGTCTCCAAGGTCGAGTCTCCTGAACTCGGCCTCCGCGCCCGGTACTTCGGAACGCAGCCGATCCAGCGCCCGCGACCCGCGCTCCTCGCTGCGGCAGGCGAGGACCACGCGCGCGCCACGGCGGGCGAGTTCGCGTGCCGTGACATAGCCGATGCCGCTGTTGGCTCCGGTGACCACGGCCGTGCGGCCGCTCTGGTCGGGGATGTCGCTCGCGTTCCAGCCCGCCATGACGCGGCTCCCTCTGCATGAGTGCACGACTGTTCTTACTTGAGAGTAAGTGGAAGCGTGGCCTCGGCGACAGAGGGGTGCCTCAGGCGGCCCCGCCCCCGTCGATCACCAGGTCAGCCCCGACCACCGACGCCGCGTCGTCCGACGCGAGGTACAGCACCGCCGCGGCGACCTCCGCGGTCGTCGACACCCGGCCCAGCGGCGTCGCGTTCTTCATCCGCTCCGTGCGCTCGGCCTCGCTCTCGCCCGGCAGCAGCGACATGGCGGTGTCCGACGGGCCGGGGCTGACGGCGTTGATCCGTACGCCGTCCTGGATGTGCTCGGCCGCGGCGCCCTTGGTCAGGATGGAGACGGCCGCCTTGGTGGTGGCGTACGCCGTCGTCCCCGGGCGGCGGATGTGGGTGCCCAGGACCGACGCGATGTTGACGATCGCCCCGCCGCCCTGCTGCGTACGCATCTGCTTCACCTCGGCCTGCAGCGCGAGGAACACGCCGGTGACGTTGATGTCGAGCAGCGTCCGCCAGTCCTCCTCGGACAGATCGGCGACCGACTGCCCCGCGCGCAGGACGCCCGCGTTGTTGACGGCCACGTCCAGCGAGCCGAACCGCTCGACGGTCGCGGAGACGAGGGCCGCGAGGTCCGCACTCCGGGTCACGTCGGCGGTGACGGCGATCGCGGCGCCGCCCGCCTCCTCGATCAGCCCCACGGTCTCCTTGAGCGGGCCCTCCGTGCGCCCGGCGACGACGACGTTCGCGCCCTCCGCGGCGAAGGCGAGCGCGATGGCCCGGCCGAGTCCTGAGCCGCCGCCGGTGACGAGGGCGGTGCGGCCGGTGAAACGGATGCGCGGTGCTGAAGTCATGACACAGCTCTTTTCTTGAACGATCGGTTCAGTATGAGGGCATGAAAAAGGGCCAGGAGGTGAGCCGGAATTTCATTCGAGGCAGAGGGTGAGCCGGAATTTCAGTCCAGCAGGCTCAGTGCCTGCTCCGTCGCGTCCCGCACCCGCGCCGGATCCTTCGACGCCTTGCCGACCACGCGCAGCCCCTGCATCAGGGTCAGCAGCATGCGCGCGAGGGCGAGCGGGTCGCGGTCCTCCGGCAGCTCGCCCTGTGCCTGCGCGCGGACGAGCGCCGAGTGCAGCAGCGTCTCGATGTGCTCCCAGCTGCGCTCGACGCAGCGGGCGGCCGCATCGTCGTGCGGGCCCAGTTCGGCCGCCGTATTGGTGATGAAACAGCCGTTCAGGCGCCCCTGTTCGGAGGCGGACTCACCCCCGAAGCGGCGCACCACCGCGCGTACGGCGGGCAGTGCGGGTCCCGGTTGCGAGAGTTCGGCAAGGAGGCGGGGGTTCTGGGCCTGGGCGTACCGGTCGAGTGCCTTCATGTACAGGTCGTGCTTGTTGCCGAAGGTGGCGTAGATGCTGGCGCGCCCGATGCCCAGCTCCTCGACGAGGTCCGCCATCGACGTCGCCTCGTAGCCGCGCCGCCAGAACAGCTCTAGGGCCGACTGGAGCGCGGCGTCCGGATCGAATTCCTTGGTCCTGGCCACGAGGGGAGAGTAAGCGATTCTGGAACGTACGGTCAAGTAATGTGGAAAGAGGTCAGGCGAGCCGCACCGTATGCGTCTCCACTGTCACCGAATCGTCGTCCAGGCAGCGGCCCGTCTCCAGGTCGAAGCGCTGCTTCAGGAGCGGCGACGCGACGAACGGCCGCCCGCCCGCCGTGCCGAGCAGCCCGCGCGAGAGCACCGCCGCGCCGGTGAACGGGTCGCGGTTGTCGATCGCGTACGCGCGGCCCGCGCGGTCGATGAAGAGCGCGGCCTGGCGGCCGTCGGGGAGCAGGGCGGCGATGCCCCGGCCCGGCTGCAGCCGGGCCCGGTCGCAGACCTCGAACCAGTCGTCTTCCAGGCGGAGTTGAACGCTCATCGGGACAGACATCAGGATGCGGCACCTTCCAGGTCGCGGGGGCGGGAGCCGATGCTCAGCAGCGGCAGGTCGGGCTTGATCTGGTCCCGCTCGGGGACGAAGCTCACCGTGGGGTCCGGCACGTCGGGCGCGTTCACGAAGGACACGAACCGGGCGAGCCGCTCGGGGTCGTTGATGGTCTCGGACCACTCGTCGCGGTAGTGGGCGACGTGGTCCGCCATCAGCGCCTCGAGGTCGTCGCAGATGCCGAGCGAGTCGTGGACGACCACATCGCGTACGTGGTCGAGGCCGCCCTCGATCCGCTCGAGCCAGGTCGAGGTGCGCTCGAGGCGGTCCGCCGTGCGGATGTAGAACATCAGGAACCGGTCGATGAGGCGCACCAGTTCGGCGTCGCTCAGGTCCTGCCCGAGCAGGTCCGCGTGGCGCGGGGTCGCGCCGCCGTTGCCGCCCACGTACAGGTTCCAGCCGCTGGAGGTGGCGATCACCCCGAAGTCCTTGGACTGGGCCTCCGCGCACTCGCGCGCGCAGCCCGAGACGGCGGACTTCAGCTTGTGCGGGGAGCGCAGGCCGCGGTAGCGCAGCTCCAGGTCGATCGCCATCCGGACCGAGTCCTGTACGCCGTAGCGGCACCAGGTCTGTCCGACGCACGACTTCACCGTGCGCAGCGACTTGCCGTACGCGTGGCCCGACTCGAAGCCCGCGTCCACCAACCGCGTCCAGATCAGCGGCAGTTGCTCGACACGGGCGCCGAACATGTCGATGCGCTGGCCGCCGGTGATCTTCGTATAGAGGCCGAAGTCCCGTGCCACCTCGCCGATCACGATCAGCTTCTCCGGGGTGATCTCACCGCCGGGGACGCGCGGCACCACCGAATAGGAGCCGTTCTTCTGGAGGTTGGCGAGGAAGTGGTCGTTGGTGTCCTGGAGCGCGGCCTGCTCGCCGTCGAGGACATAGCCGTCGGCGCCGATCGTCGGGGCGAGCGAGGCGATGATCGAACCGACCGTCGGCTTGCAGTTCTCGCAGCCCTCGGTGCCGCGGGCCGCCTCGCGGCCGTGGGCGTCCAGGAGCTGCCGGTAGGAGGTGATGCCCAGGGTGCGGACGATCTCGTACAGCTCCTGGCGGGTCTGGCCGAAGCAGCCGCACAGGCCCTTGTCGACCTCGACGCCCGACGCCTCCAGCTCGTCGTTGACCAGCTGGCCAAGCACCTTCACACAACTGCCGCAGCCCGTACCGGCCTTGGTGCACTTCTTGACCTCGGGCACGGTGGTGCAGCTGTGCTCGGTGACGGCGCCGCGGATCGTGCCCTTGGTGACGTTGTGGCAGGAGCAGATGACCGCGGAGTCCGGAAGGGCGGACGGGCCGAGCGCCACCGGGGCGCCCGCGCCGGCGGGCAGCACCAGCTGCTCCGGCGAGATCGGCGGCACGCTGCCGGTCATCGGCCGCAGCACGCCGTACTGCTCCGCGTCGCCGACCAGGACACCGCCGAGCAGCTCGCCGCCGGGGCCGATGACCAGCTTCTTGTACGTTCCCGAGCGCGAGTCGGAGTAGACGACGTCCAGGCAGTCCTCGGACGTGCCGTGCGCGTCGCCGAAGGAGGCGACGTCCACGCCGAGCAGCTTGAGCTTGGTGGAGAGATCGGCGCCGGTGAAGCTCGACTCCTCGGCGGCGATCGTCGCCGCCGCCGTCTCGGCCATCTCGTAGCCGGGCGCGACCAGGCCGTAGACCCGGCCGTCCGAAGCCAGCGCACACTCGCCGATCGCGTACACGGCGGGGTCGCTGGTGCGGCACTGCTCGTCGACCGTGATGCCGCCGCGCTCGCCCACCGACAGGCCGGTGTCACGGGCCAGTTGGTCGCGGGGGCGGACGCCCGCCGAGAACACCACCAGATCGGTGGCGAGTTCACTGCCGTCCGACAGCTTCATCCCGCTGACGGCGCCCTCCGTGCTCACGATCTCCTGCGTGCCGACACCCGTGTGCACGGTCAGGCCCATGTTCGTGATGGTGCGGAGCAGCGCCGCGCCGCCGCCCTCGTCGACCTGCACCGGCATAAGCCGCGGCGCGAACTCCACGACATGCGTGTCGAGTCCGAGCCCGCGCAGCGCACCCGCCGCCTCCAGGCCGAGCAGGCCGCCGCCGACGACCGCGCCGGTTTTCGCGTACGTCTTCGCGTACTCCTCGATGGCCAGCAGATCCTCGATGGTGCGGTAGACGAAACAGCCCGTCGTGTCCTTGCCCGGCACCGGCGGCACGAAGGGGAAGGAGCCGGTGGCCAGGACGAGCGTGTCGTACGCGAAGGTCTGCCCCGAGCGCGCGGTGACGGTCTTCGCGTCCCGGTCGACGGACTCGGCGGGGTCGCCCACGTACAGCTCGATGCCGTGCTGCTCGATGAACTCCGGGTCCGTGAGGGAGAGTTCGTCGGGGGTGCGGCCCGAGAAGTACGAGGTGAGCTGTACGCGGTCGTAGGCGGGGCGCGGCTCCTCGCACAGGACGACCACGCGGTGCGTGTCGGTGAGGCCGCGTGCGGCGAGGGCCTCCAGGAAGCGCTGGCCGACCATGCCGTGCCCGACGAGCACGATGGTGCCCTGGGCGGCGCTGTGGCGGGGGGTGTCCGTGGGCATCTCAGAGGCCTCCGTCGTGGGTGAGCAGGTGGAGCAGGGGGCTGCCGTCGTCCTCGGGCAGCGGGTCGTCGGCCTCCCACGCACGGGCGAGCGCGCCGACGGTGCCGAGCTCGCCGAGCAGGACCCCGCCGACGAGCCGGTCGCCGCGCACGACGACCTTGCGGTAGGTGCCGCGGGTCGCGTCCGCGAGCTGGACCACGTCGTCGTCGGGTCGGGGCTCGGGGTCGCCGAAGGCCGCCAGGTCCAGGGGAGCGGAGCCGGGACGGCCGGTGTGGAGGGTGAGCCGGGTCAGCGCGCGGGTGCCGGAGTACGGCCGCGCGCTGTCCGGCGAGAGCAGGGAATCGGCCAGGGCGTCGGCCTGTTCGAGGGCGGGCGCCGCGAGGCAGCGCACCTCGCCGGAGTGCTCGGCACAGTCGCCGATGGCCCGGATGTGCGGATCGGACGTCCGCAGTTCGTCGTCGACGACGATGCCGCGCCGCACGTCGAGCCCGGCGGCCTGGGCGAGGCCCACGCGGGGGCGGACGCCGCAGGCGAGCACGGTGAGGTCGGTGCCGAGCAGATAGCCGTCGGCGAGCTCGACCGACCGTACGGCCCCGTCGACCTGCCGGACGCCGCGCACCCGGCACTCGGTGTGCACCTCGACGCCGAGCTCCGTGAGGTGCCGGTGGACGAGCTCCGATGCCGCCGGGTCGAGCTGGCGCTCCATGAGCCGGTCGCCCTGCTGGGTGAGGACGACCTGGGCGCCGCGCACGGCCAGCGCGCGGGCGGCGGAGACGCCGAGCAGCCCGCCGCCGATGACGACGGCGCGCACGCCCGGACGTATCGCGTCCGAAAGGGCGAGGCAGTCGTCCATGGTCCGGAAGGGATGCACACCGCGCGGCAGTTCGTGGGCGTCCGGCGCGAAGAGGCCGCGCAGGGGCGGCAGGACCGGGTTGGAGCCGGTGGCGAGCACGAGCGTCTCGTACCGGACGACCCGGCCGTCCGCGCAGTGCACGAGCCGGTCAGCACGGTCGACCCGGACGGCGCGGGTGCGCAGGAACTCCCCGGGGGCGGCCGGCAGGCCGATGACCTCCGGTCCGTACCGGCCCGCGAGCACGTCGGCGAGCAGCACCCGGTTGTAGGGCGCGTGCGGCTCCTCGCCGATGAGTACGGCGGCACCCCCGAGCCGCTGGGCGAGCCGCACACCGGCAAGGCCCGCGCCGATCACCGCCACGCGTGCGTTCGAGGTAGATGAGGTCATGTACGGCAGCGTGCGGGGGCGGTGTTACCCGACCGCATCCTCACTGTTTCCCGGGGGGAACGCTGCGCTCAGCGGGGGTGGGAGTGGGGTGTGAGGGCCGCGGCTATGGGGCCGCCTGAGG
>NZ_SRIC01000315.1 GCF_004684775.1 Streptomyces sp. MZ04
CCACCCCCCTCTCCCGCGCCCTCCTCGTCACCGCCGCCCTCGTGAACGCCGCGCTCGTGGTCCTCGTGGCCGCCCCACTGCCCCGCATCTCGCTCCTGGTGCTCGTCGCGGCGGCGGTCACCTCCTGGGGGCTCGTCCTCGCGCTGCCCGCGGCGCTCGGCCTCGCGGCCGCCATGGCCGGGGGGCGTCGGCACCCCTGGTGCGCCGGCTTCGCCGCGCTCAGCGGGTTCGCGGCGCTTGTCTACGGAGTGATGCCTTACGCCGCCGCCCACGGCACCGCCGATGACTACGGGCAACCCCTGGCCCCCACCGCCTACTTCGAAGGCGTCAATTACGCCAAGGCCCCCGACGGGGACCGCACCCGCTCCTACGCCCGCACCGGCAAGCGGCGCGGAAAACTGGACCTGTGGACCCTGCCGAAGCGGGACGGCGTGCGGCACCCGGCGGTGGTCTGGGTGCACGGCGGCGGCTGGAACAAGGGCCACCGCGGTCAGACCCCCGAGTGGAACCGCTGGTTCAACGAGCGCGGCTGGTCGGTCTTCGACATCGACTACCGGCTCGCGCCGCGCGTGACCCAGCTCGACCAGATCGGCGACGTGAAGTGCGCCGTGGGCTGGGTGCGGCGGCACGCGCGCGTGTACGGCATCGATCCCGACCGCCTTGTCCTTGCGGGGAGTTCGGCGGGCGGCAACCTCGCGCTCGCGGCCGCCTACACGGAGGGTGACGACCGCGTCCCGGCGTCCTGTGCGGTGCGTGACAGCTCGGTCTCCGGAGTGATCTCCCTCTACGGGCCGACCGACATGCGCCGCCTCATCGCCGGCACCGCGCTGCGCCGCGACCCCATGATCCCGCGCCTGATGGGCGGTTCGGCGAAGAAGCGCGGCGGCGTGACCGTCCCCGCCCGCTACCGTCTGGGCTCGCCCGCGAAGCTCGTACGCACCGATGTGCCGCCCACCCTGCTGCTTCACGGCAGCGCGGACCGTGCGGTGCCGGTGGCGCAGGCGCGGGAGCTCGCGCGGCGCCTGAAGACGGCGGGGGCTCCGGCGACGTATGTCGAACTGCCCTGGGCGGACCACTGTTTCGACGTGAACTGGGGCGGCTGGGGCAGCCAGATCGCCAGATCGGCGATCTCCCGCTTCCTGTCCGTGCGAGGCGACGGCTCCGTCCGGGGCGAGGGTGCGGAAAACGATCGCCATAGCCCTGGAAAGGCCCCTGCGTAAAGACCTGCACACCCAGAAATCATCACTTCGGGTGATTCCTTGGCCTTGGGTTGCGGTCAACAACCGACGGTTGCCAGGCTGTTGCTGTCTGTCAACCTGATGGGAGTGGCCAGTGACTTTCGGTGAGCAGCCGGCGTACCTGCGCGTCGCGGGTGATCTCCGCAAGAAGATCGTCGACGGCTCGCTGCCGCCGCACACCCGGCTCCCCTCGCAGGCCAGAATCCGCGAGGAGTACGGAGTTTCGGACACCGTCGCCCTGGAGGCCCGCAAGGTCCTGATGGCCGAAGGCCTGGTCGAGGGACGCTCCGGATCCGGCACGTATGTGCGCGAGCGACCGGTGCCCCGCCGCGTCGCCCGCACCGGCTATCGGGCCTCCGGCGGCTCGACGCCGTTCCGCCAGGAGCAGGCGGAGGACAGCGCGCGCGGCACCTGGGAGTCCCGCAGCGACCAGGTGGAGGCGAGCAGCGCGATCGCCGAGCGGCTCGGCATCCGCGCGGGCGACCGCGTGATGTGCACCAAGTACGTGTACCGGGACGCGGGTGAGGTGATGATGCTCTCCACGTCCTGGGAGCCCCTCGCCGTCACCGGACGCACCCCGGTGATGCTCCCCGAAGAGGGTCCGCTCGGCGGCTGCGGAGTCGTCGAACGCATGGCGGCCATCGATGTGGTCGTGGACAACGTGGCGGAGGAGGTCGGCGCGCGCCCGGGGCTTGCGGAGGAGCTCATGGCGCTCGGCGGCGTCCCCGGGCATGTGGTGATCGTCGTGCAGCGGACGTACTACGCATCGGGGCGGCCGGTCGAGACGGCCGATGTCGTCGTGCCCGCCGACCGCTACCGGATCGCATACCACCTGCCGGTGAGATGACCGAGCGCTCCGGCGTACGCCCGGAATCCGGACGGGCCCGTCCGACCGCCGTGATCGCGAGTTAACGCGCGCTCGACTTCCGTAACGCCGGAGCAATCGCGCCTTGCAACAAATTGTCATGCACGGCTCCTAACTTCCTCGTCCGTACCCGCAATCCGGTCGGACGACAGGAACCCTCATGACGGATACGGCCACCCGCGACACCAGCGCCGCCGCCCCGCCCCCCAAGCGCAGTTACGCCAAGATGGCGGCCGACGAGAGCCGCGAGGACTACTCGCTGCGCTACGCACCGCACTCCTTCAGGCGCTGGTCCCCGACGATGGTGGCCTCCACCGCGCTGGGCGGCATCGCCTATCTCGCGGACTTCGCCATCGGCGCGTCCATCGTCTTCACCTACGGCTTCACCAGCGGGCTCGCCTCGATCCTCTGCGCCGCGACGATCATCTTCGTCACCGGCATCCCGATCGCGCGTGCGTGTGCCAAGTACGGCCTGGACATGGACCTGGTGACCCGCGGCGCCGGCTTCGGCTACTTCGGATCGACGCTGACGTCCCTCATCTACGCCTCGTTCACGTTCATCTTCTTCGCGCTCGAAGGCTCGATCATGGCGCAGGCCATGCACCAGGCCGTCGGGCTCCCGGTGGAGGTCGGCTACTTGATCACGACGCTCATCGTGATCCCGATCGTCTTCCGCGGCATGGGCGCGCTGGCCAAGGTGCAGGCCTGGACGCAGCCGATCTGGCTCATCGGCATGGTGCTGCCCTTCGTAGTGCTCGCCTTCGAGGCTCCGGACGCCTGGGGCGCGTTCGGCTCCTTCGGGGGCACCGAGGGGGCGGGCAGCGGCTTCTCCTGGCTCTCCTTCGGGCTCGGCACGGGCGTCGCGCTCTCGCTCATCGCCCAGATCGGCGAGCAGGCCGACTATCTGCGCTTCATGCCCGCCAAGACCGAGCAGAACAAGCGGCGCTGGAACCTCGCCGTGCTCGCGGCAGGACCCGGCTGGGTCATCATCGGCGCGGCCAAGCAACTGGGCGGCGCCTTCCTGGCGTTCGTGGCCCTGGAGGCCGTCGGCAAGACGCACGCCCTGGAGCCGATCGCCCCGCAGATCGAGGCCCTCAAGCCCTGGCTCGGCTCCTTCGCGCTGCCCGCGGCCGCCCTCTTCGTGATCGTCTCCCAGGTCAAGATCAACGTGACCAACGCCTACAGCGGTTCGCTGTCCTGGTCGAACTTCTTCTCCCGCATCACGCACAAGCACCCGGGCCGGGTCTGGTACATCTTCCTCAACCTCGCCATCGCGCTGACGCTGATGGAGATGAACATGTTCGCGGCCCTCAACAAACTCCTTGGCTTCTACTCGAACGTGGGCATCGCGTGGATCGCGGCCGTCGCCGCCGACCTCGTCATCAACAAGCGGATGGGCTGGAGCCCGCCCTACATCGAGTTCAAGAGGGCGTACCTGTACGCGGTGAACCCGGCGGGCTTCGGCTCGATGGTGATCGCGTCGGTGGTGTCGATCCTGGCCTTCTTCGGCCTCTTCGGAGAGTACGCGGAAGCCTTCTCGACCTTCATAGCGGCCGGACTGGCCGTCGTCCTCTGCCCGTTGATCGCCTGGGCGACGAAGGGCAAGTACTACCTGGCGCGGCCCAACCCGGTGAACGGTCCGCACGTCGATGTCCCCGACGTGACGGCCACGCACGCGTGCAGCGTCTGCGAGACGGCGTACGAACTCCCTGACATCGCGGACTGCCCCGTCCAGTCGGGGCCGATCTGCTCGCTGTGCTGCTCGCTTGACGCCGAGTGCGGCGATGTCTGCCGTACGTCGCCGTCGAGTGAGCCGGTGCTCATGCCGATGCCGACGATGCCCGCGATGCCCGCGATGCCGACGACGTCCGCGGCGCGCGACGACTGACGCGGGCTCGTACCGGTCGAACCGGGGCCATCGGGGGGCGCATTCGGCGAGATGCGCCCCCTCGGTCATGGCCGATTGCGTATCTCTTTGTGCAAAGTCGTATCCGCTGAGTGAAGGTCGGGCGTAGGCTCGGGCATATGCGGAATGGAGTTTCCTTACTGATCGAGGCGTGGCGCGCGCCGGGGGCGGCGAGCGGAGGGGCGCGATGAATGACGGGACGGTCGTACTTCCCTGGCTGGTGATCCGGCAGGACGACAACGGCAACCGCTATCGCGTGGGCAGGTACGCGACGAGGGCCGAGGCCGAGAAGATCGCCGACAGCCTCGACGACCGCGGGCACAAGCAGCTCTACTGGGTGGAGAAGCTGAGCCAGAACGGCAGTGCGCACTGACCCCGGCAATGACCCCAGCACTGACCGCATAGGCTCCGGCGCATGACGGATCGGATCGTGGTGGGCGCCGCCCTGTACGACGACGGACGCCTCCTCGCCGCGCGCCGCAGCGCGCCGCCCGAGCTCGCGGGCCGCTGGGAGCTGCCGGGTGGCAAAGTCGAGCCGGGGGAGCACCCCGAGGAAGCCCTGGTGCGGGAGCTGCGCGAGGAGCTCGGCGTCGATGCCGAGCCGGTGGCCAGGGTGGCAGGGCAGTGGCCGCTCAAGCCCGGCTACGTCCTGTGGGTGTGGACCGCGAAGCTCCTGTCGGGTGACCCGGAGCCGCTCGAGGACCACGACGAGCTGCGGTGGCTGGCGCCGGACGAGATCTGGTCGGTGAACTGGCTGGACGCGGATGTGCCTGCCGTCACCGCCCTCGTTGGCGGGGTCCGATGAGGGGCGTGCGCGCTCGCAGCGCAGGGACCACGAGCCTCACGTACGCCGTTCGTGCCACAGTGCGCCTTGGTAAGCGGTAATTCCGCAGGGATATCGGGTATGTGCTCATTAACCCCATGAAACCGGACAGGGTCCCCTGCTGCTGGTCTGGAAGTGATCGGCGTGATCGACACCGAAGGCGACTGCGCCGAGTGGGATTTTCCCGCGGACCCCGGCGCCGTGCGCACGGCCCGGGCCGTCGTCCGTGAACAGCTCCGCGACTGGGGTCTCGCCTCCCTCGGTGACATCACCGTCCTGCTCGTGAGCGAACTGGTCACCAATTCCCTGCGACATGCCTCGGGCCCCATCGGCGTACGCCTCGTGCGCCCCGCCGACCCCGTGGGCGCCCTCCTCGTAGAGGTCTCCGATCCGCTCCCTGACCCGCCTCAGGAACGTGCCGCGACCCTTGATGACGAGAGTGGCCGTGGGATCCAATTGGTGGCCCGCTCTTCGCGTCGCTGGGGGACACGGCCGGGTAGGACGGGGAAGACGGTGTGGTTCGAGCTGGTGCTGCCGGGTTAGAAGACTGGCAGCGTGGGACGGACACAAGACAGTGACGGGCCAAAAAGAGTTGAGTCCGTGCTGTGATCGTGAACGCCATGTGGCGTGGCGCCGTAGTGCTGGATACTGCGGGCAGCCGCATCCGGTGACCGGTGCCGGACGTGGTGAGCTGGAGGGGACGGTTCGCGTGAGCGAGATACCAGCGAAGGCGACGGAGCAGGACGGGCCGTCGGGTGACGCTAGGGGCGAAGCTGCGGATGACGTGATGTGGCAGAGCAGTCCACCCGGTTCGATCTACGACTACATCAAGGTGGCCTCCTTCTCGATCGGCCCCGACGGGCTGATCGACCAGTGGAGCCGGCGCGCTGAGCAGCTGTTCGGCGTGCGTGCCGAGGACGCCGTGGGCAAGGACCCGATCGAGGCGTTCGTCCCGCCGGAGCTGCGCAGCAGCGGACACCGCAAGATGGCGGAGATCCTGGACGGCAGGGAGTGGACGGGATCCGTCCACTTCCGGGTGCCGGAAGAGAGCGGCGAATCCGTTCCACGGGCCGGTGTCTCCGAAGGCATCGCCGAGGTCTATGTGATGCCGACCGCCACGGAGGACGGTGAACGGGCCGCCGTCTGCATCGTCGTCGATGTACGCGCGCTGCGGCAGATCGAGACCGACCTCGCGGCTTCGCAGGCCATTTTCGGCCAATCTCCCTTCGGGTTCCTGCTGTTCGGCACGGACCTCAAGGTGCAGCGCGCCAATCGCCGCTTCGCCGCGGTCTTCGGAGGCGCCGTCGACGACCACCGCGGCCGCACCGTCCACGACTATCTGCCACGCCACGAGGCCGACCGCATGGCCGCCGCACTCCGGCGCGTCCTGGAGACCGGCGAAGCCGTGACCGACATGCAGATCGTCGGCCCCGCCCCCGGCAGCAACGCCCGCCGCCACTGGTCGATCAACCTCTACCGCGTGCACAGCGGTTCGGGCCACCCCATCGGCATCGCGGGACTCGGCACCGACGTCACCCAGCGGCACGCCGCCGCCCGCGAGGCCGCCCACGCCCGCCGCAACCTCGCTCTTCTTAATGAAGCGGGCGCCCGCATCGGCAACTCCCTGGACCTGGAGACGACCGCGCGCGAGCTGCTCGACGTCACCGTCCCCGGCTTCTGCGACCTCGCGTCCGTAGACCTCTACCAGGGGCTGCTCGACGGCGACGAGACCCCGCCGGGCCTCGCCGACGGAAGCGCCGAACTGCGCCGTGTGGCCTTCGCGAGCGCCGTCGCCGACGCGCCCTTCCCGGAGGGCGGCACCCCCGTGGACGTGGGCGCCGTGCACCGCTTCGCCTTCACATCGCCCTGCGCCGACGCCCTGCGCACCGCACGGCCGCGTCTCGTGTCCGCCGCCGACGACGGTTCAGCGAGCAGGCTCACCGGAGGGCTCGTCCAGTCGACGCTCGCCGTTCCGATGGTCGCCCACGACACCGTCGTCGGCCTCGCCCAGTTCTCCCGTACGAAGGGCAGCGAGCCCTTCGGGGAACGCGACCGCTCCCTGGCGGTCGAACTCGCCGCGCGCGCCGCCGTCTGCATCGACAACGCCCGCCTCTACCGCCGCGAACACGAACGCGCGCTGATACTGCAGCGCTCCTTGCTGCCGCCCGGCGACCCCGAGGCGTCCGGCCTGGACATCGCCTGCCGCTATCTGCCCGGCAACGCGGCCACCGAGGTCGGCGGCGACTGGTTCGACGTCATCGAACTGCCCGGTCACCGCACCGCCCTGGTCGTCGGCGACGTCATGGGCCGCGGCCTGCGCGCCGCCGTCGCCATGGGCGAACTGCGCACCGCCGTGCGCACCTTGGCGCTCCTGGACCTGGAGCCCGCCGAGGTGCTCTCCGCGCTCGACGAGATCGCCCGCGGCCTCGGCGACCCCTCGGGCACCCAGCAAGCCACCCGAGCGGCCCGTCAGACGCGCTCATCGGCCGAGACGGACCTCTCCGAGGTCTACCTCGCCACCTGCGTGTACGCGGTCTACGACTCCGTCACACGCCGCTGTACGTTCGCCAACGCGGGCCACTTGCCGCCTGTTCTGGTCGAGCCCGACGAATCGCCGCTCATGCTCGACGTGCCGCCCGGCATGCCACTGGGCGTCGGCGGCGAGCCCTTCGAAGAGGTCGAGGTCGAACTCCCCGAGGGCTCCCTGCTCGCGCTCTACACGGACGGCCTCGTCGAATCCCGCGACCACCCGCTCGACGAGGGCCTGAACGCCTTCGTACGCGCCCTAGACACTCCTCTGTCGGCTCTCGAGGACGTCTGCGACCACGTCCTGAACACCCTCGACACCCACCACGGAGAGGACGACATCGCGCTCCTGATGGCGCGCGTCCAGGGCCTGCCCGCCGAAGCCGTCGGCGACTGGACGCTGCCGAGCGACCCGAAGTCGGTGGGCAGGGCCCGCGAACTGGCTTGCGCACAGCTGCGCTCCTGGGACCTCGAACCGCTCTGCGACACCACGGAACTGCTGGTCAGCGAGCTGGTCACCAACGCCCTGCGGTACGGCGAAGGCGACATCAGGCTGCGTCTCCTGCTCGACCGCACCCTGGTGTGCGAGGTCTGGGACGCGGGCCTCGTCCAGCCGCGCCGCCGCCGCGCGCGGGACACGGACGAGGGCGGCCGCGGGCTGCAGCTGGTCGGGCTGCTGAGCGCCGCGTGGGGCTCGCGCAGGACGCCGCGCGGCAAGACCGTGTGGTTCGAGCTGCCGCTGCCGGACAGCGGGGTGGAGCCGATGGACGCGGCGGAGGCGCTGCTCAGCCTGTTCTGAGGTCGCTACGTAGTAGTCGGCCTTATATGCCGCGTCTCTACGTAGTTGCTTTTAGAGCGGCCAGGCGGGCCTCGACCTCCGCCTCATCGCTCAAGCTGTCCAACTGCTCGAATTGCGCGTCCAGGGAGGACGCGGCGAGCTCCTGCTTGCCTAGCGCCCGCGCCTCCTCGCGGCGCACCTTGTCCTCGAAGCGGTTCAGTTCGCTCGTCGGATCGAGTACGTCGATGTTCTGCGCGGCGTCCAGCATCCGGTTCTGCGCCTGCGACGTCCTGGCACGGGCGACCAGCTGATCGCGCTGCGACTTCAGCTGGGTCAGCTTGATCTTCATCTGGTCGAGCGCGGTCTTCAGCCTGCCCACGACCTGGGTCTGCGAGGCGATCGTCGGCTCGGCGTCCCTGGCCTCACGCTCCGACTGCAACTGCCGATGGAGCGCGACCTTGGCCAGACGGTCGAACCGGTCGGCCTCCGCGGCGTTCCCGTCGGACCGCAGCTCGTCCCCCTTCCTGCTGGCGGCGACCGCCTTGGTGCCCCACTCTGCGGCCACGTCCCGGTCCTCTTTGTGGTCGAGTTCCACCATCCGCAGATTGCCGATGATGGTCGCCACCGCCTCCTCGGCCTCCCGGATGTTGTTCGTGTAGTCACGGATCAACTGGTCGAGCATCTTCTGCGGATCCTCCGCCTGGTCGAGGAGGGAGTTGATGTTGGCCTTCGCGAGCTGGGCGACGCGGCCGAGGATCGTCTGCTTCGTCATACCGGGCTCGTTCTATGAGGGGTGGTAGGGCTACGAGGGCACTAGGGCGCGTATCGAAAGCGGATCTTGAGGTGAGATGATCTTGCTTCGTGGCACGTGGAGATCTGACGGATACGCAGTGGGCCCGCCTGGAGCCGTTGTTGCCCCGGGGCAAGAAGCCGGGCCGTC
>NZ_SRIC01000316.1 GCF_004684775.1 Streptomyces sp. MZ04
GTGCGGTCAGGAGAGTGTCCAGATCGGTGTTCACAGCGCGCCCCACGGGTCGAGCCAGTGTTCTACACCACCGATTCTGGGCACTCTCCGTCATTCCGGACAGAGCCAAAGCGCATCAACCATCTAGCCGGTCACGGTCGCCCTGCGCTCGGCGACCCTCTCCACCACATCGGTGGCTTGTGAGGCGGGCAGGCCCGCCGCGGTCAGAAACGTGATCGCGGTGGACCTGCCCGCCTTTTCCGCCGGTACGACACCGTCGTTGACGGCCTCCATCACGGCGAACAGGTGGCGCAGGATTCGGTGGGCGCGGGCAATGGTGTGGCGCAGGGGATCGCGGCGCGGGCGAGGGACCTCGCGGAGACGGCTGCGAACGCGACCACGCCGCAGGAGGCGGCCCAGCTCAAGGCCCAGGCCCAGGAACTCGCCCAGGGCGCTGGCCAGATGAGGGACGCGGTCGGCTCCGCGTTCTCGGACGCGGTGGCGCACACGAGCCTGATCGGCGCGGTGATCCTCGGGGTCGGGACGGTCGTGGTGGCGGTGCTGCTGCCACGGGCCGGGAAGGGCGGCCGGGTGGTCGCCGCTTCTGGGGCGGCTGAGGGCGAGGAGCGACCCGAGGCCGCTGACGAGCGTGACTCCGTTTCCGCGGACGGCGGTCGCTGACAGGGGGATCCGTGCTGGTGGGGCGGTCGATACGATCAATGGCAGCGGTGCTCGACCGGCGCCGTGGTCACGGGGAAAGGGAAGTTGATGGCGCCCAAGCCGAAGCGTGCCGCCATAGGGGAGATGTGGATCAGGTGCCTGGTCTGTCAGGGGGATCTGTTCCGGGACCGGGAGGTCAAACTCAACAGTTCCGGGATGGAGTTCATGAACCTGGCCTGGGCCAACGAGTCCGCCACGGGGCTGATCTGCTGGCAGTGCGGGCACGTCCAGCTCTTCGTCAATCGGGAGCTTCGGATGTACAAGGCGGACAAGTGACGGGGAGTCGTGCCGCATCGTCATGACGATGCGGGGTGTGCTGGGTGAGGTTTCCGCCATCCAGGTGGACGTGTGTGCAGACTGTTGACCGATATTCAAACCTGCCAGTAACTTCAGCGTTGCACCACTGAAACACCCGCCACAGCCGGGCCGTTGGCGTATGTGGCTCGCTCCTCTCCGGGACTGACCCCCATCGGATTCAAAGGAGACTCCAGATGGTGATCCGCCGTGCCCTCACGCTGCGCCTGACAGCCGCCCTCACCGGAACCGTCGCCCTGGGGCTTGCCGCTCCCGCGCACGCCACCGCTTCCGGACCCCTCGACTACGTCGCCCTCGGCGACAGCTTCAGCGCCGCGTCCGGCGTACTGCCGCTCGACCCTTCCGCCCCGCTGCTGTGCGCCCGCTCCACCGCCAACTATCCGCACGTCGTGGCCAAGCGCACCGGCGCCCAGCTCACCGACGTGACCTGCGGCGGAGCCCAGACCAAGCACTTCACCGAGTCCCAATACGCCGGTGTCGCCCCGCAGTTGGACGCCGTCGACGCCGACACCGACCTCGTCACGCTGACCATCGGCGGCAACGACAACAACACCTTCATCAGCGCGATCGTCGCCTGCGGTACCGCCGGTGTGCTCTCCGGCGGCAAGGGCAGCCCCTGCAAGGACGCCAACGGGGACAGCTTCATCAAGCAGATCGACGCCAACACCTATCCGGCGCTCAAGGCCTCCCTCAGCGCCATCAAGGACAAGGCACCGCAGGCCCGCGTCGCGATTCTCGGCTACCCGTGGATCCTGCCGGCCAAGTCGGACCCGAGCTGCTTCGCCAAGATGCCGGTCGCCGAGGGTGACGTGCCCTATCTGCGGGAACTCCAGACCCACTTGAACAAGGCCGTGCGGCGGGCCGCTTCCGAGACGGGTGCCACGTACGTCGACATGGCCGCCGCCTCGGAGGGGCGCGACGCCTGTGCTCCGCACGGGACCCGGTGGATGGAGCCGATGCTCTTCGGCACCAACTTCGTTCCGGTGCACCCGAACGCCCTCGGCGAGGCGGGCATGGCCGAGCAGGCGATCGGCGCGCTGGACCTCAAGTGAGCCGCTTACCTTTTGGTAAGTACCTGACTAATTAGTCGGTACTTGTGGGGTGTTGGGTGCCCGGCAAGCATGGTCGGCATGACCGACCACACGCTCGACCAGCAGACCTCTCCCACGACCGTAACCGTGCTCGGCCTCGGCGCCATGGGGCAGGCCCTCGCCGGGGCCTTCCTCGAGGCCGGGCACCCCACCACCATCTGGAATCGCACGCCGGGCAAGGGTGACGACCTGGTGACCGCAGGAGCCGCACGCGCCGCCACCGCTGCCGAGGCCGTCCGGGCCTCGGACGTGGTGGTGGTCTGCCTCTACGACTACGAGGTCTCGCGGGCCGTGCTCGGCCCGATCGCCGCGGAGTTCTCCGGGCGTGTTCTTGTGAATCTCACGTCGGACACCCCGGAGCGCTCGCGCGAAGCCGCCGCCTGGGCCGCCGAGCACGGGATCGACTATCTGGACGGCGCCATCATGGTGCCGGTGACGGTCATCGGCACCGGCGACGCGCTGCTCTTCCACAGCGGCTCGAGGTCCGCGTACGAGCGGCACGAGGGCACGCTCAAGGCGCTCGGCGGGAAGACCGTGTACCTGGGGGATGATCACGGACTCGCCGCCGTATACGACAACGCGTTGCTCGACTTCTTCTGGACCAGCATGTACGGGCTTGTGCACGCCTTCGCGCTGGCTGGTGCGGACGGGGTGAAGGGTGCGGACCTGGCCCCCTACATGAGCGACCTGCTCTCGATCTTTCCGCCGGCCGTCGCGTCGACGGCGGTCCAGGTCGACTCCGGCCACTATCCGGGCGAGCAGGCCCCGCTGGTCACGGAGGCCGCCAACGTCGACCACATCATCCACGCCTCCGAGCACCGGGGCCTGGACGTGCGCGCCCTGGGCGGCATCAAGGCCGCCCTGGACCTGGCCATCAGCAAGGGGCATGGCGCGAACGGCTGGACGGCCGTCATCGAGGCCCTGCGCCCCGCCGCCTCGCAGGCCCGCTGAACGACAGGCGGGGCCCGCCCCCTGCGGCGTACGGTGAAAGGGTCGGCAGTCACAGGGCAGGAGCCGCACCATGGCCGGTGAACCCAGCTTCTTCGAGATCGGTGTCGAGGACCCGGAGCGCGGGCGGGTCTTCTACGGCGAACTGCTCGGCTGGACCTTCGTGCCGGGGCCGTCCGGGCACGGGTATGTGATCGACACTCCGGGTGTTCCCGGCGGCATGCACGGCGGTGACCCGGGGGCCTCGCCGTATCTCTTCTTCAAGGTCGACGACCTGGACACCGCCCTCGCGCGGGTCATCGAACTGGGCGGCACCGTCGAGGCGCCCATCGGCGCGGACAGCGAGGAGTCGGACGCGGCCTTCGGGCGGTTCCGGCTGTGCCGGGACGACCAGGGGTCCGTCTTCGGGGTGCATCAGCCGCCCGGTGAGTGACATCGGCCGCGCATCGCGCTGGCCTTGACGCCCACGTCAAGGATTACCGTCGTAGGCATGCGCATCGGCGAACTTGCGGAGCGGGCGGGCACCACCACGCGGACGCTTCGGTACTACGAGTCACGGGGGCTGCTGCCGGCACGGCGCAGCGGCAATGGCTACCGCACCTACGACGAGGACGACGTACGCCTCCTCGAGCAGATCAGGACCCTGCAGGACTTCGGGTTCGATCTGGAGGAGACACGGCCCTTCGTGGAGTGTCTGCGGTCGGGTCATCCGGCGGGTGACTCCTGTCCCGCATCGCTCGATGTGTACCGCCGCAAGCTCGGTGAACTCGACGCGCTGATCGCCGAGTTGAGTGCGGTGCGGGAACAGGTCGGCGCGCAGCTGGTGCGGGCCGAGGCGGCGGTTCCGGGGGGTCCGGAGCCCCGTTGCGCAGTGACGGGATGAAGTGGACGGGATGAGGAGCGGGGAGCATGTCTAATTTCAAGGTGGCGGGCGTGGCCCAGGTGACGGACGCGGACTTCGAGGGGGAGGTCCTGAAGTCGGACGTGCCGGTGCTCGTGGAGTTCGGTGCGGAGTGGTGCGGGCCGTGCCGGCAGCTCGGCCCGGTGCTCGGTGAGATCTCGAGCGAGGAGGCGGACCGGCTGAAGGTGGTGCAGTTGGACGTGGACCACAATCCGGCGACCGCGATCGCGTACAACGTGCTTTCGGTGCCGTCCCTGCTGGTGTTCCGGGGCGGTGAGCCGGTGAAGCAGATGGTCGGCGCGCGGCCCAAGCGCAGGCTCCTCGCCGAGCTGGCCGAGGCCGAGGTGCTCTGACCCGTCCGCACGCGGCTCAGTGCGGACAAAGAAATACCCCGGACGAATTGACGTCCGGGGTATTTCTCTGCGTATATTGGATTCTTTCGCGAAGCCCTGCCTATTTGGGCATAACGGCAACACGAGAACCTGTATAAGAGCACTGTAACTGGCGAGGGGCTGAATTGTCAACCGAGGAATTGCGGGAAGAGCAGCAATTCGTCTCCGGGCTGTATGCGCGTCTCGACGCGCTGCGCGAGGAGGCCGAGTCCGCTGTGCAGGCATCGTTGTCGCAGGTGGGCAATGGTCTGCAGGCGCGCCTTGAGCGCGATGTCATGGTGGCCGAGCAGTCCGGTCTGCTGGCCGCGTTCAACTCGGGGGAGAACGGACTGTGCTTCGGGCGGCTCGAATTCCGCGACGGCCGTGATCACCACATCGGGCGAATCGGAATCCGCGCGTCCGACACCGAACGCACCCCGCTCGTGATCGACTGGCGCGCCGATGTCGCACGCCCCTTCTATCTCGCGACCGGCCATGTACCGATGGGCCTGCGCAGGCGCCGGCACATCACCACCGAGGGCCGAGAGGTCACGGCCCTGCACGACGAGATCCTCGATCTCGGCGACACCACCCGCACCGGGTACGAGGGCGCGGACGCCGACGAGGTGCTGCTCGCCGCCCTGGACTCGGCGCGCACCGGCCGTATGCACGACATCGTGCAGACCATCCAGGCCGAGCAGGACCGCATCATCCGCGCCCCGCACCGCGGCGTCCTCGTCGTCGAGGGCGGCCCCGGCACCGGCAAGACGGTCGTGGCCCTGCACCGCGCGGCGTTCCTGCTGTACGCCCACCGTGAGCTGCTCGCCAAGCGCGCGGTCCTGATCGTCGGCCCGAACCCGGCCTTCCTCGGCTACATCAGCGAGGTGCTTCCCGCGCTCGGCGAGACGGGAGTCCTCCTCTCCACCGTCGGCGAGCTGTTCCCCGGCGTGACCGCCACCGGCATCGAAAGGCCCGAGGCCGCCGAGGTGAAGGGCCGCGCGGAGATGGCGGACGTGCTCGCCGCCGCCCTGCGCGACCGGCAGCAACTCCCCGAACCCGGCGCCCCGTTGATCATCCGGCACGACGACGGCGATCTGATCCTGGACTGGACGATCGCCCAGGAGGCGCGGGACGCGGCGCGCGACGCTGACGTGCCGCACAACCTCGGCCGCCCGCACTTCGCCTTCCACATCATCGACTCCCTCACCGCCCAGCTCGCCGAGCGCATCGGCGCCGACCCCTACGGCGGACCCAACTTCCTGGGCCCCGACGACATCGCCCAGCTCGGCAAGGCGATCGCCGCCAGCCCCGAAGTGCACGCCGCCATCGAGGAGTTGTGGCCGAACCTCACCCCGCAGGGCTTCCTCGCCGACTTCCTCGAGGAGCCCGCGCCGCACCTGCCGGAGGAGGACGCACGCCTTGTCCGGCGTCCGCGCGGTGGCGCCTGGACGGCCGCCGACATCCCGCTGCTCGACGAGGCCGCCGAGCTGCTCGGCAGCGACGACAGCGCGGCGCGGGCGATGGCGGAGGCCGAGCGGGCCAAGCAGATCGCTTACGCGCAGGGCGTGTTGGACGTCTCGTACGCATCACGTACGTACGAATTCGAGGACAAGGACGACGAGGAGTCCGAGGTCCTGCTCGCGCACGACATCATCGACGCCGAGCGGATGGCCGAGCGCCAGGAGGAGGCCGACCACCGCAGCGCCGCCGAGCGCGCGGCCGCCGACCGCACCTGGGCCTTCGGGCACATCATCGTCGACGAGGCGCAGGAGCTCTCGGCGATGGCATGGAGGCTGCTCATGCGGCGCTGCCCGACCCGCTCGATGACGCTGGTCGGCGACCCCGCGCAGACGGCGGAGGCGGGCGGCTGCGGATCGTGGGAGCGGATCCTGACGCCGTACGTCGAGGACCGCTGGGAGTACACCCGGCTCGGGGTCAACTACCGCACCCCCGTGGAGATCATGGACGTGGCGGCCGAGGTGCCGCGGGCAACCGGCGACCCGGACTTCCGGCCGCCGAGCTCGGTGCGCTCCACGGGCGTACGCCCCTGGGCGCTCGCCGCCGAGGACCTGCCCGCCGCCCTCGCGGACGCGGTCGCCGCCGAGGCTGGGGACGACGGCCGCCTCGCGGTCATCGCCCCTCGCGAGCTGCACGCCGACCTCGCGGCGAAGCTGCCCGACGTGACGGCGGGCGAGGCGCCCGACCTGACCCGGCCGGTCGTCCTGCTCGACCCGCGTCAGGCGAAGGGCCTGGAGTTCGACACGGTGCTCGTGGTCGAGCCCGCGCGCTATGGGGCGAGCGACCTGTACGTGGCGCTGACTCGCGCCACGCAGCGGCTCGGCATCCTGCACACGGAAGGGCTGCCGGAGAGCCTTTCGTCGGTTCTCACACCGGGCGCAGCCACACCGTAGCCAGCGGCGGCAGCGTGAGGCGCAGGGATGCGGGGCGGCTGTGGGACGCCACCGGCTCCGGCTTGAGGGGGTCGGGGTTGGTGACGTCACTGCCGCCGTACAGCGCCGCGTCGGTGTTCAGGACCTCGCGCCACGCGGCGATCTCGTCCGGGACGCCGAGCCGGTACTCGTGGCGTACGACCGGCGAGAAGTGCGAGACGGCGAGCAGTGGCGACCCGTCCTTGTCGTGGCGCAGGAAGGCGAAGACGTTGTCCTCCGCCGCCTCGCCCTCGACCCAGGCGAAGCCGCCGGGATCCGTGTCCCGCTGCCACAGGGACGGTTCACGGCGGTAGACGGTGTTCAGGTCGCGTACGAGGTCGCGCACGCCCCGGTGGTCGGCCTCCGCGCCGTACGCCGGATCGAGCAGCCACCAGTCCGGGCCGTGACTCTCCGCCCACTCGGCGCCCTGCGCGAACTCCTGCCCCATGAAGAGGAGTTGCTTGCCGGGGTGGGCCCACATGAAGCCGAGGTACGCGCGGTGGCTGGCGCGCTGCTGCCACCAGTCGCCCGGCATCTTCGACACCAACGACCCTTTGCCGTGCACGACTTCGTCGTGCGAGATCGGCAGGACGTAGTTCTCGCTGTACGCGTACACCATCGAGAACGTCATCTCGTTGTGGTGGTACTTGCGGTGCACCGGCTCGTGGCTCACATAGCCGAGCGAGTCGTGCATCCAGCCCATGTTCCACTTCAGGCCGAAGCCGAGACCGCCGAAGCCGCCAGGACCCAGGTGGTGCGTCGCACGGGTCACGCCGTCCCAGGCCGTGGACTCCTCGGCGATCGTGACGACGCCGGGGGCGCGGCGGTAGACGGTGGCGTTCATCTCCTGGAGGAAGGCCACGGCGTCCAGGTTCTCGCGGCCGCCGTGTTCGTTCGGGCTCCATTCGCCGTCCTCGCGCGAATAGTCCAGGTAGAGCATCGAGGCGACCGCGTCGACCCGCAGACCGTCTATGTGGAACTCCTCGCACCAGTAACTCGCGTTGGCGACAAGGAAGTTGCGGACCTCCTTGCGGCCGAAGTCGAACTCGAGCGTCCCCCAGTCGGGGTGTGCGGCGCGGGCCGGGTCCTCGTGCTCGTACAGGGTCCGCCCGTCGAACTCCGCGAGCGCCCAGTCGTCGCGCGGGAAGTGCGCGGGCACCCAGTCCATCAGGACGCCGATGCCCGCTCTGTGCAGCGCGTCGACCAGGTACTTGAAGTCGTCGGGGCCGCCGAGCCGGGCCGTCGGCGCGTAGAACCCCGTCACCTGATAGCCCCAGGACCCGCCGAAGGGATGCTCGGCGACCGGCATCAGCTCGACGTGCGTGAAACCCAGATCGGCGACGTACGCGGGCAGCTGCTCGGCCAGTTGACGATACGTCAGCCCAGGCCGCCAGGACGCCAGATGCACCTCGTAGGCGGAGAACGGCGCGTCGTGCACCGGCAGATCCGCGCGGTGCGCGAGCCACTCCCCGTCACGCCACTCGTGGTGCGACTCGTACACGATCGAGGAGTTCGCGGGCGGCTCCTCCGTGCGGCGCGCGAGCGGGTCCGCGCGCAGCGTCTTGGTCCCGTCGGGCCGGGTGATCTCGTACTTGTACAGCTCGCCCTCGCCGACGGACGGCACGAAGAGCTCCCACACACCGCTGCCGCCGAGCGAACGCATCGGAAAGCCGGTGCCGTCCCAGAAGTTGAAGTTCCCCACCACACGCACACCGCGGGCGTTGGGCGCCCACACCGTGAAGCGGGTCCCCGTCGCCCCCTCGTGCACCATCGGGCGCGCCCCGAGCGCCTGCCACAGCTGCTCGTGCCGCCCCTCGCCGATCAGATGCAGATCGAACTCGCCGAGCGCGGGCAGGAAGCGGTACGCGTCATGGATCTCCAGGTCGGCATCCTCGTACACGATGTGAAGGCGGTAGTCGTCGGGGATCTCCCGCAGCGGGAGGACCCCGGAGAAGAACCCGTCGCCGTCGTCGAGCAGCTCGGCCCGCAGGTCCCTGGCCACGACCGTGACGGACCGCGCGTACGGCCGCAGGGCGCGGAACGCGATGCCCTCGCGCACCGTGTGGGCGCCGAGCACGGCGTGCGGGTCGTGGTGCGTGCCGCTCAGGAGGCGCTCGCGGTCGGCCTCGGGGACGGGGGACGTGGGGCGCTTCGTCCTGTTCTTCCGCTGCGGCTGCTTCTGCGACGGCTGCTTCTTCCGCGGGGGCTGCCGCTCCGGCTTGCGCCCGCTCTTCTCGGTGGCCTCGTCGGACGGTTTGCGCGGCTG
>NZ_SRIC01000317.1 GCF_004684775.1 Streptomyces sp. MZ04
TGGTGAGGGGGCGTGTGGTGGGGTGGCGGTCCCGTGACGTGCCGTGGGTCGTTCCAGGGGTGTCGCCGGGGGCGGGCCCGGATCCGTGGCCGGGTGCGGCCCTGGATCCGTCGGTGGTGGCCGACGCGTCGTGGGGTGCGCGGGTGCCGATGCGACGGGTGGTGCCCGGCGCCGGATGGTCGGAGGTTCGGGGAGCCGTGGGCGTGGGGGAGCGGCGGCCAGGTGACGTGTCGGGAGCCGTTCCGGGGGCGTCGCCGGTACGGGGGGCGGTGCCCGGCGCAGAATGGCCGGCGGTGCGGGGAGCCGTGCCGGGTGCGGAGGTGCCTCGGGGCGTCTCATCGGCGCCGGGCTTCGGCTCGGCGGCGTAAGGGATTTGGGAGCCGCCGGGGCGCGGGTGCCGCTTCATCGGGTCACCCCGCTGCCGGGTGCTGCCGGGGCCCGCTCGGCGAGCACGCCCCGCATGTCGCGGACCGCGTGCCACGTGCCGAGCCAGGTGCCGGTGACCTTGGACTTGCCGGTGCGCGGCAGGTACGGCACGTCCCGCTCCTCGATCCGCCAGCCCGCGTCGGCGGCCCGTACGACCATCTGCAGCGGGTAGCCGCTGCGGCGGTCGGTGAGGGCGAGTTCCAGGAGGGCCTCGCGCCGGGCCGCCCGCATCGGGCCCAGGTCGTGCAGGCGGACGCCGGTGCGCCGGTGCAGCATCCGGGCCAGGACGGCGTTGCCGACGCGGGCGTGCGGCGGCCACGCGCCCCGGCTCCGGGGGCGGCGCCGCCCCAGCACCAAGTCGGCCAGGCCCGCGTCGACTTGACGTACGAAAGGGGCCAGCAGGCCCGGATCGAGCGAGGCGTCGCAGTCGCAGAAGCAGACGATGTCCGCGGTGGCGGCGGTGAGACCGGCGTGGCAGGCGGCGCCGAAGCCCCGGCGCGGCTCGTGCACCACGGTCGCGCCGAGCGAGCGGGCGATCTCCGCCGAGCCGTCGGTGGAGCCGTTGTCCACGACGATCGCCCGCCAGCCCGCGGGGATCCGCCGCAGCACCCAGGGCAGGGCGGCGGCCTCGTCGAGACAGGGGAGGACGATGTCGGCCCGTGGGGCCGCTGGGCCCGGCGGGTCTTCGGGGGAGTGGGAGGAGTGCGTCACGCTGCTCACCCTACGAAGAGAAAACGGACATAGCAGACTTCAGGTTCTTACGAAACGGGGACGTCGACGGGCAGGACGGCCCGGGGTGCGGCACTCGCCCGAGAGCGGTGCGAGGCTTGCGGCATGGAGACACCACCGCAGGGCGGCGCGCCGCACGTACTCGTCGTGGACGACGACGCCACCGTCGCCGAGGTCGTCACCGGCTACCTCGAGCGTGCCGGGTACGTCGTCGACCGCGCCGAGGACGGCCACACGGCGCTGGAGCGTGCCGCCGCGCGCCGCCCCGACCTGGTCGTCCTCGATCTGATGCTGCCCGGCATCGACGGCCTCGAGGTCTGCCGCAGGCTGCGCGCGAGGGGCCCGGTGCCGGTCATCATGCTCACGGCGCGGGGCGACGAGGACGACCGGATCCTGGGCCTCGAGATAGGCGCGGACGACTACGTCACCAAGCCGTTCAGCCCCCGCGAACTGGTCCTGCGCGTCGAGTCGGTACTGCGCCGCACGGGCTCCGCCACCGGAGGTGGCCCCGGTTCGACGCTGCGCGCCGCCGGGCTGACCGTCGATCCGCCGGCCCGCCGTGCGGTCAAACACGGCACCGAACTCGCCCTCACCGTCCGCGAGTTCGACCTGCTCGCCTTCTTCATGCGCCATCCGGGCCGCGCGTTCGGCCGCGAGGAGCTGATGCGGGAAGTCTGGGGCTGGGACTTCGGCGACCTTTCGACGGTCACGGTCCACGTCCGCCGCCTCCGCGGCAAGATCGAGGACGATCCGGCCAGGCCACGGCTGATCCAGACGGTGTGGGGGGTGGGGTATCGCCTGGCGGATGCGGGGACCGCTGCCCCGAACTCAGCCGCCCCGGAGACGGCCGCCCCGGAGGCCACCACCCCAGAGACCACGGCAGCCGAGCACCCCGCCCCTGCGAGCGCCGGGCCTGAGGCGGCGGTGGTCCCGCATGCGTGACACCCTCCTCATCGCGCTCTACGCCTTCGTCGGCGCCGCCGCGGCGGGGCTGCTCGGGGCGGTGCTCCTGCGGGCGCTGCGGCGGCGGTCGCTCGTCGTGTCGCTCGCCGTGGTGGCCTGTGTCGCGGTGACCGCGATGCTGGCGGGCACGCTCGCCGTGGCCTGGGCGATGTTCCTGTCCCCGCACGACCTGAGTGTCGTCACCACCGTCGTGGCCATGGCCGCCGTCGTCTCGCTGGCCACCGCGCTGCTGCTCGGGCGCTGGGTGGTGGCCCGCAGCAAGGCGCTCACCCTCGCCGCCCGGTCCTTCGGCGACGGCGGCGACTTCGCCGCGCCCGGCGTACCCGCCACCGCGGAACTCGCCGCCCTCACACGTGAGTTGGAGTCGACGAGCGCACGTCTCGCCGAGTCGCGCGAGCGGGAGCGTGCCCTGGAGACCTCACGCCGCGAGCTCGTCGCCTGGATCTCGCACGACCTGCGCACCCCGCTGGCCGGCCTGCGTGCCATGAGCGAGGCCCTGGAGGACGGGGTGGCCGCCGACCCCGACCGCTATCTGCGGCAGATCCGCACCGAGGTGGAGCGCCTGAACGGCATGGTCGGCGACCTCTTCGAGCTGTCCCGCATCCACGCGGGCGCGCTCGCCCTCACGCCCGCCCGGATGTCCGCGTACGACCTCGTCGGCGACGCCATCGCGGGCGCGGACCCGCTCGCCCGTGAGCACGGCGTACGCCTCGTGGGCGACCGGATCGACGCCGTGCCGGTCGAGGTCGACGGCAAGGAGATGAACCGGGTGCTCGGCAATCTGCTGATCAACGCCATCCGGCGGACCCCCGCCGACGGCACGGTCGCCGTCGCCGCCCGGCGCTCGGCCGACGGAGTGGTCCTCTCCGTGACGGACGGCTGCGGCGGCATCCCCGAAGAGGATCTCCCCCGTGTCTTCGACACGGGCTGGCGCGGCACCCACGCCCGCACGCCCCCGGCGGGCGCGGGCCTGGGCCTCGCCATCGTGCGGGGCATCGTCGAGGCCCACCAGGGGAGAGCGGCCGTACGCAACGTGACGGGCGGCTGCTGCTTCGAGGTGGTCCTTCCGGAGGCGGGAGCGTAGGGAGGGGGACGGCCCCCTATCCCCGCATCCCCGCCTCCGCGAACTCCCGCATCCCCGACCGGAAGTCCACCTCCGGCTTCCAGGCCAGTTCGGCTCGTAGCCGGGCGGAATCCGCCGTCACGTGGCGGACGTCGCCCAGGCGGTACTCGCCCGTGACCACCGGAGCGGGGCCGCCGCACGCGTCCGCCAGCGTTCGGGCCATCTCGCCGACCGTGTGGGGGTCGCCGCTGCCCGTGTTGTACGCCGTGAACTGCCCGTCGGCGCGGTCCCGAAGCGCCTCAAGGGCCACCGCGTTGGCGGCCGCCACATCGCGTACGTGGACGAAGTCACGGCGCTGGCCGCCGTCCTCGAAGACGCGCGGGGCACGGCCCGCCGCCAGGGACGAGCGGAAGAACGAGGCGACGCCCGCGTACGGGGTGTCGCGCGGCATTCCGGGGCCGTAGACGTTGTGGTAGCGCAGCGACAGCGCACGGCCGCCCGTGGACCGTGCCCACGCCGCCGCCAGATGCTCCTGGGCCAGCTTCGTCGTCGCGTACACATTGCGCGGGTCGGCCGGGGCGTCCTCCGCGACCAGGCCCGGCGTCAGCTCCGCGCCGCAGGAGGGGCAGCGGGGCTCGAAGCGGCCCGCCCGCAGGTCCGACTCCGCGCGGGGCCCCGGCCGCACCACGCCGTGCCCTTCCGCACAGGTGTAGCGGCCCTCCCCGTACACCACCATCGAGCCCGCGAGCACCAGGTTCGGGACGCCGGCTCTTGCCATCGCGGCGAGCAGCACCGCCGTGCCCAGGTCGTTGCAGCCGACGTACTCGGGCGCGTCCGCGAAGTCCTTGCCGAGGCCGACCATCGCCGCCTGATGGCACACCGCGTCGACGCCGCGCAGCGCACCGTCCACCGCGTCCGGATCGCGTACGTCGCCGACGATCAGCTCCC
Organism: Streptomyces sp. MZ04; assembly: GCF_004684775.1. Lineage (GTDB taxonomy): Bacteria > Actinomycetota > Actinomycetes > Streptomycetales > Streptomycetaceae > Streptomyces. The sequence continues at coordinate 4,130 of NZ_SRIC01000317.1, forward strand.
CGGCGGCGCGGGGCCGGGGCGTCCCGGAGTGCGCCGACGCGAGCAACGCGTCGAACACGACGACCTCGTGGCCGCGCGCCGCGAGCGCGTCGACGACCTGTGACCCGATGAACCCGGCACCGCCGGTGACCAGTACACGCATGCCGCCCACGCTAGGCCGCCGCGACCGCTTCATCGACGCGTCGCGGCCTCATGTCACCGGTCTGTAAGAACCCGGCCCACTGTCAGTACGTCGGGGCGAGGTCCCGTCCAGTTCCCGTCAACTGGTGCGGTGTGGCTCACAGGAGGGGATGTGTGGGCGGGGCGAGGGGAAACGGCGTACCCCTCCGTGAAGAGAGTGACGCGGATGTAAGGATGAGCCGCCATGAGTGCTGGATGGTGTTGTCGAGCGGGACGGGCCGCGGTGTTCGCCGCCGTCTGTGTACTGCTCGCTGCCCTGGGGCACGTCATGATGTCCGGAAGCCCGGTGTCCTGGTGGGCCCTTGGCGCCGGAACCGTCGGCGCCGGTGGTGCCGCGTGGGTGCTTGCCGGGCGTGAGCGGGGGCTGCCGGCCGTCGTCTCCCTCGCGGTGGCGGCACAGGCCGCGCTGCACTCGGGATTCTCCCTCGCGCAGACCCTCGCGACGCCCCGCACCGGTGGCACGTCCGGCACTTCCCTCGTCCGGCAGTGGGTGCGCAATGTGCTGTGCCTGCCGTCTGGCGACATGGGGTCCATGGCGTCTATGACGTCCATGGACATGGGGCCGGGGGCCGGTGACGGGACGTCGATGGCCTCCGCCATGCCCGGCATGCAGCACATGCAGCACATGCAGCACATGCAGCATCTGCAACACAGCGACGCCATGCGGCACATGAGCGATGCGGGGCAGGCCGCGCACGCGCATCACATGGGCGGCATGTCGCCCACCGGGATGCTCGCCGCCCACCTCCTCGCCGCGCTGCTGTGCGGCCTCTGGCTCGCGCACGGCGAACGTGCCGTCTTCCGCATCGCGCGTTCCTTCGCCGGGTGGCTCGTCGCGCCGTTGCGGCTGCCCGGCACGGCACTGGTGCCGGCTCCCCGGCCGCGGGTCCGCCCGCGCCGCAGCCGCTCGGTGCGCACACCGCGGCAGTTCCTCCTCGTGCACGCCATCACTTCTCGGGGTCCGCCCGTGGGGACCGCTGTCGCCTGACAGCCGGTTCCCCGACGCCGCCCGCGCGCCGCGCCTCGCGCCTCGCGCCCCGGTCGGCTCGGGCATCGGCCGTACGTATCCGTGCGGCCGTACCCCCAACACCGGACCCGCACCGTGCCCGCGTACGCGCGCGCACGGCCGGTCCGCATCCCGGAATCCCGGATCTCCGGACTCCCGAGAAGGACACCAGGTGATCATTCCTGCCTTGCCCGGCTCCCCCGACGAGTCGATAACGGCCTGGGCGCTCGCCGCCCGCGGCGGTGACCCGGAAGCGGTCGAGCACTTCGTGCGCGCCCTGCACCGCGACGTCCGCCGGTACGTGACGTACCTCGGCGGCGACCCGCAGGCCGCCGAAGACCTGACCCAGGACACATTTCTGCGGGCCCTCGGCAGCCTGCACCGTTTCGAGGGGCGCTCGTCCGCCCGTACGTGGCTGCTGTCCATCGCCCGCCGCGCGGTGATCGACAGCCTCCGGCACGCCGCGGCCCGGCCGCGTCTCTGCGACACGGACGACTGGCAGTCAGCGGCGGAGCGCGCCCAGCCCAGCGGGCTGCCGGGCTTCGACGACGGCGTCGTCCTGGCCGACCTGCTCGCGGCACTGCCCGACGAGCGGCGTGAGGCCTTCGTCCTCACCCAGCTCCTGGGGCTGCCTTACGCGGAGGCCGCGCTGCTCACCGGCTGTCCGGTGGGCACGGTCCGTTCGCGGGTGGCGCGTGCGCGGCTCTCGCTGATGGAACGGCTGCGGGACGCCGAACGCCCCGCGATGGCCGGCGCGGCGGCCTGACGGGTCGCGCGCCTTCGTGTCTCGGCCGCCCGGCAGTCACGCCGGGCGGCCGCGGCGCGCGGTCAATCTCCGGGCGGCGGGGAGCTGATGGCCGCTCGCTGGGCCGGGGAGAGGCGGTCAGGAGCGGCGTGGTCCAAGGCCCGGGCCACGCGGGACGGGGGCCAGTCCAGGGCCGTGGCCAGTTGGTCCGTGGTCAGGGGAGAGGCCGCGTGCAGGAGGGCGGCGAGCACGGTCAGGGCGTCGTCGACGGCCGTGGGGCCGCCGCTCATGTCGTCGCTGAGCGTCGCGAAGAATCCGCTCATCTGGGCCAGGCGCGCTCCCGCCGGTGTGGCCGCGTCGAGGAGGTCGACGCCCCGCAGCGCGGAGTCCGCCCACTGCGCGTGCGTCTGCGCGCTGGTCGTCCACGCCCGCAGCCACAGGTCGTCGTCGACGACGTACCGCTCACGCCGCCGCCCGCTCTCGCGCACCCGGCTGATCACCCCGAGGGACTCCAGATAGCCGACGGCCTTGGAGACCGACGCGGCGCTGACCCGCAGCCGCCGGACGAGTCCGGCGGCGGTGAGGCTGCCGGAGTCGTCCGTGATCAGACGGGCGAGCACCCGCGCCGCCATCCGCGGGACCCCGGTGTGGACCATCAGGGCGGCTAGCTCCTCGGCGAAGTCGCCGACGACGTCGGGGTCGCGGCCGTGGGCGTCGGGTGTCGCCGACGGGTCCAGGGGCGGGCGCGGCGTGCGCCGCCGGGCACGCCGTTCGGTGGCCAGATGGGCGTGGTCGACCCGGTAGGCGGCGGGTCCGCCGTTGCGCGCCACCTCCCGGCTGACGGTGGACGTCGGTCTGCCCAGACGCCGCGCGATCTCGGCGTAACCGAGTCCGTCGGCGAGGCCCGCGCCGATGTCCCGGCGGTCCTGGTGGGTGAGCCTGCCTCCGGGCACGTGCACCGCCTCCTTGCGTTCGACGGCAATGCCATTGCAACGTACGCCATGAAATCCCTTGCTGGAGCACCTTACTTGGCGGTTTCCATATTGATGGCTCGCTGAACGCAACGTAGCTTCGCGGCTGTATCAAGAGGTCCGGCGAGGAGTTGACGTGACGACGACCGGCGAGGACGTCGTGCTCGATGTCGAAGGGCTGCGCATGCGGTACGGCGCGACCGACGTTCTGCACGATGTGACGTTCCAGGCACACCACGGCGAGGTGGTGGCCCTGCTCGGGCCGAACGGAGCGGGCAAGACCACCACCATCGAGATCCTGGAAGGGTTCCGCATCCGCTCGCGGGGGCGGGTCGCGGTGCTCGGCACGGACCCGGCGGACGGCTCCGAGGCCTGGCGTGCCCGGATCGGTGTCGTACTGCAGTCCTGGCGCGACCACGGCAAGTGGCGCGTGCGGGAACTGCTCGCGCATCTGGGCACGTACTACGCCCCCTACTCCACGGCCACGCGCCGGCGCCCGTGGGACACCGACGACCTCGTGGCCGCCGTCGGTCTCACCGCCCACGCGGGCAAGAAGATCAAGACACTGTCCGGCGGGCAGCGGCGCAGGCTCGACGTGGCGATCGGCATCGTGGGCCGCCCCGAACTGCTCTTCCTCGACGAGCCCACCGCGGGCTTCGACCCGCAGGCGCGCCAGGAGTTCCACGACCTCGTGCACCGGCTCGCCGACGACCACGAGACGACGGTCCTGCTCACCACGCACGACCTCGACGAGGCGGGGAAGCTCGCCGACCGCATCATGATTCTTTCCGGCGGGCGCATCGTCGCGGACGGCGCGGCGGACGATCTCGCCCGGCGGACCGCGGGCAAGGACGAGGTGCGCTGGACGCGCGACGGGCGGCGGTTCGTCGAGTCGTCGGCCGACTCCACGGCGTTCGTACGCGGCCTCTTCGGGCAGTACGGCGAGGCGATCGGCCAACTGGAGGTCCGCCGGGCCTCGTTGGAGGACACCTACCTGGCGCTGGTGCGGGAGGGCGAGGTGGCGGCCCGATGAGCGGAACGTACGCGATGAGGACGAAGAAGACGAAGGGGGCGGGTGCGACGCGTCCCGCGGCCGTGGCGCTGCGCGTCGGCTGGACCCGTGGCCTGATCGAACTGCGGCAGTCGTTCACCAACGGCGGCGACCTGCTGTCGCACCTGCTCTGGCCGGTGCTGATGCTGACCGTCCTGTTCTTCCTGCGGGACACGACGTTCGGTACGAGCGGACTCCTGCTCGGCACCCTCGCGCTGCCCGGCATCCTGGGCATGAACGCCGCGATGGGCATGGTCACCATGAGCCAGGTGCTCACCGCCGAACGCGAGGACGGCACGCTGCTGCGGGCCAAGGCGACGCCGAACGGGATGCGCGGCCATCTCGTCGGCAAGGTCGTCTCGGTGGCGGGCGGACTGATCGCCGACCTCGCGATCCTGCTGATCCCCGGCGTTCTCCTCATCGACGGCCTCGCGGTGGGCGGCGCGGGTTCCTGGCTGACGCTGACCTGGGTGCTCGTCCTCGGCATGGTGGCGACCTTGCCCATCGGCGCGGTCCTCGGCTCGGTCTTCACCAGCGCCCGCAGCCAGGCCCTGGTCCAGCTGCCGGTCCTCGGCCTGATCGCGGTCTCCGGCATCTTCTACCCGGTGACCGCGATGCCGCAGTGGGTGGAGTGGCTCGCCCAGGCGTTCCCCATCTACTGGCTCGGCCTCGGCATGCGTTCCGCGCTGCTTCCGGACGGTGCGGCCGCCGTGGAGATCGGGGAGTCCTGGCGGCACTGGGAGACCGCAGGGGTGCTCGGCGTCTGGGCCGTGGTGGGGCTGCTTGTGGCGCCGGTCGTGCTGCGCCGCATGGCACGCAGGGAGTCGGGGTCGAGCGTGGCCGAGCGGCGGGAGCGGGCGCTGCGAAGGGTGG
>NZ_SRIC01000318.1 GCF_004684775.1 Streptomyces sp. MZ04
GCTCGGGGGCGGGGGCGTGCGGGGGCTGCCCGGCGTCGGCGTTCATGTACTCCAGTATCCGGGGTCGTAGGCATACGAGCCTGTCCCCGCCAGTAGTAGGACCACTGGACGTAGGCAGGGCTGTGACCTGGGTAGATGTCCGCGAGGCTGGCACGGTTGACGTCATGACCGCACAGACAAGCGCCACCACCAGCACCACCAGCACCACCGGCATCACCACCGTTTCCGCCTACGCCGCACCGTCCGCCAAGGCCCCCCTGGAGCGGACCACCATCCCGCGCCGCCCGGTCGGCGCGACCGACGTACTGATCGACATCAAGTTCGCCGGTATCTGTCACTCGGACATCCACCAGGCGCGCGACGGCTGGGGCGAGGGCATCTTCCCGATGGTCCCGGGCCACGAGATCGCCGGTGTCGTCACCGAGGTCGGTTCCGCCGTCACCAAGTTCGCCGTGGGCGACCGTGTCGGCGTCGGCTGCCTGGTCGACTCCTGCCGCGAGTGCGAGAACTGCAAGGCGGGCCTGGAGCAGCACTGCCTCAAGGGCGGCGTCGGCACGTACAACGCGATCGGCAAGGACGGCGAGCCCACCTACGGCGGCTACTCCACGCACGTCGTCGTCGACGAGGCCTTCACCGTCGGCATCCCCGACGGCCTGTCCCTCGACGAGGCCGCCCCGCTGCTGTGCGCGGGCATCACCACGTACTCGCCGCTCAAGCACTGGGGCGCGGGCCCGGGCAAGAAGGTCGCCGTGATCGGCCTCGGCGGCCTCGGCCACATGGGCGTCAAGATCGCGCACGCGCTCGGCGCGGAGGTCACCGTCCTCTCGCAGTCGCTGCGCAAGAAGGACGACGGCCTGAAGCTGGGCGCCGACCACTACTACGCGACCAGCGACCCGAAGACGTTCGAGGAACTCGCGGGCTCCTTCGACGTGATCCTCTCCACGGTGTCCGCGCCGCTGGACTTCGGCGCCTACCTGGGCCTGGTCAAGACGGGCGGCGCCCTGGTGAACGTCGGCGCCCCCGAGGAGCCGATCGCCCTGAACCTGTTCTCCCTGATCGGCGGCAACAAGACCCTCGCCGGTTCGATGATCGGCGGCATCGCCGAGACGCAGGAGATGCTCGACTTCTGCGCGGAGCACGGGCTCGGCGCAGAGATCGAGATCATCGACGCCGACCAGATCAACGAGGCGTACGAGCGTGTCATCAACTCCGACGTGCGCTACCGCGTCGTGATCGACACGGCCACGATCTGACGCCGGGCGGCGCGTCTACTGGCGCGTCTACCTGCCCGTCTACCGGCGCGTCTACCTGCCCGTCTACCGGCGCGGCAGATGCGGAAGAGTGAACTCCGGGGTGGCGAAGTGGCCCGACTGCGGCGCGTCCGGGTCGAAGGACGCGTCCGCCCCGGAGATCTTCTCCGCGTAGGCGGACGCGTCGTCGACCGGCGCGTAGGAACCGGTCAGCTCCCAGAAGCGGCGCGGATTGTCCGACACCGCGTACGTGATGTCGAAGTCGCCGGGGCCGCCCGTGCGCAGCGCCTCGCGGACGAATCCGCCCGCGTCCCGATGGCTGAGCCAGGTCGCCAGGTGCCGCGCCTCGGAGGGCACGTCCTCGAAGCTCCCGATCCGCAGACAGCTGACGGAGAGCCCGAACTTGTCGGCGTACATCCTGCCGAGCGCCTCGACCGCGACCTTGCTCACGCCGTACAGACCGTCGGGCCGCACCGCGTCCTGCGGCCGCGTGAGGTGGGAGTTCGGGTGGAAACCGGCGGCACGATTGCTGCTGGCCAGGACGGTGCGCGAGATGACGTTTCGGCGCGCGGCCTCCAGGACGTGGTGCGTGCACAGCACATTCGCCTCGAGCAGGTCCGCGAACGGCGCCTCGTCCGGGATCCCCGCCATGTGGACGACGGCCTCCACGCCGGAGAGGGCCTCCGCCGTCGCGGCGGCGTCCCGCAGGTCGACGGTTACGGAGCGTTCGTTGGCGGCGAGCGGTTCGACCGGCGGAACCCGGTCGACGAGCACCAACTGGGCTACGTGGTCCCGCAACTGGAGCCGCAGCGCCGAACCTATCTTTCCGGACGCTCCGGTGAGGGCGACGGCTGAGGGAATCAGGGTGTCGGTCGTCATCCGCCGATGCTAGATCGGCGCGGGCGCCGGTGTGTGGACCAGCAGCGAGGCGGGCGTGGTGCCGGGGGGTGCGGCGGGGGTGAGGAGGGTGACCAGGTAGGTCAACTGGCCGTTGTCGCCGGTCACTTCGATCGTACGAGGAGTGAAACCGCCCACCGAGCGGCACGCCCACCAGTGCGCGAGGTCGGGCCGCGTGGCGTGCAGGCGTTCCGTGAGGGCACGTACCCCGTCGTCGCCGGGGAGGGTGTCCGCGTGGGCCCGGAAGTGGCGGTGCAGGTCCTGCGCGAAGGGCTCCCAGGCGGGCAGCACGCGCTGGTGGTCCGGGTCGCCGATGAGCAGGAGCAGCAGGTTGCGCCGCTCGGCGGGCAGGCGGCCGGGGTCGGGCCACAGTGTGCTGTACGCGGTGTTCCATGCCGTGATGGATAGGTCGGGGGTGAGCACCAGGGCGGGCGAGCCGGGCCAACTGCTGATCATCGTGCGGAGGTTGTCGTGCTCGGGGGTGCCGGACGGGCTGACGGCCGGATCTGCGGCGGTCCGCGGCGGTGCGAACCCCGCGAGGGCCAGCACATGGCGGTGTGCGTCACCGTCGAGGCGGAGGGTGCGGCTCACCGCGTCGAGCACCTGCCGGGAGGTGTCCACGCGGCCCTGCTCCAGCCAGGTGTACCAGGCGACCCCGACCCCGGAGAGCGCGGCCACCTCCTCGCGGCGCAGTCCCGGAGTGCGGCGGCGCGCGGTGGCGGGAAGCCCGACCTCGTCCGGTGCCAGACGCTCGCGGTGCGCCCGCAGGAACGTACCCAACTCGCCACGCCGGGCGGTCTCTTCGGCGGTGGTCATGGATGCAGCGTAAAGGGATGCAGCGTAAAGGGATGCGGCGCAAATGGATGCGGCGTCATCCGAGCCTGATACCCCTGGTCACCCCATCATCGCCGTACTGGCTGCGGCAGGCGCGGCCCGTGAACCTGAACGCATGACGAATGGACATCCCTCCGACGGCGCCGTCATGTGGCGCCGCTCCACCGACTCCTCGGCCCTGACCGAGCCCCGCACTTTCGTACGGGTCTTCACGGGCCCCGGCACCCTGGAGTCCGTAACCGCCTTCTACGAGCAACTCCTCGGCGTGGAACGGGACATGTGGTTCACCTATCCGGATCTGAGTCTCGGGCTCGCGGCGGTCGGCGGCTTCCTCCTGATCGAGGGCACGGAGGAGAGCGTCGCGCCCTTCCGGGCCACGGCGGGCACGCTCCTCGTGGACAGCGCGCAGAAGTATCTGGACCGCCTGACGGCCGCGGGCGCCGAGATCACCGACCCCCTGAAAGCCGTGCCGACCGGCGCGGGATTCAGCGCGCGCCACCCGGATGGGACGGTGATCGAGTACGTCGAGCACCGCCCGACCCCGGACGGCCGCTAGGGCCGCCAGGGCCGTCCGAGGCCGCTGACCGTGGCCGGAAGTCACCTCGTGCCGTGGCCCTAGTCCCCATTGCGCACCAGGTGGGGGGCCGTGTGACCGATGCAGGGAGGCCTGCGCGGGCCTAGTGTCGAAGATGTCAGCAAGGAAGCAAGGACACTTCAGACGCGGGAATCAGACGCGGGAATCAGACGCAGGAAGAGGTCGCACGATGTCCATCGAACTCAACCACACCATCGTTGTCGCCAAGGACAAGAAGGCGTCCGCGCAGTTCCTCGCCGACATCCTCGGCCTCGAGGTCAGCCCCCAGTTCGGCCCCTTCTTCCCCGTCGCGATCCCCAACGGCGTGACGCTGGACTACATGGAGAGCGACGGCGGGCCGATCACGCCCCAGCACTACGCCTTCCTGGTGTCCGAGGACGAGTTCGACGCCATCTTCGGCCGCGTCAAGGACGCGGGCCTCACCTACTGGGCCGACCCGTCCCACAGGATCGTCAACGAGATCAACACCAACGACGGCGGCCGCGGCACCTACTTCGACGACCCGAACGGCCACAGCCTGGAGATCCTCACGCGGCCGTACGGCAGCGGGGCGTAGACGCCTCCCGGCGCATCCCCGCCGCCGGGAGGATCAGAACTTGCCGTAGCGGCCGGTCAGGTCCGCTTCCCCAGGGCGGCGCGGTACTTGCTCGACTTCCAGTCGGACTTCTTACGGCCGTCGGAAGGACTGTACGCCCGCAGCCAGTTGGGCCAGGTCCTTGCCGTCGCGGGTGACGGCGTAGCGGGCGTCTCCGGCGTAGCCCTTCCAGGACAATTCCACGAAGTCCTTGCCGACTGCGGCGGTGATGCTCTGGCGGGCGGAGGAGGTGTCGACAACCGCAGGCTCGCCGGAAGCGGCTCGCATGACACCGAAGCCCTGGGTCTGAAGGGTCTTGCCCCGGGCGCTGTTCGAGCTGAAGCCGGTCACGTCCTTCGGTCTTAGGAGTGGGGATGGAGGGGCGTAAGTGGCTCTTGAGGCAATGCCCTTGTCCCTAGTCCGAGGTGCCCGAGAGGAAGCCGAGGACGAGCGGCGTCGCCACCCCCGCGAACTCCTCGAAGTACGCATGCCGAGCCCCCGCGAGAAGCCGCATCCGCGCATCCGGGATGCGTTCGGCGAGCAGGGGCGCGTTGGCGGTCGGGTTGAACAGGTCGTCCGTGCCGTGCACGACGAGTGTCGGCGCCGCGATCCGCGGCAGCGCGTCCCAGGCGTCGTGCCGGGCGCTGGCCCGCAGATGGCGGCGGCGGGCGTGCGGGGGCATCGCCGGGTCGCCGAGGGTGTGGAACACCGACCGCTCACCCTGCCGGGCGATCCAGCCCGGCGTGTACATCAGCTCCAGCAGGGCGCGGCGCGCGGCCCGGCCGTCGGCCTGGCTGAGGGCCGCGCGCACATCGGGCCCCCGCTCGACGCCGTGCGGCGCTCCCGGTGACGTACACCCGAGGACGAGACGGTCGACACGCTCGGAATGGTCGGCCGCGATCCACTGCGCGACGCGGCCGCCCATCGACGTGCCGTACACATGGGCGCGGTCGATGCCCGCGTGATCGAGTACGGCGACGACGTCGCGGGCGAAGCCGGGCGTGCTGTACGTGTCAGTGTCGGGGCGGCCGCTCTCGCCGGTGCCGCGCCAGTCGAGTACGACGGTCCGGTACGCGGCGGCGAAGTCGTCCCGCACCGGGTCCCACCAGCGGCGGTTGTTGGACTGCCCGCTCAGCAGGACCAGGGGGCGGCCGGAGCCGTGGACTTCGTAGTGCAGGGCGGTGCCGTCGGCGGCTTGGGCGAAGGGCATGGGGAAACGTCATCACACGGTCCCCTTAGGCCCTCGCCCCTAGGGTGCCGGAATGATCGAGACACCCCAGGGGTTCGCCGCGAGCACCGTCCAGCGGGAGGGCGAGCGCGGCCGCGCATGGCTGGAGACTCTGCCCGAACTGGCCGGAGAACTCCTCCGGCGCTGGGACTGCGCCCCGACGGATCCCGTCACCCACGGGCAAGTCGGCATCGTCGTCCCCGTGCGGCGTCGCGAGGACGGGACGCCCGCCGTCCTGAAGATCTCCTTCCCGCACCCCGGCAACGTCCACGAGCCGGACGCCTTCGCGGTGTGGGCGGGCCGGGGCGCGGTCCGCCTCTACGAACGGGACGACGCACGGTTCGCGATGCTCGTCGAGCGGGCGGGCCCCGACTCGCTCGCCGAAGTCACGGACGCGGAGGAGGCGCTGACGGCGGCGGGACTGCTGGCCCGGCGACTGGCCGTCCCCGCGCCCGCGGAACTGCCCCGGGTGAGCGCGCGGTGCGACGAGTGGGAGCGCGAACTCCAGGACAACGACAAGGAGTTGGACTCGCCGCTGGCCTCCCGCCTGCTCGACGCCGCGATCGGCACCCTCCGGGAACTGGGCCCCGACCAGCCCGACACGCTCATCCACGGCGACCTGCACGTCGGCAACGTACTGAAGGGCGAACGCGAACCCTGGCTGGCCATCGACCCCAAGGGGTACGCGGGCGACCCGGCGTACGACGCGATCACGCTGCTCCACCACCGCTTCGAGGAGCTGCTCACCGCGCCCGACCCCAAGGCCGCAGTGCTGCGCCGCCTCGCCGTCTTCTCCGACGCCGCCGGGGTCGACCGGGAGCGGGCCCGCCGGTGGACGCAGGTCCGGGCGGTGACCATGGCGTACTGGGGGCGGCTGCACGGTGATCCGCAGTGGCGCGTCATGGCGGCGGACGGTCTGGCGGAGGCGCTGGCCTGATTTCGCCGGGGGCAGAACGCCGATGCCTTCCCCGTACGGGTGCGGCACCTACCCTGAAGAGGTGAGCAGCGACGAGCGGAACCACCAGTCGGAGCAGGCCCCGCCGAGCGAGCAGCGGGCCCGTGTCATCCCCTTGCGCCCGCGCCCACAGGCGACAGGCCCGGCCCGGCGGGGCACCGCCCCCGTGCACCCAACTCCCGTGCACCCAACTCCCGTACGGCCGACGGAGAAAGAGCCCCTGTGGCGGGACGTCATCGGCGACGTGCTGCGCCGCGAACGCCTCGGCCAGGGACGCACGCTCAAGGACGTCTCCGAGGCGGCCCGCATCTCGATGCCCTACCTCTCCGAGCTGGAGCGCGGCCACAAGGAGGCTTCCTCCGAAGTCATCGCGGCCGGCGCCCGCGCGCTCGGCCTGAGCCTGGCGGACCTGCTCTCCCTGGCGCATACGGAACTGACCCGCCACGCCCAGCAGTCGACGCAACCGCGCCAGGGAGACATCCGCCTGGCCGCGTAAGGGAGTTACGCGTAAGGCGGTTACGCGGCGGCGAACAGGTTGCGCCGGCTGAGCACCTCGTCGGCAAGCCCGTACGCCACCGCCTCCTGGGCGGTGAACACCTTGTCGCGGTCCATGTCCGCACGCAGCGTGGCGACATCGTGCCCCGAGTGCCGGGACAGCACATCCTCCACCTGCGAGCGGATCCGCAGCATCTCCTTGGCCTGGAGACTGAGGTCGGAGACCGTCCCCTGCTGCCCGCCGCTCGCGGGCTGCCCGAGCAGCACGCGAGAGTGCTCGAGCACGAACCGCCGCCCGGGATCGCCGCCGGCGAGCAGCACGGCGGCGGTGGAGGCGGCCTGCCCGACGCAGAACGTCGAGATCGGGGCGCTGATGAAACTCATGGTGTCGTAGATCGCCATGAGTGAAGTGAAGGAACCCCCCGGCGAGTTGATGTAGATCGCGACCTCGCGCTCGGGCTGGGACGACTCCAGGTGGAGAAGCTGCGCGATGACGACATTGGCCACCCCGTCGTCGATGTCGGTCCCGAGGAAGATGATCCGCTCCGAGAGCAGCTTGCTGTAGATGTCGTACGCCCGCTCGCCCTGCGGAGTGCGCTCGACGACGTTCGGAATCGTGTACTGGCCCATGGCTGTCAGACCCCCAGTCCCATCCGCGGTTTGCCGGCGGCAGGCCGGACATCGGCCAGCGAGTCGAGCACCCGGTCGACCATCCCGTACTCCACGGCCTGTTCGGCGGTGAACCACCGGTCGCGGTCACCGTCCCGCGAGATGGTCTCCTCGCTCTGCCCCGTGTGCTCGGCGGTGATCCGCTCGACGGCCTTCTTCGTGAACTCCAGGTTCTCCGCCTGGATCGCGATGTCGGCGGTGGTCCCGCCGATGCCGGCGGACGGCTGATGCATCATGATCCGCGCGTTGGGCAGCGCGTACCGCTTCCCCGCGGTCCCGACGGTGAGCAGGAACTGCCCCATGCTGGCGGCGAATCCCATGGCCAGGGTCGACACGTCATTCGGGATGAGCCGCATGGTGTCGTAGATGGCGAGCCCGGCGGTGACGGAGCCGCCAGGGCTGTTGATGTAGAGACTGATGTCGGTCCGCGGATCCTCGGCCGACAGCAACAGCATCTGCGCGCAGACCCGGTTGGCGGAGACCTCGTCGACCTGCGTACCGAGGAAGACGATGCGCTGGGCGAGCAGCCGCGCGGCGAGGTGATCGTCGAAGGCGGTCGCCGGTGAACCGCCTTCCTGGCCCCGCGGACCGCGGGCCGGATCCCAGCCGGTGATGAGCGATGACATCGAGCCTCCCAGGGGTGGTGCGGCGGTGCTCGCCGCGCTCACTCCACTGTCGGCCGACGCGGGGCGCGGCGTAAGGGATCTCTGCCCGCGGCAGATCTGCCGTGGGCAGAGCGCCCCCGCCCGGGATCGACGCAGGACCTCACGCGCCGCGGTCAGCCGTCGGCCGGAGCGATCCCCGTCGGGCAGGCGCGGCCCCAGTTCGTCTCCGACGGGCTGTCCAGGGTGACGCCCGTGCCGCCGATTCCGCAGTACCCGTCCGGGTTTTTGCTGCTCGAAAGGTACTGCTGGTGGTAGCCCTCCGCCGGCCAGAACGTGCGGTTGTCTGCCGGGAGGACCGTTGTCGTGATCTTGCCGTGGTTCGAGGACGTCAGGACCTGCTGGTAGGCGTCTCGGGAGGCCTCCGCCGCCGACTCCTGGTCGGGGGAGTGGGTGTAGATCGCCGAGCGGTACTGGGTGCCGACGTCGTTGCCCTGGCGGAAGCCCTGCGTGGGGTTGTGGGACTCCCAGAAGAGCTTCAGGAGCGAGGCGTACGAGACCTTGGACGGGTCGAAGACCACGCGGACCGCCTCCGTGTGGCCGGTCAGGCCCGAGCAGACCTCTTCGTAGGAGGGGTTTTGGGTGTGGCCGCCCTGGTATCCGACGTATGTCGTCCAGACGCCTTCCGTCTGCCAGAACTTGCGCTCCGCGCCCCAGAAGCAGCCGAGCGCGAAGTCCGCCACCTCCAGGCCCTTGGGGTACGGGCCGAGCAGCGGGTTGCCGAGGACCGTGTGGCGGGACGGGACCTCGAACTCGGGGGTGGCGCGGCCCTTCAGGGCCTGCTCGGGCCGTACCC
>NZ_SRIC01000031.1 GCF_004684775.1 Streptomyces sp. MZ04
GGGCGGGGCTGTGCGGGGGGATGTCTGCGGCCGTGGTCCCCGCAGTCGCCACCCCGGCGAGCCCGCGCAGCGTCGGGTGACGCAGCAAGTCCTGGGGCGTGACCGAGATGCCGGCCCGGGCGGCCCTCGCGGCGACGCCCACGCTGAGGATCGAATCGCCGCCGATGTCGAAGAAGTTGTCCTCGGGTCCGATGCCGTCGCGACCGTCGTGGCGGTCGCGACCGTGGTGACCGTCGCGGCCGAGCAGCTCGGACCAGATCGTGGCCAGCACCCGCTCGGTCTCGGTCAAGGACGGGGCGGGGGAGGGGAGTTCGGCGGGCACCGGCATGGTCGGCTCCTGGGAATCCGGGCAGCTCAGGCCGCGGCGGTCGAGCTTGCCGTTGGCGGTCTTGGGCAGGGTGGTGTGCGGGACGACGCGTGCGGGGACCATGTGCGGCGGCAGCAGCTCGGCCAGGGCGGCGAGCAGTTCGGCCTCGTCCGGCAAGGCCTCCGATGCGCCTTCTCCGGTTCTGGCTCCGGCTCCGGCTCCGGCTCCGGTTCTGGCTCCGGCTCCGGCTCCGGCTCCGGTTCTGGCTCCGGCGACATGGGCGACAAGCCGCAGCGAGCCGGACGCCTGGCGCTCGGCCACGACGAGGGCCTCGCGCACGCCCCGGTGCGCCACCAGGGCCCGTTCGATCTCGACGGGCTCGATACGGAATCCGCGCAGCGTGATCTGATCGTCGGCGCGGCCGTGCAGGGTGAGGGTGCCGTCCGGTCCGCGGTCGGCCAGATCGCCGGTGCGGTACATCCGCGAGCCCGGCGGGCCGAACGGGTCGGCCACGAAACGGGCCGCGGTGAGTCCGGGATTCCGGTGGTAGCCGCGCCCCACGGCCGCGCCCGCGACATAGAGCTCGCCGCTGTCCGCGGGGCGGCCGCGCCCGTCGAGGACATAGGCGTGGGTGCCCGCGATCGGGTGGCCGATGTCCGGGGCCGTGCTGCCCGACGCCGAGACGCGGGACGAGGTGCAGACGACGGTGCACTCGGTCGGCCCGTAGACGTTGAGCACCTCGAACGGCAGCCGCGCGGGCGGCCGTACGCGCAGTTGGTCGCCGCCGGTCGTCAGGACGCGCAGAGCGAGTCCCGGGACGGGGGCATACTCGCCGAGCAGCAGTTCCGCGCGCGGCGTGGACAGCAGGGCGGCGGTGATCCGGTGCTCCGCCAGCCAGTTCAGCGCTGCGCGGGCGTCTGGTTCTCCGGCAGGAAGTGGAGGGTGGTGCCGTGGTAGAGGGCGCCCAGGATCTCCATGATGGCCCCGTCGAATCCGACGGCCGACGACTGCGCCACCTGGTCCGAGGCGGAGAGGCGCAGCTCACGCCCGTACCAGCGCAGCAGGTTGAGCAGGCTGGGGTGCTCGATCTCGCAGCCTTGGGGCCGACCGGTCGAGCCGGAGGTGTACGCGACGTACGCCAGCCCCTCGGTCGTCTCCGGCGAGGCGTTTGCGCTGTTCCTCTCGCTTCCGTCGCCGTCCGGCAGCACGGTCACGCGGTCGCCCTCGACCTGCACCGGGGCCCGCAGTTCAGACAGGATCGCGGCCCTGCGGGCCTCGGGGACCGCGGGGTCGAGGGAGACGAAGGACGCGCCCAGGGCGTGCGCGGCGAGCCAGCCCACGGCCAGGTCCGGGCCGCGCGCCGCACACACGGGGATCAGACGGCCCGCGCCGGATTGCCGTAGCCGCCCCGCGAGTTCCTCGGCGCGGCGGACGAGTTCGGCGTACGAGACGCGTGTCTCACCGTCCACGAGGGCTATGCGCTCGGGGGCGCGCTCGGCGTGCCGTTTGACGGCCTCCCACGCTGTGTCCGGGTGCGCCGTCGGATGTGCCGTCGCCTGTGCCGGCCGGGGCGCGACCGTGCTCAGCGGGCTGTCCGGGGCCGCGAGGACCGCGCCGATGATGTCCTCGTAGAGCCGGAAGAGCCCGCGCATGGTGGACTCGTCGAACAGATCGACCGCGTACTCCAGATAGCCGCGCATCGGCCCGTCGTCCTGGTCGGTGATGCCGACCGTCAGGTCGAGTTTGGCGGTGCCGGGGGCGACGCCCTCGCTGCCGCCCTCCTCGACGGGCGCGATCGTCAGGCCCTGCAGCTCCTCCGGGTGCGTCGCGGTGTTCTGGTGCGTATAGGCCACGGTGAACAGCGGGTGCCGGGACGCGTCGCGCGGCGGCTTCAGCGCCGTCACGATGTCCGCGAGCGGCACCTCCTCGTGGTCAAGGACCCCGGCGACGCCGGTCGAGCAGCGCCGGACCAGTTCGCGGAACGTCATCGCGCCGTCGACTCTCGTACGGAACGGCACCAGGTTGTTGAAGTAGCCGATCAGCTCGTGGGTCGCCGGGTTGCCGCGGCCGGAGGTGGCGGCGCCGATCACGACATCGTCCTGGCCCGCCCACCGGTGCAGCAGTGTGTCGATGACGGCCAGCATGGTGACGAAGGTCGTCACTCCTTCCTGACGGCTGAACTCCCGCAGTCCATCGGCGTGTTCGGGGCTCAGCGTGAAGCTCATCAGCGCCCCGGCGTGGGACTCCACCTCGGGTCGGGGCCGGTCCAGGGGCAGTTCGGCCGGGCGCAGACCGGCGAGGTACGCGCGCCAGAACTCCAGGCCGCGCTCCCGCAGCCCGGAGTCGAGACGAGTCCGCTGCCAGGCGGCGAAGTCGGCGTACTGCACGGGCAGTTCGGGCAGGACGGGGTCCCGTCCGGCCAGGCGTGCGGCATAGAACTCGGCCAGGTCGCGGAAGAAGATCCGGGGCACCCAGCCGTCGAAGATGCTGTGGTGCCAAGTGCACAGCAGCAGATGGTTCTCGTCCGACACGGCGTAGAGGACGGCACGCACCAGCGGGCCGCGTGCCAGGTCGAACGGTGTGGTCGCCTCCGCCTCCGCCAGCTCCCGCAGCCGCGCCTCCGGGTCCGCATCCCCGGTCAGGTCCACCACCTTCAGCTGCGGTTCCGGCACATCGGCGCACACCCGGGGCACGCCGTCGGCGTCGGCGGCGATCCGGGTGCGCATCACCTCGTGCCGCCGCGCCAGATCGGTGAGTGCGCCGCCCAGGGCCGTACGGTCCAGGGGGCCGCGCAGGCGCAGATCGGCGGGGACGTTGTAGAGGGGGGTGCCCGGGGCGAGCTGGTCGAGGTACCAGAGTTGTTCCTGGCCGATGGACGGGGGCAGCGGGCCTTCGGGCTCGCGCGGCAGCAACGGAATTGTCCAGTCCGTGCTGGAGGCGAGGGCGTCGCGTCGCCCTCCGATCAAGGCCGCGAGGTCGTGCACCGTACGGTGCTCATAGAGGTCGGCGAAGGTCAGCTTGGCGGCGAATCTGCTCTCGACCTCGCGGAGGAGGCTGATGCCCGCTATGGACGTGCCGCCCAGCGCGAAGTAGTCCGAATCGGCCCTGACGTCAGGGGTCTTGAGTATCCGCCGCCATATTTCCGCGATGGACTGCTCGATTTCCCGGTTGTTCCCGGTCGCGCCCCGTGGCGAAGCCGGTGATGTATCCGTGGGGGGAGCCTCCTGCGGGCCGCACCAGCAGGGGACGGGCTCGAAGGGGTACGTCGGGGCCTCGATGCGGGGGACGTCGGTGCCCGCGTGGTGCGCGCGCCAGTCGAACGTCGCGCCCTCTTCGTACAGCTTCGCCAGCGCGCCGATGACCCCGCAGTCCGGGTCGCGGTCCGGGTCGTCGTCCGGGTCGCGGTCCGGATCGTCGTCCCTGCCGTCGTCCGACAGCAGTCGTACGATCGGCAGCCTCGGCTCCTCAGCTGCCACCGCCCGCGACAAGGCACCGTCCGCGCCCATCTCCAGGAGCACCGCGCCCTCGGCGACGAAGCCCCGCGCCGCGCGCCGCAGGCCCTCCTGGTCGACCTCGGCCGTCGGGGGCGTGTCGGCGGCAACGCGGACCGCCTCGTCCTCGCCGATCCGGTCCCGGAGCAGCCGCACCACCAGGTTCCCCCGACCGGAGCCGGCCATCCGGGGATCCTTCAGGCCGAGCCCGCCGACCAGCCCGTACAGCGCCCGGTGCCGGAGCAGTTGGCCTGCCGCCGCCGGGTCGAGCGAGGGGAACGCGGAACAGAGCCGGGTCCAGGTCGCGTCGTCCACCTCCGTGTCGCCGGAGAACAGCAGTACCACCGGGACCTCGGGGGCGACCGGCCGATCCGGCAGTACGGCCGTGCGCAGCGCATCGGCCAGCTCGCGGGTGTCGTACGCGGTACGGGCCCACCGGAACGGGTGGTCGTCCCGGCCGGCGTTCAGCGCGAACGCGACCTCCGGCAGGCCGTGTTCGGTGTGCGCGAGGAATTCCGCGAGGTGTACGGCGTAACGCCCGAGCGCGGCAGGGGACTTCGCGGAGAGGGTCACCAAGTGCGGTGCGCTGCCCGGCGTTTCCGACCTGGGCAAGGGCTCCGGGGCCTCCTCGACGACGGCGTGCACATTGGTCCCCGTCAGCCCGAACGAGCTCAGCCCGGCCCGCCGGGGCCCCTCATCCGGGGCGGGCCATGGCGCCGTCCGTGTCCGTACGTTCAGCTGGTCCGCGAAGTCGATCAGCGGATTCGGCGTGCTGAAGTGGACGGTGGGATAGAGCGCCCCGTGGCGCAGCGCGGCCAGGATCTTGAACAGCCCGGCCATGCCCGCCGCGTGGTCCAGATGCCCGAAGTTGCCCTTGACCGCGCCGATGTCGAGCGGTGCACGCGGTGCACGCGGTGCACGCGGTGCACGCGCCGCACGCGCCGCACCGGGCCGTCCGCCGCTCGCCGCGATGGCCTGGCGCAGTCCGTCCGCCTCGACGACGTCGCCGAGCGGGGTTCCGGAGCCGTGGCACTCGACATAGCCCGCCGTGCCGGGGTCGGCCCCGGCGTCCCGCCACGCCTCGGCGATGACGGCGGCCTGGGCGCTCGCGCTGGGGGCGCTCATGCTGGTGGCCCCGGCGCCGTTGTGGTTGACGGCGATGCCGCGCAGCACGGCGTGGATGTGGTCCCCGTCGGCGAGCGCGTCGGACAGCCGCTTGAGGACGACATGGCCGCCGCCCTCCCCGCCCGTGGTGCCGTCGGCCCTCGCGTCGAACGGGCGGCACACGCCCTCCCGCGAGTCCACGCCGAGCAGCGGGTCATGGGCCTGCTCGGGCTGCAGCACCGATTGGACGCTGAGCCCGCCGGAGACCGCGAGGTCGCACTGGCCTTCGCGTAACTGCTGGGCGGCAAGCGCCAGCGCGCTCAGGCTGCCGCTGCACGCGGTGTCGACGACCAGCGCGGGCCCCGCGAAGTCGAAGAGATACGAGACACGGGCGGCCAGCGCGGCCGGGATCGAGCCGAGGATCTGCTGCGGGTCGTCCTGCGCGTACAGCCGCGCGTACGACGGATCCGGCGCGCTGACGACCACGGCGGTGCGGGAGCCGCGCAGCGCGGCGGGAGCGTAGCAGGCGTTCTCCAGCGCCTCGTGCACCAGCTGAAGGGTCAACCGCTGGTGCGGGTCCATCAGTTCGGCCTCGCCCAGCGAGATACCGAAGAAGGCGTGGTCGAACTGGTCCACCCGGTCCAGATAGCCCAGGTTCAGATAGCCGGTCCCCGGGTGGCCGCCCGCGTACCGGATCCGGTCGGCGTCCGGCGCCCGTACGCTGTCCCGGCCCGTGGCGAGGTTGCCGTGCAGCCGGTCCAGCGTGTCGGCTTCCGGCAGCACGAAGGCGATCCCGGTGATCGCGACAGCGTCTCGGTCCTCTCGGCTCATGCGGTGCCCCCGTCTCACAGTTCGTAGTCGCGGTTGCGGTTGCGGTTGGGGTCGCGGTTGCGGTCGCCGTCGTCCGCATGTCCGGCGCTGCGGCGCAGGTCCAGGCGGGCCGCCATCTCCTCGACGGTCGAGTGCTCGAGCAGCTCGGCCACGCTCAACTCGGGTAGCCGGTCGGCAAGTTGGAGGAGAGCGAGCGAGGAGCCGCCCGCCTCGAAGAACTTCTCCCTGATCCCGATCCGCGCCCTGCCGAGCAGCCCGGTCCACGCCTCGGCCACGGTCCGCTCGCTGTCGGTGCGGGGCGGCAGACAGGCGGGGCCCACGAAGGCCTCGGGGGAGGGCAGGGCCTGGCGGTCCACCTTGCCGTACAGGGTCAGGGGCAGCCGTTCCATGGGAACGTACGCCGTCGGAATCAGCTGCTCGGGCAGCCGCCCCGTCAGGTGCTCCCGCAACTCGCCCGGCCCCAGGCCTGCCCATCCGTTCGCCCCGGCACCCTCGGTCACCACGTACGCCACCAGATGCCGCGTGGGCCCTTCCCCGGCGGCGACCACACACGCCTGCACCACCTGGGGGTGCCCGGTGAGCGCGGCCTCCACCTCGCCGAGCTCCACGCGCACACCGCGCACCTTGACCTGGTCATCGGAGCGGCCGACGAAGCAGAGGGTGCCGTCGGGGGCCCAGCGCACCAAGTCGCCCGTGCGGTACATCCGTTCGCCCGGCGCCCCGAACGGGCAGGCCACAAAGCGCCCGGCGGTCAGGCCGGGCCGGCCCAGACAGCCGCGCGCGAGGGAGTCTCCCGCGAGATGGAGCTCGCCGACGGCGCCCACCGGAACGGGCCGCAGCCGCGCGTCAAGTACGAAGGTCCGGGTGCCCGCGGTGGGCCGGCCGAGCGGCGGGGTGGCACGCCCGGACAGCGGCGCGCTCATCACGGTGCATACGGTCGCCTCGGTCGGCCCATAGGAGTTGAGCACCCGCCCCGTACGCGACCAGCTCTCCGCCGTCTCGGCCGGCAGCGCCTCGCTGGCCGCGAACACGGTCACGCCGGGTACGGACGTGGCGGGCATGGTCGCCATGACGGCGGGCGGCGCGACGAGATGGGTCACCCCGCGCTCCCTGATGAGCCCGGCCAGCGCGGGCAGCGGCTGCCCAGGCGGGGCCAGCACGGCGGTGGCCCCGGTGAGCAGCGCCCCGACGAGCTCGAAGAACGCGCCGTCCCAGCCCGGTGAGAGCCACTGCAGCACCCTGCTGCCGGGCCCGACGCCCCCGTTCCGCTCGATGGTGGCGGCCAGATTCGCGACGCCGCGGTGGGTGACGACGGTGCCTTTGGGGCGCCCTGTGGAGCCGGAGGTGTAGATCACGTAGGCGGCATCGGCGGGTTGGCCCCGCGCTGGAGGGGCCTTGTCCGGGTGGCCGTCTCCCGTGCCCGTCCCGCCGAGGTCAACGTCGAGGTCGAGAGTGAGCACGGGTACGCCCGGGTCCCAGCCGGTGTCCTGGGGGAGCAGCACCAGCTCGGCGCCCGCGTCTGCCAGCATCCACTCGCGCCGTTCGGCGGGGTGCGCCGGGTCGAGCGGCATCGTCGCCGCACCGGCCTTCCACACCGCCAGTTGGGCCGTCACCATGGCGACGCTGCGGGGCATGCACAGGCCGACGATCGCCTCGGGCCCGATCCCGCGCGCGGTGAGCGCTTGGGCCAACCGGTCGGCCCGTACGTCCAGTTCCGCATAGGTCATCCGCTCGACGCCGTCGCCGCTCAGCAGGGCGAGCGCGTCCGGGCGGCGGCGGACCTGCTCGGCGAACAGGTCCTGGACGGGGCGGGGCGGGACGGGAGTCAGGGAAGACCGGGTCCAGTCCCCGAGTACCAGCCGTCGTTCCTCGTCGGGCAGCATCGGCAGATCGCCGACGCGCCGGTGCGGCCCTTCGGCGATGCCGTGCAGCACGGTCCGCAGCCGGGCCGCCAACCGCTCGACGGTGGCGGCGTCGAAGCGCTCCGGGTCATAGAACAGGTGCAGCGCCAGCTCATCGCCCGGGTATGCGATCAGTCCGAGCGGATAGTTGGTGGTGTCGTCGCCGTCCATCTCGACCACGCGGACCTCGCCGTGGTGTGCGTCCGCCGGGTCGCCCGGGTAGTTCTCGAACGCCACCGCGCTGTCGAACAGCCGGGTACCGGCGGGCACTTCGCTGTGGCCCTGCTGCCGAGCCAGCGGATAGTGACCGAACTCCCTTGCCGTCGCCTGCTCTTCCTGCAGCCGCGCCAGCCAGTCGAGGGTGCGGGCTCCGGAGTCGACCGCGACCCGTACCGGCAGGGTGTTGATCAGCGGCCCGCTGATCGTCTCCACGCCGGGGACGGCGGTCGGACGGCTGGACACCGTGGTGCCGAACAGCACCTCGTCCACTCCGGCGTGCCGGGCAAGGAGCAGCGCCCAGGCCGCCTGGACGATCGTACTGACGGTCAGCCGGTGGCGCCGCGCGAAGTCCCCGATGTCCGGCGTGCCCGGCAGCCGGACGACGTAGGTGCGGACCTCGCTGGTGGGCCGCCCCGAGGGGCGGTCGTACGGCAGCGGCGTGGGCGTGTCGAACCCGGCGAGCGCATCCGCCCAATACGCCTCGGCGGCCTCGCCGTCCCTGCCGTCCACGCCGTTAGGCCCGTACAGCCACGCCACGTACTCCCGGAACGGTGTGCACGCGAGGGGCTCGGGTGTCGCGCCCCGGGTGATCGCGGCGCAGGCGGCGAGGACCGCGTCCACGATCCGGGTCATGCTCCAGCCGTCGACAAAGAGGTGATGGGCCGTCAGGAGTACCTGCGCCTTGCTGTCCGACAGCCGAGAGATCGCCACCCGGAAGGGGATCGGACTACGCAGGTCAAGATCCTCGGCGCGGTCCCCGTCCGCCAGTCGCCGCAGCCGCGCACGCTGCTCGCCGGGCGGCAGCGACCGCAGGTCGTGGTGGCTGATTCGGGGCTCCGCACGGTGCACGACCTGCACCGGCTCGCCGAGCCCGGACCAGTGCGCCGTGCTGCGCAGCACGGGGTGCGCCGCCACCACTCGCCGCCAGGCGTCGGCCAGCGCCCACGGATCTGTGACCCCGTCGAGGACGAGCGTGATCCGGCGGGCATAGACATCGGTCCCGTCGTCGCCGCTCAGCGAGTGGTACAGCAGCCCGGACTGGAGCGGCGTCAGCGGGTAGACGTCCTCGACCGTGCGGCCGTCCCCGACCAGCGCGTCGACCTGTGCCTGGTCGAGCGCGGCGAGCGGGTAGTCCGACGGCGTACGCCCGCCGCTGCCGGGCGCCAGGCAGTGTGCGGTGAGCGCGCGCAGGGCGGTGAGCGTGCGGTCGGCGAGCCGCCGGATCTCCGGCTCGTCGTAGGCGTCGCGGGAGTAGTCCCGGGTGAAGACGAGTTCGCCGCCGGTGGCCCGCGCCGTCACCTCAAGGCCGAACGGGCGGTTCTCGTCCGGGTGGATGCCGTCGGTGAGCGGGAACTCCCGTCCGCTGTAGCAGCCGCCGTGGGTGTCCAAGGGGGCGAACTGGCCGAGGTAGTTGAAGTTGATGTGGGGCCGGGGACCGTGAGGGTGGCCCTTGTGGCTCAGATAGCGGAGCGCGTCATGGCCCAGGCCGTTTTGGGGCACGGCCCGTAGCTGCTCCTTGAGGGCTTTGAGGGCGGTGCCCCAGTCGGTGATGTCCGCCGTATGAGCCGTATGAGCCGTATCCGACGTATCCGCCGTCCTCGGAAGCTCGATCGTCACCGGGAACTGGGTGGTGAACCAGCCGACCGTACGGGAGATGTCCACCCCGTCGAAGAGCTGCTCCCGGCCGTGGCCCTCCAGGTTGATCGCGACGGGCCCCGGGCCGAGCGCCCACGCCAGCGCGGTCAGCAGGACGTCGTTCGGCCGGGTGCGGTAGGCGGCGGGCACCTGGCGCAGCAGCGCCGCGGTCTCGTCCCGGCTCAGCCCGGCGGTCACGACCGCGCTGGTGCCGACCTTCGCGGGGGTGGTCAGGTCCCGTGGCGGGGTCTGGATGCCGCTCCAGTACGGCAGTTCGCCGTCGAGTGCGCCGGAGGCGACGTACGTGTTCAGCCGCCGTGCCCAGTCGGGGAACGAGGTGGTCTTCGGGCCGAGGTCGATCGGGGTGCCCTTGGCTGCCTGGAGGTAGGCGGTGCGCAGATCGTCCAGCAGGATCCGCCAGGAGACGCCGTCGACGACGAAGTGATGGACCATCAGCAGCAGTCGGGGGAGGCGCTCCGGGCCGAGGTCGATGTAGACGGCTTTGAGGAGGGGGCCCGCGCGCAGATCGAGGGCGGCCTCCGCGTGGGCGATGACGGCGGCCATGTCGGGGGACGGGGACGAGGACGGGGACGAGGACGAGGACGGGGACGGCGCGTCGGCCAACTCGCCCCAGATCCGGAAGACTTCACCGTCTCCCTCGCCATCCTTCACCGGCGCGATCCGCAGCCGCCAGGTCCCCTCGTCGTCGTCCCGTTCGGCTCGCGTCCGCAGCGCGTCATGGTGCGCGACAACCGCGTACACGGCTGCCCGTAAGGCCATTACGTCCACTCCGGCGGCCAGCTCGACGCAGCGGGGCATGGTGAAGCGGTCGGGGCACGCGGTGATGTTCTCGAAGAACCAGTGCTGGATCGGGGTGGGCGGGAACGGCCCCGTCACGGAAGAGTCGTATGCATCTTCTGCCGCGGCGGGCGTATCGGGCGCGACGGACCCGGCAGACCCGAGGGACCCGACAGACACCACCTCGGCCAGCTCGCGGATCGTCTGCCGCTGGAAGATGTCGCGCGGCGCGATCCGCAGCCCCTGCCGGGCCAGGGCGGCGACGACCTGGACGCTGAGGATCGAGTCGCCGCCGAGCTCGAAGAAGTTGTCGTCGATCCCGGCCCGTTCGACGCCGAGGGTCGCTGTCCACGCCTGGGCCAGCATCCTCTCCGTGAGGGTGCGCGGTGCTGAGAAGCGGGCTCCGGCGGCGGGGAGCGGCGGCTCCGGGAGGGCGTGGCGATCGACCTTGCCGTTCCGGTTGACCGGCAGCTCGTCCAGCATCACGAAGGCGGACGGCACCATGGGCGCGGGCAGCACTCCAGCAATAAAGCGCTGCAGGGCCTCGGGTGTTGGCGGCTCGGCGGCGTAGCCATCGGCTGCGACGACATACGCCACGAGCCGCTCACCCCTGACCACCACCGCGGCCCCGCCCACCCCGGGGTGAGCGCCAAGCGCCGCCTCGACCTCGCCCGGTTCGATTCGGACGCCCCGCACCTTCACCTGCTGGTCGACCCGCCCCCGGAACTCCAGCACCCCGTCGGCCCGCCGGCGGACCAGGTCGCCCGTGCGGTACAGCCGCTCACCCGGAACGTACGGATCGGCCACAAAGCGCTCGGCGGTACGGCCGGGACTGCCCACATACCCCCGCCCGACCCCGGATCCGCCGATGTACAGCTCCCCGTCCATCCCGACCGGCACGGGCCGCAGATAGGGGTCGAGCACCTCGATACGGGTGCCGTTGACGGGCCGGCCGATCGGTACGGCGGCCCCGGCGACAGCGCCCGGGTCCGGGTCCGTGTCCGCTGGCAGCAGGTGCGCGGTGGCCGTGACGGTGGTCTCCGTCGGCCCGTACGCATTGACGAACGTGCGCCCCGGCAGCCAGTCCGCCGCCAACTCGGGCGGGCAGACATCGCCGCCGATGACGACCGTTTCGACGGCCGGGACCTCGTCGGGGGCGACCGTGGCGAGCAGCGCGGGCGTCAGGAGCAGCAGCGTCACGCGGTCGCGGCGCACCTGCTCGGCGAGGCCGATGGCGCCGTCGCGTTCGCCCGCCTCGCTCAGGCACAGGGTCGCGCCGGAGCACAGCGACACCAGGGTCTGCCACAGCCCGCCGTCGAAGCACACCGAAAGGTGCAGCAGCGTCCTGGTGGCCGGTCCGAAGTCGAACGGGCGGCGCCCGTCCTCGGTGATACGCCCCACCAGGGAGCCATGCGTGATCATCACGCCCTTGGGGCGGCCGGTCGAGCCCGAGGTGTAGATGACGCAGGCCAGATTCGACGGCCCCACATGGGTACGCGGCGGTGCGGCCGCCCGTGCCGACGGATCGGTCTCGCCCGGATCCAGGCAGGTCACGGCCGTATCGCCGGGCAGCACATCGTGGAGCGGCTCGCGGGTCAGCAGCACCCGCGTACCGGTGTCCGCGAGCAGCAACGCGAGGCGCTCGCGCGGATACCGGGGGTCCAGCGGCACCATCACGCCCCCGGACTTGAGCACGGCGAGCAGCGCCACGATCAGGTCGGGGGTGCGCTCCAGACAGATTCCGACAGGCGTCTCGGGGCCGACCCCGCAAGCCACAAGCCGGTGGGCCAGCCCATTGGCGCGCTCGTCCAACTCGCGGTACGTCAGCTCCGTCCCGCCGCCAGGCCGTGACCCGTGCACAACGGCGGGGTGTTCGGGAGCCCGCCGCGCCCACTCCTCGAACAGCTCGTGAGCACACACGGACGGCTGTTCCTGAGAGGGGGAGAGGGGCAGGGGGCCTCCGCCCGCCGGCACGAGCCGCAGCAGCCGCAGCAGCCGCAGCGGCCGTTCCGGATCGGCGGCGATCTCCGCGAGCAGCGTGGTCAACTGCCCGATGAGCCGCCGCACCGTCGCACCGTCGTAGAGATCGGTGTTGTAGTTGGCGCAGAGCCGCAGCTCATCGCCCCGTTCGCGGAACTCCAGGGTCAGGTCGAAGTTGGCTGCGACCGTGGGCAGTTCGATGTCCTCGGCGGTCAGCCCGGCGAAGTCCCGTTCCCTGGCGGGCGCGTTCTGCATCACCACCATGGCGCTGACGAGCGGCGAACGGGCGGGGTCCCGCTCCGGTGCCAGTGCACGTACCACCCGCTCGAACGGCACGTCCGCGTGCGCGACGGCATCCAGCAGGGTGTCCCGGACCTGGCCGAGGAAGTCGCCGAAGGGCTTTCGCTCGTCCACGGTGGAGCGGATCACGACCGTATTGACGAAGTACCCGACCAGATCGGCCCATTCGGTACGTCCCCGCCCCGACTCTGCGGTGCCGACGGCCACATCGGCCTGGCGGCAGTGCCGGGAGAGGAGGAGCTGGACAGCCGCCATCAGGGTCGTGAACAGGCTCACCCGCCGCGCCCTGCTGAGCTCCTTCAGGCGGGCCGTCACCTCGGCCGGAACCGTGGCCCACCGCGCGCCACCCGCGGTAGTGCGGGTGGCGGGGCGCGGCCGGTCCGTGGGCGGCTCGGTGGGCGTGAGTCCGGCCAACTGATCACGCCAGTAGTCGAGTTGGCGATCAGCGTCGGTGCTCGACGAGTGTTCGTGCTGCCAGCGCGTGAAGTCCGCGTAGCGGGCGGCGAGCGGGGGCAGCGCGGCGGGTTCGCCGCGCACGGCGGCGGAGTAGCAGGCGGCGAGCTCCGAGAGCAGGACCTCGTTGGCCCAGTCATCGGTGATGAGGTGATGCATCGTCAGCGCTAGGACGTGCTCCTGCGCGCCGAGCCGTACGAGCAGGGCGCGCAGCGGCGGCGCGGCCCGCAGGTCGAAGACCTTGCGGCACTCTTCGCGCAGCGTCTGCTCCAGCGCGGCCTCCATCAACGACCCGGCAGCCGAGCCCCGAAGGTCGACGAACTCCAGCGCCACAGCACCCGCACCCGCACCCGGCTCCGCCACCACCTGCACACCCTGCCCGTCGACCTTCTGGAAGGTCGTACGGAGCGCGTCCTGCCGCGCGACCACCTCGGTCAGCGCTTGCCGCAGCGCCGCGACATCCAACGGTCCCGTCACCCGCAGGGCCTTGCCGATGTTGTACTCGGCGCCCGGCGCGTAGTCGTGCAGAAACCACAGCGGACGCTGCGCGAACGACAGCGGCAGCCGCTCGTCGGCTCTCCCTGCGGACGGCCCGGCAGGCCCGGCAGGCCCGGCAGGCCCGGCAAGCCCCGCAGGCTCGGCAAGCCCGGCAAGCCCGGCAGGCCCGGCAGGCTCCGCAGGTGTCAGCACAGCGGCCAGCTCCGCCACCGTTGGTCTGTCGAACAGCGCGCGGTACGGCCACACCACGCCGAGCCGGGACCGGGCGAGGGCCGCGGCCTGGATGCCGATCACGGAATCGCCGCCCAGGTCGAAGAAGTTGTCCTCGGCGCCCACCCGTTCGACGCCGAGCACCTCGGCCCAGATCCCGGCGAGCTCCCGCTCGGCAGTGGTGCGCGGCGGAACATGGGCCGCCGCCCGCTCCGGCACGGGCAGCGCACGCCGGTCCAGCTTGCCGCCCGGCAGCAGCGGCAGCCGGTCGAGCACGACGAACGCCGCGGGGACCATGTGCGCGGGCAGACTGTCGGCGAGGAAGGCCCGCAACTCGTCGCAGCTCGGCCGGAGGGGCGCGCTTTCGCCCGACTCCGGCTCGACGCACTCGACGCACTCGACGCACTCGACGCACTCGACGCACTCGACGTACTCGATGTATGCGACGAGCCCCTGCCTGCCCTCCTGCCCGGCGGTCACGGCGGTGCGTCGCACCCCGGGGTGGCGCAGCAGCGCGGCCTCGATCTCACCGGGCTCGATGCGGAAACCGCGGACGTTCAACTGCTCGTCCGTACGGCCCAGATACTCCAGGTTCCCGTCGTCCCCCCACCGCACCCGGTCCCCGGTCCGGTACATCCGGGACCCGTCCGCCGCGAACGGATCGGCGACAAAGCGCCCGGCGGTCAGCGCCCCGCGCCCGTGATAGCCGCGGGCGACCCCGCTCCCTCCGAGATACAGCTCCCCGTCCCGCACCGGCCGCAGCCCGGCATCCAGCACATGGGCGGCCGTACGCGCGACGGGCCGCCCGATCGGCACGAAAGGACCCCGCACGGCCTCGGAGGTGAGGCGAGGGCGCAGTACGCAGGAGTCGATGGTCGTCTCGGTCGTCCCGTACGCGTTGACCACGACCGTGTCCGGATGCAGCCGCCCGGCGAGCTCCCGGAAGTCCCGGGCGGCCCAGCCCTCCGAGCCGACCGAAAGCAGCCGCAGCGGCGGCATGCCGCGCCCCGCTCTCGCCGCCTCTCGCGCCAACTCCGTTGCGAGGCCCGGCAATGTCTCCAGGGCCGTGCCCCCGTGCCGCTCGATCAGCTCGAGCAGCCGCGCCGGTTCGGTGACCGCCGCATCAGGAGCGATCACCAGACAGCCACCGGCGAAGACGGACCGCAGCATGTCCGCGAAGAACAGGTCGACGGACAGGCCGGTGACCGACACGAAACGCAGCGGCTCCGCGCGCAGCCCGTACAACTCGTCCCAGGCCGCCGCGACATGGGCCAGCTGACGGTGTTCGACGGCGACGCCCTTGGGAGGTCCGGTGGAACCGGACGTATAGATGACGTAGGCGAGATTCTCGGGGGCGGGGCGTGCCGATGAAGGGCCCGACGACGACGCCTCGGCATCTCCGTCGGCCTGGGCAGCGGCCTGGTGGTCCATCACCATCAGCCCGGTCTGCCCCTCGAACAGCGCCGCCCGACCCGGCTCCGTCACCACGACTTCCACGCCCGCGTCCTCGGCCATCCACCGCAGCCGGGCCTTCGGATGCGCCGGGTCGAGCGGCACATAGGCCGCACCGGACTTGAGTACGCCAAGGATGCCGACGGCC
The DNA here is from genome assembly GCF_004684775.1 of Streptomyces sp. MZ04. GTDB lineage: Bacteria > Actinomycetota > Actinomycetes > Streptomycetales > Streptomycetaceae > Streptomyces. The sequence goes on from NZ_SRIC01000031.1 coordinate 15,328, forward strand.
ATCGCGGCGCCGCGCCCTACGCTGAGGCCCACCAGCCGCTCGGGACCTGCGCCGCGCTCGGTCAGGGCGCGGGCCAGGGCGCTGGACCGCCGGTCGAGCGCGGCGAACGACAACTGCTCGTCCTCCGCGACGACCGCGGGCGCGTCCGGCGTCCGTGCTGCCCATTCCGCGAACAGGTCGAGCGGCTCCCGCACAGTGCAAGACCTTTCAGTTGCACGGATCAATTGCACGGATCAGTTCAGTCGTGCGGATCAGTTCAGTCGTGCGGATCAGTTCAGTCGTGCGGATCAGTCGAACGGGAGGTCCGCCCACGGCCGGCCGTGGGCGGACGAGATCCGTGGCCCTGACTAGCTGGTCTTGCCGTGGAGCTGGCGCAGATAGTCGTACGTGGACGGGAGGCTCGCGGCCAGTTCCTTCTGCTTGGCCTTGATCCCCTCGAACACCGGCTCGGCCCGGTCCAGCATGTCCGGCCGCGCCGCGAGTATCGGCAGCGTGTGGTCCGGCAGTTTGTTCAGGCCGGCGAAGATGCAGTAGTAGTTGCTGTTGTTCCAGAAGTTGCGGAACTCGGCGTCGAAGTTGCCGTAGTAGGTGGCCTCGTCGGTGATCGGCATGTTCACCGGGAGACCCGCCTGGTACATGGCGACCTTCTCCTTGATGTCGTCGGCCAGCTCGAGGTCCTTGCAGGCCCGCCAGAACGCCGTGTCGTTGCGCGGCGCGTAGCTGAAGTGGGCCTGCAGGAAGTCCCGGGTGTCGTCGAACATCGTCTCGATCTCGGCGTTGAACCGGTTCTGCAGGATCGGGTCGAACCGCTTGTCCGGGAAGTGCTTCGCCAGCTGGTAGAGCGCCGCGTAGGTGAAGTAGATGCCCGTGGACTCGAGCGGCTCCAGGAAGCACGACGCCAGGCCGATGCTGACGCAGTTGCGCACCCACGCGCGGCGGTTGCGGCCCACCCGGAACTTGATCTGGTTCAGCGGTTGCTTCTCCGGGTCGAGGCCCCACATCTTGCAGAACTCGAGGGTGGCGTCGTCGCGCGACTGGAAGCGGCTGGAGAACACGTACCCGGTGCCGAAACGGCCCAGCATCGGTATCTTCCACGCCCAGCCCGAGGACATGGCGATCGCGCCGGTGTACGGCTCGACGCCCTCCGCCTCGTCGTCGTGCTGGACGGCGGTGGCGACCGCGCTGTCGTTGAGCAGGTGGTCGCTCATGTCCAGGAACGGCTCACGCATCACGCCGTTGATGAGCAGCGCGCGGAAGCCCGAGCAGTCGATGAAGAGGTCGCCTTCGACGACCCGTCCGGTCTCGGTCTTCACGCAGGTGATGTAGCCGCGCTCGTCCACCTCGGCGCTGGTCATCTTTTCCTTGATGTGGACCGCGCCCTGCTTCTGCACCGCGAAACGGCAGAGGAAGTCGGCGACCAGATTCGCGTCGAAGTGCCACGCGTAGTTGGTCCACTTGGTGCCGTCCATGAACCGTGGCGACAGATTCTGGTCCATGATCGGAGGCTCGCGGTAACACGCGTAGTCGAACGGCTCGTCGGTCTGGCCGGCGAGCTTCTTGTGCGTCCAGTGGTGCGAGATCGGCAGGTTGTCCGAGTTCGCCAGCAGACCGAACAGGTGGTAGAAGTGATCCCCCGTTCCGTCGCTCATCGTGCGCGGGGTGGCCTCACCGGCGCCCGGAGTGCGCCAGTTGGTGAACTTGATGCCCATCTTGAAGCTGGCGTTGCACTCGCGCATCCACTCTTCCTCGGTGAAGCCGAGGTAGTCGAAGAACGTCTTGTGCAGGTTCGGCACCGTCGCCTCGCCGACACCGATGCGGGGCACCTGCGGCGCCTCGAGCACCGTGATGGACACCTCCGATCCGAGCGCCTTGCCGAGGTACGAGGCGGACATCCACCCGGCCGTACCGCCACCGAGGATGACGACCCGCTTGATGCGATGATCCTCCACCACTGTTCACCCTTTCCGCACCGTCATGCGGCGCCGGTTCGTTGTAGCTGTTCCAAGTCTTGCTGAGTCTTGCTGAAAAGCGGTTCGTTCGACCGCCAGAATGTGGGAACCGCTTATTTTCTGCGGTGTTTGGCGAATTTCCCACGGGAATCCTCGAGATGTCAACGAACTGTGGAGGATGCTCCGTGCGAGAAGCTTGAGTCCTTCTATATTTCCTCTATAGCCCGTGCAATATCCGGGTGTTGAGGCGGCTGGTCAGTGCCACGTCATTGCCCTGTCAGCGAGGGGAGCAATCATCTTCGAATATTGCGAGTCAGTGCGTAGTCAGTACGTAGGGGTTCGGAGAATTCGGAGAAGATGTCGATGACGGAGTCGCGGCCGGCTTTCTCGGTCATTTTTGGGCGTCGGACCCAACGAGTTCTGTCCGGACGCGGGAAAGCGGTGACGCGATGACGGTGATCACCCGCCCCGAGGAGTTCAACGTCGCGGACCTCTATGTGGCCATGGAGCCCATGTTCGGACGGTCGCTCTATCTCAAGTGCGAGGGCTTCAACTTCGCCGGCTCGGTGAAGCTGAAGGCCGCCCTGGAGATGATCGGCACCGCCGAGCGGGCCGGTGTGCTGCGCCCCGGCACGACCATCGTGGAGAGCTCGTCGGGCAACCTGGGCGTCGCGCTGAGCATCGTCGCGGCGAGCTGCGGCTACGGCTTCGTGTGTGTCACCGATTCGCGCTGCACGCTCGGCGCGCAGCGGCTGATGCGGGCGCAGGGCGCGGAAGTGCGCGTGGTGACCGAGCCGCATCCGGAGCGCGGGCTGCTCGGTGCCCGCCTCGCCTGCGTCGAGCAGCTGTGCCGCGAGAACGACCGGTACGTCTGGCTCGACCAGTACAGCAACCCGGCGAACTGGCTGGCCCACGCGCGCACGACCGGCCCGGAGATCCTCAAGGAATTCCCGGAACTGGACGTGCTGTTCGTCGGCGCGGGCACCACCGGAACGCTCATGGGCTGCGCGCGCTACCTGCGCGAGGAGAAGCCGTCCGCCCGGATCGTGGTGATCGACGCGGAGGGCTCGGTCACCTTCGGGTTCCCGCCCGCGCCGCGGCTGATACCGGGGCTGGGCACCGCGGTGCGGCCCGCCCTGCTCGACCGGTCGTACGTCGATGAAGTGGTCGTCGTGGCCGAACTGGACACCGTGCGCATCTGCCGGACGATGCAGCGCAACGGATTTCTGTTCGGCGGCTCGACCGGGACCGTGGTCGCCGGCGCGCTGCGCTGGCTGGCCGAGCACGCGCCGGGCGGTGACCTCACCGCTGTGGCCATCGCGCCGGACCTCGGTGAGCGCTATCTGGACACCATCTACGACGACGAGTGGGTGACCGAGCACTTCGGGGCCGGCGCGCTGGCTCCGGCCGTGGCGGAGTCCGCCACCACGAGGAGGCAGTTGTGACCGCAGCGCGGCAGCAGCAGACGGCCGATACGCGGACCGTGTTCCCGCTGATGCAGGGTCAGGCGGAGATCTGGTACGACGAACAGTTCTCCGGCGGGACACCGGCCTACAACTCCGGCGCCTGCGTGGACATCCACGGCCCGTTGGACCCCGCGGTGCTCGAGGCCTCCGTAAGGCAGCTGGTGGACGAGGCGGAGTGCACCCGGCTTCGCTTCGTCGAACGGGACGGCCTGCCCCAGCAGACCGTACGGCCACTGCCCGCCCTGCCCATGACCTGGCACGACCTGTCCGCGGAGCCGGACCCCGAGTCCGCCGCGCGGCGGTGGATGAACGCCGACCTGCTGCGTCCGTTCGCGATGACCGACTTCCCGCTGATGCGGCTGGCCGCGCTGCGCATCGGCCCCGAGCGGACCCAGCTGTACTTCTGCATCCACCATGCGATCAGCGACGGCTACAGCCACGTCGTGTACTGGCGCCGGTTCGCGGAGATCTACGCCGGCCGTGCCGTGGGCGGCGACCCGGGCCAGGGCGCGCTGCCGCCGCTGCGGCTGCTGATCGAGGACGAGGAGGCCTACCTCGGCTCACGGTTCGAGGAGCGGGACCGCAGGTTCTGGCGCGACCGTTTTCCGCGGCCCAGCGCGGCGACCACACTGTCCACCCGGTCTCCGGTGGACTCGCTGCCCCGCGCATTCCTGCGCCGTACCCGCGTGTTGGACGAGCGGGTGTCCGGCGCCGTACGCGACGCGGCGACCGAGGCCCGGGTGAGCACCGGCGCGCTCCTGATGGCCGCGACCGCCCTCTACACCCACCGGATCACCGGCGCCCCCGACGTGACGCTGACCGTCGCGGCGAGCGCCCGGACGAGTGCGACCGCCCTCAAGATCCCCGGAATGACCGCGAACTTCCTGCCGATGGCGGTGCGCCTGGACCGCGCGGAGAGCCGCCCGGAACTGCTCCGCCGCACCGCGGCGGACCTCTCCGGACTGCTGCGCCATCAGCGCTACCGGGTCGGCGCGATCCGCCGCGACCTCGGCCTGCGGGCCGAAGACCGCTGGCCGGCCGGGCCGTTCGTGAACATGCTGCCGCTGCTGACCGCGCTGGACCTGGGCCCGTGCACGGCGACCGTCGAGAACCTCACCACCGGCCTGGTCGGCGACATGATGGTGACCACGGTCGACAACCCCGGCGAGCACCTGCAGCTGAACATCAACGGCAACCCGGACCTGTACCACCCGGACGAAGTGGCCGACCACCTCGACCGGTTCGCGGCGTTCCTCGGCCGGTTCGCCGGTGCCCCGGAGCAGACCCCCGTGGGCGAGGTGCCGCTGCTCGACGCGATCGAGGCCGGCCACTACGACCGGATGTCCGCCGGACCGGCCCGCGACGAGCCGTACCTGAGCGTGCCCGCGACGATCCGCGCGATCGCCGCGGAGCAGCCCGACGCGGTGGCGCTGATCGACGGTCCCGATGACGCGCCACGGGAACTGACCTACCGGCAACTGGTCGCGCGGGCCGACGCGTTGGCGCGACGGCTGCCGGACACCGGTCTCGTCGGGGTGCTCGCCGGGCCGGGCGCCGCGTTCGTCGTCGGGGTGCTCGGCACCTGGGGCGCGGGCGCGGCCTACGTACCGCTGGACGTGCGGGCCCCCGCCGCGCGCACCGCGGGCCTGGTGACGGACAACGGCATCAACTGCCTGCTCGTGGACGCCGAACACCTCGAACTGGCCGAAGAGATCGCCGCCGGGACCCGTACCGGCATCGTGCTCCTCGATGACGCCGATGACGACGCCGACGACACCGCCGACGACACCGGCCTCGCCGAACTGCCCGACGACCCGGACGAGTTGGCGTACGTCATCTTCACCTCAGGCTCAACCGGTACGCCGAAGGGCGCGATGGTGCACCACGGCGGCATGGTGAACCACCTGCGCGCCAAGATCGAGGACCTGGACCTGACGCCGGCCGACACGGTCCTGGAGAACGCGCCGCTCACCTTCGACATCTCCGTCTGGCAGTTGCTGGCAGGCCTGCTGGTCGGCGGCCGGGTGCGCATCGTGTCGCGCGACGTCGCCGCCGACCCGAACCTGTTGTTCCCGCTGGTCGTCAAAGAGGGCGTCACCGTGGCCGAGGTGGTGCCGTCGCTCCTTCGCGCCGCCCTCGACTCGTGGGACGCCCTGGAGCGCGGCCCCCGACTGAGCACCCTGCGCCGGCTTCTGGTGACGGGCGAGGCGATGCCCGTCGACCTGTGCCGCCGCTGGTTCCGTCGCGAACCGGAGATCCCGGTACTGAACGCCTACGGGCCCACCGAGTGCTCGGACGACGTCACGCACGCGGTGCTCACCGCCGAGGACGGCGCCACCGGCACGGCGCAGCGCCGGGTTCCGATCGGCCGCGCGATCCGCAACACCTCCCTGTACGTGCTTGACGACGGCCTCAGTGCGGTGCCGCGCGGCGCCATCGGCGAGTTGTACGTCGGCGGCACCGGCGTCGGCCGCGGCTATCTCGGCGATCCGGCGAAGACCGCGACGACGTTCCTGCCCGATCCGTTCGCGGGCGGCGGTGCACGGATGTACCGCACCGGCGACCGGGTGGTCTGGCGGCCGGACGGACAGCTGGAGTTCGTGGAGCGCCGCGACCACCAGGTGAAGGTGCGCGGACACCGGATCGAACTGGCCGAGGTCGAGGCAGCGATGCTCGCACTGCCGCAGGTCCGTGACGCCGCCGCGGCCGTGTCCGGTGAGCCGGGCCGCCAGCGCCTGGTCGGCTACGTGGTGCCCGCCGGTGACGCGCACGCCGATCCCGAACTGCTGCGCGATCTGCTCGGCGCGGTGCTGCCCGAATACATGGTGCCTGCCGTCCTTGTGACGCTGCCCGCGCTGCCGCTCACCGAGCACGGCAAGGTGGACCGCAGGGCGCTGCCCGAGCCGGAGTCGGGCGACGTGACGCGGGCGGGCGCGGGCCGGGCCCCGGAGACACCGGAGGAGGAGCTGCTCTGCCGGCTGTTCGCCGAGGCGCTCGGCCTGCCCGCGATCGGCCCCGACGACAACTTCTTCGACCTGGGCGGGGACAGCATCATCTCGATCCAGGTGTCCAGCCGGATCGGCCGGGAGGAGCTGCTGGTCACCCCGCAGCAGATCTTCAAGCTGAAGACCCCGGCGGCGATCGCGGCCGCGGCGGTGCCGCTGAAGCTGCCGGTGCCGCGCCCGGAGGACGGTGTCGGCGAGGTCGAGCCGCCTCCGGTGACCGCTCAACTGCGCGAGGACCTGGCGCTGTTGACCGCCGACGGCCTGCCCGGCGCGGTCCGCCGCTACGGCCAGTACGTGGTGGTCGAGGTCCCGTCCGGGGTGGACGCCGACCGGCTCGGCCTCGCGCTGCAAGCCGTACTCGACCACCACGACGCGCTCCGCATGCAGGTGGGCGTCCCGGTCGCCGGGCAGTGGGTGATGGAGACCCTGCCGCCAGGGGCGGTGAAGGCGGGCGACGTGCTCACCGAGGCGGGCTCCGCGCCGCTGCCGGAACTCGCGGCGGCCGCCCAGGCCCGCATGGACCCGGAGCGCGGGATCGTCACTCAGGCGGTACTGGTCCGCGGCGAGGGCGGCGACCCCGACCGGCTGCTGTGGCTGGTGAACCACCTGTGCGTGGACGGCGTGTCGTGGCGGGTCCTTGTGCCGGACCTGCGCGAGGCGTGGGAGTCCGCGGCGGCGGACAGGGACATCACGCTCACCGCCGTCGGCACCTCGTACCGCCAGTGGTGCCGCACACTCGGCCAGAGCGCCCGATCCAGCGCCCGACTCGCGGAGTTCCCCGCCTGGCTGGAGCAAGTACGCGACCCGGGGCCACCGCTGGCCGACCGACCGCTCGACCCGCTGCGCGACACGTACGCCACCGGCCACTCGCTGCGCCTGGTCCTGCCGCCCGAGGTGACCCGGCCGCTGCTCGGCCTCACCCCGGCCGCGCTGGGCGTCGAGGTCAACGACGTGCTGCTGACCGCGCTTGGCATCGCCGTCGCCGACTGGCGGCGGCGCACGGGCGAGCCTGCCGGACAGGTCCTGGTGGAGCTCGAGGGGCACGGCCGCGAGCCGATCGCCGACGAGGACCTGGCCCGCACGGTGGGCTGGTTCACGAGCATCTTCCCGGTACGTCTCGACCTGTCGACGGACGGCGCGACGCCGGACTGGGACGGCCTCTGGGCGGGCGGCGACGACCTGGGACGGCTCGCGGCACGCACGTACGCCGCACCGGACCGCGGCCTCGGCTACGGCCTGCTGCGCTACCTCAACGCCCAGACGGAGACCGCCCTCGCACGGTTCGCACCGCCCGAGATCGGCCTGAACTACCTGGGCCGCTTCACCTCGGGTGCCGGGACGGGCGCCTGGCGGCTCGACGGCGGCGGCGCGGTCATCAGCACCGCCACGAGCAAGGACATGCCGCTGCGCCACGTCCTTGCCGTCACACCCGTGACCGAGGACCGGCCGAGCGGGCCACACCTGGTGGCCGACTGGCTCTGGGCCGGCGAGCTGTTCGGCGACGCGGAAGCCGAGGACATCGCGAACACCTGGTTCCGGGCGCTGCGTGCCCTGGTCGACCACTGCGCACTCAACGGTAGGGAGACATCGTGACTCAGTCGGAGAGGGCAGTGGCGGACGGACAGCACGACGTGCACGAGCTCGCGCTCACCCCCTCGGTGCAGCGACTGCGGGACCGGGCCGGCGCACTGCCGGGCCCGGCCGGGCAGTTGAGCGAGTACCTGGTCGTGGACGCCCCGGAGGGCACCGACCTGGCCGCGCTGACCGCGGCCGTGCAGGCACTCCTCGACCGGCACGAGGCGCTGCGGCTGTGCCTGACCGAGCCGTTCGAGGGCCTCCTGACGTCGGGCGTGCTCCCGACGGCCGCGATACGCGCGCAGCGCCTTGTGACCGAGGCCGACGCGGCGGCTGACCTTGCCGAGCTGGCAGCGGCCGCGCGGACCCGCCTCGCGGTGGGCGAGGGCGTCGCGCTCCAGGTGGTGCTCACCGGGCGGCGCGTCCTGATGCTGGCGCACGAACTGGTGGCGGACGCCGCGTCGTGGCGGGTGCTCGCCGACGACCTGCTCGCCGGATGCCGCGACGCCGTCGCGGGCCGGGCGCCGGTGGCCGGCGACGTGCCGGTGCCCTACCGGACGTGGGCGACCGAACTCGCCGAGCAGGCACGCGCCGCGCGCCGCGTACGCGAACTGCCGTCGTGGACCGAACAGCTCGACTCCGACGCCCAGTTGGTGCCGGACGCCGCGCTCGACCCGGCGACGCACACCGTGGCCGCGCTGCGGCACCTCCGCCAGGAGGTGTCCGCGGGGACCAGCGCGGCGCTGCTCTCCGCGCTGCCGTCGGCGTTCCACGCGACCACCGAGGACGCGCTGCTCGCCGCCCTTGCGCTGGCCGGCTCCGCGCACCGCGGCGCGGCCGAGGCGGGCCGCACCGCCGTCCTCGTCGAACTGGACGGGTACGGCCCGGAGCGGCAGGCCGGGGGAATCGACCTCGGCCGTACGGTCGGCCGCTGCACCAGCGGGTTCCCGGTGCGCGCGGATGCCGCCGTGCCCTACGTGGAGGACCTCGCCGCCGGCGACACGGACCTGGACGACGCGGTCAAGCGCGTCAAGGAGCAGCTGCGGGCGCTGCCGGACGGCGGCTCCGGCTACGGCGTGCTGCGCCACCTCAACCCGCAGACCGGTGGGGTGCTCGCCCGGCGCGGGACCCCGCAGGTGCGGCTGCGGTTCGACGGCGAACTGCCGGGCCCGCTGGCCGCCGAGGCGGACCCGGCCACACCGGCCGGCCATGTGGTGACCGTGACCGTGGCGGTGCACGACGGCAGGCTGGTCGCCGACTGGGCGTACCTGCCCGACCTGCTCCCCGGCGGCGAGGACCTTGCCGGGGAATGGCTGCGGCTCCTCGATCTGCTGGCCGAGCACACCGCAACGCCGGGCGCGGGCGGTCGTACGCCGTCCGACCTGACGGTCTCGACGCTGACCCAGCGGGAGATCGAGGGGTTCGAGGCCGACCTCGGCCCGCTCCAGGACGTACTCTCCCTGTCGCCGCTGCAGAAGGGCATGCTGTTCCACGCGGGCCTGCACAAGAACGAGTTGGACGTCTACCACGTCCAAGTGCTCGCGGACCTGACAGGACCGCTGGACCCCGACCGGCTGCGCGCCGCCACGGCACACCTGATGGACCGGCACGTCAACCTGCGCTGCTGCTTCCGCTACAGCGCGACCGGCGAACAGCTCCAAGTCGTCCCCGAGTCGGTCGAACTGCCGTGGTCGGAAGTGGACATGACCGGCGCCTCCGAGGCGGAGCTCGCCGACTTCGCGGCCGCCGACCGGGACCGCGGAGTCGACCTGGCGGCGCCGCCGCTCATGCGGTTCACGCTGATCCGCGTCGGCCCGGACAGACACCGTCTGCTGTGGACGTTCCACCACATCGTGGCGGACGGCTGGTCGACGCCGATCGTGATGCGCGACCTGCTGGCCGCCTACCGAGATGGCGGGGTGCGGTTCGCTGAACCCCGGCCGTACCAGGACTACTTGACCTGGCTGGACAGCCGGGACGGAGAGCGGGCCGAGCAGGCGTGGCGGGCCGCGATGGCGAACGTATCCGAGGGGACGCTGATCTCACCGCACGGCGAGGAAGTCCCGCCGGTTCGCCCCGAGCATCTGTTCTTCGACCTGCCGGCGGAACTGACGTCGGCGGTCACCGAGTTCGCCCGCGGCCGTGACCTCACCCTCGGCAGCGTGATGCACGCCTGCTGGGCGATCCTGGTCGGCCGGCTCACCGGCAGCCGGGACGTGGTGTTCGGCAGCGTGCAGTCCGGCCGCCCTGCCGACCTGTCCGGAGTGGACGAGATGGTCGGCATGTTCGTCAACACCCTGCCGGTGCCGGTACGACTCGACCCGTACCGCTCGTTCGCCGAGGTGGCGGCCGACCTCCAGGACCAGCAACTGGGCCTGGCCGAACACCAGCACCTCGGTCTCGGCGACATCCAGCGGCTTACCGGGATCCGCAAGCTCCTCGACACGTCGGTGACCATCCAGAACTACCCGACGGACATCGCGGAGCTGAGCGCGATCGTGCCGGGCCTCGCGGTGGACGACATCCGCGCCGAGCTCTCCGGCGAGTACTCGATGGCGCTGCTTGTGCATCCGGGCAGCCGGATCAAGCTGCAACTTGCCTACCGTCCCGACCTGTTCGGACCCGCCGACACCGAACGGGTCGCGCGGCGGCTCATCGGGCTGCTCACCACCGTGGTGGACAACGCGGACCGGCCGCTGGGCGCGCTCGACGCGCTCACCGCCGACGAGCGCGGCGACATCGTCGGCCCGTGGGCGGGCTCGATCGCCGAGCGCCGCGTGTGCGACGTGCCGACGCTGTTCGCCGAGCGGGTCGCCGCCGCACCGGACGCACCGGCGCTGAGCTGGACCGACGGCACGATGAGCTACGCCGAACTGGACGCGCGGGCGGCCCGGATGGCGCGCGAACTCATCGCGTCCGGCGCGGGCCCTGACACCCTCGTCGCGCTGGTGCTTCCGCGCACCCCCGAACTCCTTGTGTCGGTCCTCGCGACACAGAAGGCCGGTGCCGCCTACGTCCCGGTCGACCCGCAGTATCCGGCCGACCGGATCGCGTTCATGCTCGACGACTCCCGGCCCGCAGTGATCGTGTCCACCGTGGACATCGGCCGTGAACTGCCGGAGCGCGAGGCCGAGATGATCCTGGTCGACGACCCGGACCGCGCGGCGCGGGTGGCCGCCCGCCCGGCGGGCGACCTGACCGACGCCGAGCGCACCAGGCCGCTGCTGCCCACCGATGCCGCGTACGTGATCTACACGTCCGGCTCGACCGGGCGGCCCAAGGGCGTCGTGGTGGACCACCTCGGGTTCACCAAGATGGTCTTCGACCTCATCGCGCGGTTCGACGTCGTACCGGGCACCCGGATGCTGCAGTTCGCCCCGTCCAGTTTCGACGCGTCGATCTGGGAGTGGTCGATGGCGCTGCTCGGCGGCGGCACGCTGGTGCTGACCGACGAGCTGAGCAGGCTGCCGGGACCGGCCCTGGTCGACCTGATCGCCCAACAGCGGGTCAACCTCCTCGCGTTCCCTCCCGCCGTCGCCGCGGCACTGCCCGACGGCAGCACCCTGCCCGCCGACCTGACCATGGTGGTCGCCGGCGAGGCGTGCCAGAAGGAGGTCGTGACGCGCTGGTCGGACAGCGTCCGGATGTTCAACGGCTACGGCCCGACCGAGACCGTGCTCGCCTCCACCTGCGCGGGCCCGCTGCACGGACCCGAACGCCCGTCGATCGGCCGCCCGCTGGGCGCGCACCGGGTCTACCTCCTGGACTCCGCGCTGCGCCCGGTACCGGCCGGGGTGACCGGGGAGATCTACGTCAGCGGCGGCCTGGCCCGCGGCTACCTGAACCGGCCCGACCTCACCGCGACCCGGTTCGTGGCGTCCCCGTTCGACCCCTCCGGCGAGCGGATGTACCGCACCGGCGACCTGGCCCGCTGGGACGAGCACGGTGTCCTCCACTACGTGGGCCGCGTGGACGACCAGGTGAAACTGCGCGGTTACCGGATCGAACTGGGCGAGGTCGAGGCCGCGTTGCGCGGCGCGCCCGCCGTCGGCGACGCGTCCGTGGTGCTCGGCGCGGACGGCGGCGGCCAACGTCTCGTCGGCTACGTCGTGCCGGTGCCCGGCGGCGAACTGCCGGACGTGGACCTGGTGCGCGAGCACGTGTCCGGGTCCCTTCCCGACTACATGGTGCCCGCCGCGCTCGTCGCCCTTGAGACCCTGCCGCTGACCCCGAACGGCAAGGTGGACCGCGCGGCACTGCCCGAGCCGGGCGCCGTGGAACGGCCCGCCGGCCGCGCCCCGAGGACCCCGCTGGAGAAGAGCCTCACGTTCGTCTTCGCCGACGTCCTCGGCCTGGACTCGATCGGCATCGACGACGACTTCTTCGCCCTGGGCGGGCACTCGCTGCTTGCCACCAAGGTGATCGCCCGGCTGCGGTCGATGCTGAACCTGGAGGTGCCGATCCGGTCGCTGTTCGAGGCGCCCACGGTCGCGGGCCTCGCCCTGCGGATCGGCGGCGCGGCGGCCGCGCGCCCGCCGCTGCGTCCCGCGCCCCGCGACGGCGGGCCGGCCGCGCTGTCCTTCGCACAGCAGCGCCTGTGGTTCCTCGACCGGCTGCAGGAGGACGAGGCCGCCGGCATGTACAACGTGCCGATCGCGGTGCGGCTGTCCGCGGCCGCCGACGAGCCCGCGCTGCGCGCCGCGCTCGCCGACGTCACCACGCGGCACGAGGTGCTCCGTACCGTGTACGCGGACGAGGGCGGCGCCGCCGTGCAGCGGGTCATCGAGCCGCGGCCCGAGGTGCCGGTCACCGTCGTGCGGATCGGGGCCGACGACCTGGACGAAGCGCTCGCGACCCAGGCGGACACCAGGATCGACCTGACCGAGACGCCGCTGCGCTGCGTCCTGTACGAAGTGGACAACGGCGAGCATGTGCTGCTCCTGGTGATCCATCACATCGCCTTCGACGGCGGGTCGATCACGCCGCTGGTACGCGATCTGTGCGCCGCGTACGAGGCGCGGATCGCCGGGCACGCCCCCGAGTGGGCGCCGCTCTCCGTGCAGTACGGGGACTACGGCGGGTGGCAGCGCGACCTCCTCGGGGACACCGACGATCCGGACAGCGTGTCCACGCGGCAGCTCGCCTACTGGCGCAAGGCCCTCGACGGCGTACCGGAGGCGCTGGACGTCGCGACCGACTACCTGCGCCCCGCGGTCTCCGGATACGAGGGCGAGGAGCTGCCGTTCGAGGTCCCGGCGCGGCTGCACAGTGAACTGACCCGGGTCGCGGCCGATCTGGACGCCAGCCTGTTCATGGTGGTCCAGGCCGCGTTCGCGACGCTGCTCACCCGGCTCGGCGCGGGCACCGACATCCCCGTCGGCACACCGGTCGCAGGGCGGGACGACGAGGCGCTCGAGGACCTGATCGGCTTCTTCGTCAACACCCTCGTGCTGCGGACCGACACCGGCGGCGACCCGACGTTCGCCGAACTGGTCGGCCGGGTGCGGGAGACGGACCTGGCCGCGTACGCCAACCAGGATCTGCCGTTCGAGCACCTGGTCGAGGCGCTCAACCCGAACCGGTCACTGACCCGGCAGCCGCTGTTCCAGTACATGCTGACGATGACCAGCCGGGTGGACACGACCGCCGAGGCGGCCGCGCTGTTCGGCTCGGTCGAACCGGTTCCGTTGCGCCGTGCCAAGTTCGACCTGTCGCTGCTGCTCGACGAGTGCTTCGTCGACGGCGAGCCGAGCTCGATGGTCGGCGTCCTGGAGTACCGCACCGAGCTCTACGCACGCAGCACCGCGCAGCGCACCATCGACCGGTTCCTGGCGCTGCTGACGGCGGTTGTCACGGACCCGCACGCCCGGCTGAGCGACCTGGGCGCACTGCCGGCGAAGGAGCAGGCACACGTTCGCGCGCTGGGCACAGGACCGGTCACCGATGAGCGCTACGAGGGCCTGGTGGCCCGCGTCCGGGCGCACGCCGCCGCCCGGCCCGACGCCATCGCGGTGGTCGACCCGGACGGCGCCACCACCACGTACGCGGGCCTGGTCGGCCGGGCCGGCGCACTGTCCCGGCGGCTGACCGGAAGCGAACCGGTGGCCGTGCTGTCCGAACGCGGCGCCGGCCATATCGCCGCCGTGCTCGGCGCGCTGGGCGCGGGCCGGGCGTACGTACCGCTGGACGTCACGTCGAGCCCGAGCAGGCTCGTCGACACCCTGCTGGACTGCGGGGCGAGCCAGTTGGTGGTCGACGAGACCCACAGCGGGCTCGGCACCGAGGTGCTCGGCCTGCTTGCGGCGCAGCACGATGTGCGGGTCGACCCGGTACCGCTGGGGAATCGGGTCGACGACGCCGCCGATCTCGCGCCGGACGTGGACGCCCCGGACGCGCTCGCCTACGTGATCTTCACGTCCGGGTCGACCGGCCGGCCGAAGGCGGTCGCGGTCCACCGCGCGGGCATGGTCAACCACCTGCTCGCCAAGGTCGAGGCACTGGGGCTGACCCCGGATGACCGGCTCCTGCACAACGCGCCGGTCACCGTCGACATCTCCGTGTGGCAGATGCTGACGCCGCTGCTTGTCGGCGGCGTGGTGCGGGTGGTGGACCGCGAAGCGGCCCGCGAGCCGCGTGCGCTGTTCGAGACCGTGCGGGCCGATGACGTCACCGTCCTCGAGGTGGTCCCGTCCCTCCTGTCGGCCGCGATCGACGGGTGGGAGACCGACGGCGTCGAGGTGGACCTCGGCCGGCTGCGCTGGCTGGCGATCACCGGCGAGGCGCTGCCGCCGGACCTGTGCAACCGCTGGCTGACCAGGTTCCCGGCGGTGCCGGTGATGAACTGCTACGGCCCGACCGAGTGCTCCGACGACGTCACCCACGCCGTGATCCACGCGCCGCTGACGGCGGCTCAACGAGTGCCGATCGGCAAGCCGTTGCGCAACACGCTGCTGCATGTGCTCGGCCCCGACCTGCGCCCCGTACCCAGCGGCGCGCCCGGCGACCTGTACGTGAGCGGCGCCGGTGTCGGCGTCGGCTACCTGGGCCTGGCCGCCCGCACCGCGACCGCGTTCGTGGCCGATCCGGCCGCGGCCGACGGCAGCCGGATGTACCGCACCGGCGACGTGGTCCGCTGGGGCGCGGACGGCGACCTGGAATTCCTGGGCAGGCTCGACGACCAGGTCAAGGTCCGCGGGTTCCGGATCGAACTGAGCGAGGTCGAGACCGCGTTGCGCGCGCTGCCCTACGTCAGGGAGGCCGCGGTGCGCGTGGACGGGACGGACGGGGGCACCTGGCTCTCCGGCTACGTCGTGCCCGCTGCGGGCGAGCAGGTGCCGACCACCGCCGTCATCAAGGCCGATCTCGCGGCGGTCCTGCCCGACTACATGGTGCCGTCGGCGGTTTCGCTCCTCGACGCGCTGCCGCTGACGGCCAACGGCAAGGTGGACCGCACGTCCCTGACGGCGATCGAGCCGAGCGCGTCCGTGGAGAGCCGCGAGCCGCGGACCTCGGCGGAGCGCCTGGTGTGCGCCGTGTTCGCGGAGGTACTCGGCCAGACCGGAGTCGGCGTAGACGACGACTTCTTCGAGCTGGGCGGGCACTCGCTCCTCGCGATCTACGCACTGGGCCGGCTGCGCACCGAGATGGGCGTGGACCTGCCGGTTCGCGCACTGTTCGAGGCGCCCACCCCGGCCGCGCTCGCGGCGCTGCTGCCCGAGGCCGAGGTGGCGGGCAGGCCGCCGTTGCGGCCCGCCGCCCCGCTCACCGACGGCGAGCACTGGCCGCTGTCGTTCGCGCAGCGCAGGCTCTGGTTCCTCAACCACATGGCCGAAGGCGGCACCGGCACCTACAACGTGCCCATGGCGGTGCGCTATTCGGGCGTGCCCGACCCCGCCGCGTTCGAGGCGGCGCTCGGCGATGTCGTGGCACGCCACCAGGTCCTGCACACCGTCTTCCCGCAGGACGCCGACGGAGTGCCGTACCAGGTGCCCCAGCCGGAGTTCCGGCCCGGGCTGCGCGTCGTGGACGTACCGGCCGCGGACCTCGCGGCCGAGCTGGCACGCGAGGTGGACCGCGGCTTCGACCTGGAGACCGAGTGCCCGGTACGGGCCCACCTGTACCGCCTCGACGACGGCGAGTCGGTGTCGCTCATCGTGTTCCATCACATCGCGGTGGACGGTGTCTCGACCGGACCGCTGCTGCGGCAGTTCGCCGAGGCGTACACCGCGCGCCTTGCGGGCCGCGCGCCGGACTGGGCGCCCGAGGCCTTGCAGTACACGGACTTCGCGATGTGGCAGCGAGAGCTGTTCGGCTCCGAGCCGGATCCGGAAGGACCGCTGTCCAGGCAACTGGCCGAGTGGGGCGAGGTGCTCGCCGAACTGCCGGACGAACTGGAGCTGCCACGCGACTTCGCGCGGCCCGCGGTCGGCGGCCACGCCGGCGACATGGTCCGCTTCGACCTCGACGCCGAGCTGCACCGCGCGCTGGCCCAACTGGCCCAGGACCACAACAGCACGCTGTTCATGGTCATGCAGGCCGCCGTCGCAGCGCTGCTCGGCAAGCTGGGCGCCGGCACGGACATCCCGCTGGGCAGCACCGTCGCGGGCCGCGACGACGAGGGCCTGCACGACATGATCGGGTTCTTCGTGAACACGCTCGTGCTGCGCACCGACACCAGCGGCGACCCGACCTTCGCGGACCTCCTCGGCCGGGTCCGGGAGACCGACCTTGCCGCGTACGCCCGACAGGACGTGCCCTTCGAGTACCTCGTGGAGGAGCTCAACCCGGCCCGGTCGCTGGCCCGGCATCCGCTGTTCCAGGTGCTTGTGCAGTTCACCGCGGACGACGGCGCGTCGGTGCCGGGGCTGCCGGGCTTCGACTGCCGCGAGGAGCCGCTGCACAACACGCGGCCGAAGGTGGACCTGGCCTTCGACCTGTCCGAGCGGCGGTCCGACGGCACACCGGACGGCATCGCGGGCGCCCTGGTGTACAGCTCGGACCTGTTCACCCGGACCTCGGCACAGCGGCTGGGCGAGCGGCTGATCCGGCTGCTGCGCGCGGTCGCCGAACGGCCGGACGAGCGTCTTGGCTCGCTGACGGTCCTCGAGCCCGGCGAGCGGGAGCGCATTCTGGAGCGGCGCAACGACACCGCGGCCGCCGTGCCGGCCGCGCTGCTGCCCGGCCTGTTCGCCGATTCGGTGCGCCGCGACCCGGACCGGGTCGCGCTGCGCTGCGGCACGGACGTGCTCACCTACCGGGAACTGGACGGGCGGGTCGGCCGGTTGGCCGCCGCGCTCCTCGCGCGGGGCGCCGGTCCGGAGACGGTGCTCGGCATCGCGCTGCCGCGCGGGACGGACCTGGTGGTCGCCGCGCTCGCGGTGGTCCGCGCCGGGGCGGCGTACCTGCCGCTCGATCCCGACCACCCGGCCGACCGCATCCGCTACATGCTCCAGGACGCGCGGCCGCTGTCGGTGATCACCGACGCGGCGACCTCGGCGGCGCTGCCGGAAACGGACGTACCCCTGGTGCTGGTTGATGAACTGGACGAGCCGCACGACGCCGACCCGACGGCCCCCGCGGAGCCCGCCGGGCTGCTGCCGGACCACCCGGCCTACCTGATCTACACCTCCGGCTCGACCGGCCGCCCGAAGGGCGTCGCCGTGCCGCACGGTGCGCTGCGCAATCTGCTGGCCGACATGCGCGGCAGGCTGGCGGTCGCGGCGGGCGAGCGCTTCCTCGCGACCACCACGTTCGGCTTCGACATAGCCAACCTGGAGCTGTTCGTCCCCCTCCTCGCGGGCACCGAACTCGTCCTCGCGGACGGGGCGACGGTACGGGACGCGCAGGCGCTCGCGGCATTGATCACGGAAGAGCGGATCGACGTCATGCAGGCGACCCCGAGCCTCTGGGGCGCGCTGCTCGACGCGGACGCCGACGCGCTGCGAGGACTGCGTGTCATCACCGGAGGGGAGGCGATCAGCGAGCCGCTGGCAGCCGGCCTGGCCGCGGTGGCCCGCTCGGTGCTCAACGTCTACGGTCCGACCGAGACCACGATCTGGTCCGCTTCGTCCGAGGTGGACACCGAACGGGCCGGGGCACCCGCGATCGGCCTGCCGATCGCGAACACCCGGATGTACGTGCTGGATCCCGCGCTGCGACCGGTGCCTGACCGCGTGCTCGGCGAGCTGTACATCGCCGGTGACGGGCTCGCCCGCGGCTACCACGACCGTCCCGGTCTGACCGCGGACCGGTTCGTCGCCGACCCCTTCGGCCCGGCGGGCTCCCGGATGTACCGCACCGGCGACCTGGCCCGCTGGGGCCACGACGGCCGGCTCGAGTACGTCGGCCGCCTCGACCACCAGGTCAAGATCCGCGGCTTCCGCATCGAGCTCGGCGAGGTCGAGGCCGCGCTGCGCGCGCTCCCGGGCGTCCGGGACGCCCTGGTGACCGTCGACGGCGAACGGTCGCGGCTGCTCGGCTACGTGGTGCCCGAGCCGGGCGCCGAACTGGAGCCGGGGAGGCTGCGCGCGCAGCTCGTCGAGTGGCTGCCGGACTACCTGCGGCCGTCCGCGCTGACCGTCCTTGACGCCTGGCCGCTGACTCCCAACGGCAAGGTGGACCGGGCGGCACTGCCGTCGCCGGAGGCGGCGGTCACCGCCCAGCGCGCACCGGAGTCGGTCATCGAGGAGCTGCTCTGCGGCGTGTTCGCGGAGGTGCTCGGCCTGGCCGACGTAGGCGTACTGGACGACTTCTTCGAGCTCGGCGGGCACTCGCTGCTCGCCCCCGGGTTGATCCGCCGCGCCGTGCGGGCCGGGCTCCGGCTTGACATCGCCGACCTGTTCACCCATCGCACGGTCGCCGGGCTCGCCGAGGTCGCGGGCGAGCGGCAGCCGCCCGAGCAGGCGGCGGCGTGGCGGGGCGAGGCCATGGGGCGCGTGTTCGACGACGCGGAGGGTGTCGGGGGCGTCGAGGAACTCGACCCGGTCGCGCCGGTGCTCGCGATCCGGCCGGACGGCGACCTGGCCCCGCTGTTCTTCGTGCACAGCGGCGTGGGTTTCGCGCTGCCCTACATCGGCCTGGCCCGGCACCTGGCGCCCGGTCACCCGGTGTACGGCCTGCAGTCGCCCGCGCTGTCCGGCGCGGCGGAGCTGCCGGAGAGCGTGGGCGAGCTGGCCGACGAGTATCTCGCCCGCATCAGGGAGATCCAGCCCGAGGGCCCCTACCACCTGTTCGGCTGGTCGTTCGGCGGCCTGGTGGTGCAGGAACTCGCGGCCCGGCTGCGGAAGGAGGGAGCGCGGGTCTCCCTCGTGATGAACCTGGACGGTTACCCGGAGCACGAACAACCGGCGGAGCGGCAGTCCGAGTCCGAGATGCTGGTGAACGTCCTGGAAGTGATCGGACACGATCGGGCCCGGTTCGAGGGGCGCGACCTCACCCCGGACGACGTACTGGACGTCCTGCGCCGCGACGAGCATCCGCTGCTCGCGCTCGGCGAGGACCGGGTGCGCCGGATCATGGCGCTGTCCGACCGGCACGGGGCACTGATGCGGGAGTTCGTGCCGCAGCACTACGACGGTGAGCTGCACCTGGTGGTCGCCACCGCCGACCGCGACGACGCGGAGCGGGCGGCGCTCGCCGACCGCTGGCGGCCCTACGTCGCGCAACTCACCGGCCACGCCGTGGACGTCGGGCACGAGTACCTCATGCACCCGGCACCGCAGGCCTGGATCGCCGCCGTGATCAACCGTCTGCTGAAAGGTGGTGCGGCATGACCACGCAAGTGGCGCCGGCCCGGGAGCGCCCGCTGGCGTCGGCCATGATCGAGATCGAGACGGTGGCGGGGCGACGGCTGCGCAGGCTGCGCCGCGCGCCCGGCAGGCTGGTCGGCATCATCATGAACCCGATCATCGTGCTTGTGGCCTTCGGCTATCTGCTCGGCGGATCGGTGGTGGCGCCCGGCAACTCCGACTACACCGAGTACATCTTCGCCGGCGGGCTGATGCAGGTGGGCCTGGCCGGCATCACGCCCACGGCGGTGGCCGTCGCGCTCGATCTGCGCAGCGGTCTCTTCGACCGGCTGCGTTCGCTGCCGATCTCCCGTGCCGGCGTGCTGATCGGCAACTCGATCGCCGACTGGGTGATGGGCCTCCTTGGCATCGCCGTGGTCACCGTCGCGGGCCTGGTCCTCGGCTGGCGCCCGCACGGCGACCCGCTGTCCGTGCTCGCCGGTTTCGGGGTGGCGGCCGCGTTCATCTACGCCATGGTGTGGGTCGGCATCATGCTCGGCCTCCTCTGGCGCAACCTGGAGACCATCGAATCGGTCGGCGGCCTCATCGCGGTGCTGTTCTCGTTCCTGTCCACCGGTTTCATCTCGCCCGACAAGATGCCGGCCCTGGTGCGCCCGATCGCCGAGTGGAACCCGGTCAGCGCCGTGGTCACGGCGGTGCGCGAGCTGTGGGGCAACCCGCAGAACGTCTCCGGGTTCGCCGCCACCCACTCCGCCCTCGTGGTCGTGCTGTCCCTCTCGGCCGTGCTGCTGGTCACCGGCGTGATCAGCATCAGGCGCTACCGGACCAGTACGCACTGACCGGACCAGTACGCACTGACCGGACCAGTACGCACTGACCGGACCAGTACGCACCGAGAAGTCCCACCGAAGGAGTTTCTGATGCAGATGGAGACGTCATGACCGCGCAACCGGCCGACGCGCGCGACGACTTGCGGTTCCCCGACCTGGCCGACCCGCGCACCTTCATCGACGTCGACCTGCCCGCGATGTGGCGCGAGCTGCGCGCCCAAGCGCCGGTCCACTGGAATCCGCCCGCCGACGACCGGCCCGGATTCTGGGCGATATCCCGCTACGACGATGTGCTGGCGCTCTACAAGGACAACAAGCGGTTCACGTCGGAACAGGGCAACGTGCTGTCCACCTTGCTGCAGGGCGGTGACTCCGCGGGCGGCAAGATGCTCGCCGTCACCGACGGCCTGCGGCACCGCGAGACCCGCAAGCTGATGCTGAAGTCTTTCTCCCCTCGGGTCCTCGAGCACATCGGCCAGCTGGTGCGCAGGCGTACCCAGCAGCTGATCGCGGATGTGCTCGGGCGGGAGGCGGACTTCGCCACCGATGTCACCGACCACATCCCGATCAACACCATCGGCGACCTGATGGACATCCCCGTCGCCGACCGCGGCAAGTTGGTCGAGTGGAACAACCGCACCCTCTCCCGCTACGACGAGGACGACTCGCAGCTGGAGGAGTGGCTGGCCCGCAACGAGATCCTGCTGTACTTCGGCGAGTTGGCCAAGCAGCGCCGCAGGTCGCCGGGGGAGGACGTGGTCAGCGCGCTGGCCACCGGTCTGGTGGACGGCGAGCCGCTGTCCGAGGACGAGATCGTCCTCAACTGCTACAGCCTGGTGCTCGGCGCGGACGAGTCAAGCCGGATGTCCTCGCTCGGCGCGCTGATCGCGTTCACCGAACACCCGGACCAGTGGCGGGCCTTGAAGAACGGCGAGGTCAGCATCGCCGACGCCACCGAGGAGGTGCTGCGCTGGACGACGCCGGCCATGCACTTCGGGCGCCGCGCGCTCGAGGACGTACCGGTCGGTGACGAGGTGATCGCCGCGGGCGACGTGGTGACCCTGTGGAACTCCTCGGCGAACTTCGACGAGGACGCCTTCCCGGACCCGCTGCGGTTCGACCTGGGCCGCAAGCCCAACCGGCACGTCGCGTTCGGCCACGGCCCGCACTTCTGCATCGGAGCGTTCCTGGGCCGCGCGCACATTTCCGCACTGCTGGAGGCGTTGCGCGACCAGGTCGCCGAAATCGAACTGCGCGGCGAGCCACGGCGGTTGTACTCCAATTTCGTTTACGGGTACCTGGGGCTGCCGGTCGCATTGACCGCGGAACGGTGAAATCGCGTATAGGAGGAGATGGAAATGAGCGGCAATCCTTTTGATGACGAGAACGGCACTTTCATGGTGTTGGCCAACGCCGAGGAACAGTATTCGCTCTGGCCGTCGTTCGCGGAGGTGCCGGACGGCTGGACCGTCGTGCACGCGGAGAGCACCCGGGCCGAGGCCGTGGAGTACGTGGAGCGGCACTGGAGCGACATGCGCCCCAAGTCGCTACGGGATCGCGCGGCCCAGCAGTGACACATGCCATCAGGGCCGAGAGCCTCGCCCGGCGCTATGGCGGGGTGACCGCGCTTGCGGGCATCGACCTCGAGGTCGAAGCGGGTACGGTCCTCGGCCTGCTCGGCCCCAACGGGGCCGGGAAGACGACCGCGGTCCGCATCCTGTCCACGCTGCTCGAGCCGAGCGGCGGCCGGGCCGAGGTGGCGGGGTTCGACGTGGTCCGTGAGCCGGCGCGGGTGCGCAGCCGGATCGGTCTCGCCGGGCAGTATGCGGCGGTCGACGAACTGCTCACCGGCCGGGAGAATCTGGTGATGTTCGGCAGGCTGCTGCACATGAGCCGGCGGGTCGCGCGGGCCCGCGCGGAGGACCTGGTGCGGCGCTTCGAGCTGACCCGGGCCGCCGACCGCCCGGCGGGCACCTACTCCGGCGGCATGCGCAGGCGCCTCGACCTCGCCAGCTGTCTGATCGGGTCACCGGAGGTGCTGTTCCTGGACGAGCCCTCGGTCGGTCTCGACCCGGCGAGCCGGATCGTCCTGTGGAACACCGTCCGCGGCCTGGTCGACGACGGCATGACTGTCCTGCTCACCACCCAGTACCTGGACGAGGCCGACCGGTTGGCCGACGAGGTCGCGGTGATCGAGTCGGGCCGGGTGATCGCGGCGGGCACGCCGGACGAGCTCAAGCGCAAGGTCGGCGAGGACCGTCTCGAGGTGCAGTTGGTCGCCTCGGCCGGCGCCGAAGAGGTCGACACCACCACCGCGGCGGCGGTGCGCGCGCTCGCCCCCTTCGCCCAGTCGCCGCCCACCGTGGACGGTGTGACCGGGAAGGTCTCGGTTCAGCTCAACGACGGTGCCCAGGGGGTCGGTTCCGCCGCGATCGCGCTCCGCGAGGCGGGCGTGGACGTCGCGGACTTCGTGCTGCGCAGGCCGACCCTTGACGACGTGTTCCTCAACCTGGTCGGCCACTCCGCCGACAACGGCTGAAGCCCGTCGGCGGTCCGGGACTCCCGGCTGCGGACGGGCTCCGCCTTGTGCGTTTCCACCCTGTGCGTTTCCAGATGTCGATGCATTTCCGGTCAAAAAACTCGGAGGATTGGCCATGAGCGAAGTCAGCAGTGTTCGGGTGCGTGAGGCCATGTACGCGGGGTGGCTGAGCGCCGCGGTGTACTGCGCCGCGAGGCTGCGGGTGGCCGATCATCTGGCCGACGGAGAGCGCGATATCGACGAGTTGGCGGAGCGGACCGGCACGCATGCCGAGTCGCTCTACCGGCTGATGCGCGCGCTGGCCGGCGCCGGATACTTCCGTGAGGAGGAGAACCGGCGGTTCGGGACGACCCCGCTGGCCGACTACCTGCGTACCGACACCGAGGAATCGGTCAAGGACCTGGTGCTGTTCTACGGCCGGGAGGTCTACCGCGCCTACGGCGCGCTGCCCGAGGCCGTGCGCACCGGCGACCGCGCGTTCGACATCGAGTACGGCATGCCGCTGTGGGACTACCTGAACACGGTGGAGGACACCGGCGAGGCGTTCCGCAAGGGCATGGGCGCCGCCACCTGGACCGAGCAGCTTCCGCTGCCGCAGACGTACTCCTTCGACGGCATCGACACCCTGGTCGACGTCGGCGGCGGCACGGGCTCGATGCTCGCCGCCGTGCTGCACGAGCACCCCGCGATGAAGGGCGTGCTCGTGGAGATCCCCGCCGGAATCGACCTCACCATGCGGCACTTCAAGGAGGCGGGTGTGCAGGACCGCGTCGAACTGCGCGAGGGCAGCGCGTTCGACGAACTCCCGGCGGGCGACGCCTACCTGATCAGCTGTGTGCTGCACGCGATGGACGACGAACAGAGCGTTCGCGCACTGCGCCGGATGCGGGAATCGATCAGGCCCGGCGGCCGGGTCGTCATCCTGGAGCGCATGGTGCCGGCGGGCAACGAGCCCGGCCTGGCCCGGATGCTGGACCTGACCATGATGCTGATGAACGGCGGCAAGGAGCGCACCGAGGCGGAGTGGCGGACGCTGTTCTCCGCGAGCGGCTTCCGGTTCTCCCGTGCGGTGGAGATGCCCTACTTTCAGGGCGGCGCGGAGCTCTACGCCATCGAGGGAGTGCCCGTCGAGGACTGAAGCCGAGCGAAGGGGCACGTCTCTGACTGCGGGGATCCGGTCTGCCTGGGACCGGATCCCCGCAGGCGGTACACAGGCACGATGAGTGCCCCTGACAAACGGCTGACAAACGGCTGACGCGCCACTGACGAGGTACCAGCGGGTTTTCCACCGATCGAAGGTAGGGCTAGCCCCATGTTCCGGGGCTGCGGAGTTCCGCTAGCGTCATCATTCGCACCGCGCTTGGGCTCCGACCTGTTCATTCGCCAGATGTCTGATTTCCGATGTCTGATTTCCACTGTTCAGCACCGGCATTCTCCAGCTCCATCGCGCCTCGACGACTCCTGCGGTCGGTCCGAACTGATGGAATTCCCCGAGATCTAGGAGATCTTCATGCGTTCGAAGCAAGAGCGGCCGACCACGGATGAGTTGCTGCGGTTACAGGACGTCCGCAAGGTGTACGGACGGTCGCGCAACAGTGTGGAGGCGCTGGCGGGGGTCTCGCTCAGCTTCCGGCGCCACACCTTCACCGCCGTGATGGGTCCCTCCGGCTCCGGCAAGAGCACCTTCCTGCACTGCGCCGCCCTCCTGGACCGGCCGACGTCCGGCAGTGTCCTCCTGGAGGGCCAGGACATGACGGCGATGAACGAGCGCTCGCTGACCAAGCTGCGCAGGAACCGCATCGGGTTCGTCTTCCAGAGCTTCAATCTGCTGCCCGCGCTGAACGTGGTGGACAACGTGACGCTGCCGCTGCGCCTCGCGGGCAAACGTCCCAACCGCAAGCTGGTGGACGAGGTCATCGAGCGCACCGGCCTCACCTCCCGCCGCAAGCACCGCCCGGGCGAACTCTCCGGCGGTCAGCAGCAGCGCGTGGCGATCGCCCGTGCCCTGGTCACCCGGCCGGTCCTGCTGTTCGGGGACGAGCCGACAGGCGCCCTGGACACCGAGACCGCGCTGGAGATCCTGGGACTGCTGCGCGAGGCGGTGGACACCGGCGAACAGACCGCGGTGATCGTGACGCACGACCCGGTGGCCGCGTCGCACGCCGACCGCGTGGTGTTCCTCGTGGACGGCCGGGTGAGCGCCGAGCTCGAACGGCCCTCCGCCCAGGAGGTGGCCAGGCAGATGACCCAACTCGGCGCATGGGCCCGGATGCAGCGGCCCGTGGGTTCGGAACGGAGCAACTGATGCTGCGTCTCGCGCTCAAGACCCTGCGGTACCGCAAGGGCGGGTTCTTCGCGTCGCTGATCGCGCTGTTCGTCGGCGCCGTCGTCGTACAGAGCTGTGGTGGTCTGCTGGAGACCGGCATCCGAGCCAACGTCAAGGCCGAGCGGCTTGCCGCGGCGCCCGTCGTGGTGACCGGCAGCCAGGACTATCCCGACCACGCGGTCGGCACCGCGACCGATCCGATGACCGAGCGGGTGCTGCTGGACGAGGATCTGGTGGACGCCGTGGCCAAGGTGCCCGGTGTGGCCAAGGCCGTGCCGGACGTCTCGGTGCCGATCACCGCGCTGGCCGGCCGCCCGGCCGACGCGTCCGGGCACGGCTGGTCCAGCGCGGCGCTCTCGCCGTACAAGCTGGTCGCGGGTGCCAAGCCGGCCGCTTCCGGCCAGGTCGTGGTGGACAGCACCACCGCGAAAAAGCTGGGCTTGCGGCCGGGCGAGCGCCTGAAGGCATCGGTGCGCGGCAACCCGCAGGTCTTTCAGGTCAGCGGAATCGCCGAGAGCCGGACCGCGTCCGAGGCCGCGCTGCTGTTCTCCGACGACGAGGCCACTCGGCTGTACGACCGGCCCGGAAAGATCGACGACATCGGGGTGCTCGCCGCCCCGGGCACGGACCCGGCGAAGCTCGCCGACGCGGTCGGTGACGCCGTCGGGGACCGCGGTGCCCAGGTGCTGCACGGCAACGACCGGGGAGTCGCCGAGTTCCCGGACGCGATCGCCGGCAAGCAGAACCTGATCCCGACCGCGGGCGCGTTCGGCGGCCTTGCCACCATGGTCGCGATCTTCGTGGTGGGCAGCACCGTGGGCATGCTGATGCAGCAGCGCCGCCGGGAGATGGCACTGCTGCGCACGACCGGAGTCACGCCGGGGCAGTTGCGCCGCATGGTGATGGCGGAGACGTTCGTGATCGCGCTGCTCGCGGCCGGCCTGTCGATCCTGCCGGGGCGCTTCTTCGGTCGCTTCATGTACGACATCCTGGTCGACCAGGACCTGATCCCGGGCGAGATGATCTTCAGCCAGGGGCTCATCCCGCGGCTCGCCGGCTTCGGCGCCACGCTGTTCGCGGCACTGGCCGCCGCGTTCATCGCATCGCGCCGGGTGTCGAAGGTCCGGCCGACCGAGGCGATGGCCGAGGCGACGCTGCAGACCCGCTGGATCAGCCCGATCCGTATGGTCCTCGCGTTCCTGTTCCTGGGCGGTGCGACCGCGCTCGCGATCGTGACGGCGTCGGTGATGACCGGGCCGATCGCGGCGAGCACGGCAGGGCCCGCCGCGATGCTGTGGGCGGTCGGGATCGCCCTGGTGGCCCCGGGCCTGTGCCGCTGGCTCGCGGCCGCGCTGCGTTGGCCGGTCGGCTGGTTCACCGGCCTTCCGGGGCGGATGGCGATGCTGAACGCGTCGGTGCGCAAGGTCCGCCTTGCATCGGCGGTCATCCCGATCATGCTGGCGACCGGACTTGCCACGGCACTGATCTACCTGCAGACCAGTCAGGAGGCCGCCAGCAGCCGGGTGTTCGCCGAAGGCCTGAAGGCGGACGCCGTGGTCAGCTCACAGAACGGCGCTCTCCCGCCGTCGCTCGTGGACACGCTCTCCGGCCTGCCGCAGGTCGCCGGAGCGTCCGCTTCGGTGTCCGGCGGGGCGCGCCTGGAGAAGGTCCTCGGACCCGGCGAGGACGACAACGACAACATGGTGAAGCGTCGGGTCGAGCCGAGCCGGATCGACCTGCAAGGGGTCACGGCGTCCGGCGCGCGGCAGACGATCGCCCGCCCGACGGTGCGGGGTGACTACGGACGCCTGACGGGCGACAGCATCGTGCTGCCCACGGAAGTCCTGAAGGACGAGGGCAAGAAGGTCGGCGACCGCGTGAGGCTGCGCTGGGGCAACGGAGACGTGACCATGATGAAGGTCGTCGGATCGTTCTCCCCGCCCCGCGGGTTCGAGTACGCGATGGTGCCCGCGGCCGAGCTGCTGCCGCGCACGACGACCGGCGAACTGCCGCAGATCCTGGTGAAGGCGAAGCCGGGGGTGTCCTCATCGGACCTGGAGGCCGCCCTGCTGAAGGCGGCGGGCGATGTGCCCGGAGTCGTCGTCGCGGACCGCACGGAAGCGACCGCTGCGCACGAGGCGGGCGATGAGACAGGCCGGGTGGCGAGCTACCTGCTGGCCGCGGTGGTGGTCGGCTATGCGGTGATCGCGCTGATCAACTCGCTGATCGTGGCGACCGCCGAGCGGCGGGGCGAGTTCGCGCTGCAACGGCTGATCGGCTCGACCCGCGGCCAGGTGATGTGGATGATGTCGGTCGAGGCGCTGGTGACGGCGCTGGTCGGGATCGTGCTCGGCACCGCGGCCGCCGCCGGGTCACTGGTCCCGTTCGGGGTGGCCCTCGACGGGTCGGTACTGCCCAGCGGACCCGGGTGGATCTACCTGACGATCGTCGGGACCGCGGTGGCGCTGACATTCGCGACAATCTTGTTCCCGGCGTGGGCCGCGCTGCGGGCGAGGCCGGTGGAGGCCGCCGTCGCTCCATGACCGGGGCCGGCCGGGCCCCCCTCCGCCCGGCCGGACCCCGACTGTGCGGCAGACCCGGCGAGTTGGCCGGGGTCTGCCGCACAGTCGGGGCCCTGCTCAAAGCCGTATGAGCTCAAAAGCCGTAGGAGCTTTCCGCCGTCACCATGCGCGACGGGTCAGGGACCTCCGACTGTCCGTCGGTCGGGTCGCCCAGCCACGATCGATAGCTCGGAAAGGACCGTGCATATTGGTAGTAGTAACGGCGGATGATCTCCACAAGCCGACGTGCGGTACCGCAGCTCATCGCGTCCTTGTGCCACACCAGTGTCAGCTCCGTGTACTGGGTGTCGGCCAGTGGCACGATGCGGACGTCGGACGTGGCGCCGGTCAGCGGGGTGAGGGCGGCCGCGCCGACATGCCGCACCCAGCTCATGGCCTCGTGAAATCCCCCCGCATGGTGCGAGACGCTGCGATCGCGCCGGCCCAGACCGTCGAGCAGATGTCGCTCGACGGGAGAGAACCAGTGCTGTCGGGCATAGCCGATCCAGCACAGATCTTCCAACTGCGCGGCGCCCAGGACGCCGTGATCCGCGAGCGGGTGGCGGACCGGCAGCGCGAGCCAGACCGGATCGCGCACGATCGTCGCCTTGGCGAGGTCGCTGTCGGAGAGTTCGATCGGGACGATCGAGCCCATGCTCGACACCATCGCCGCGCCGAGCGCACCTCGCCGCAATGTGTCGACGGCGTCGGCCGAGAGGATCGTCTCGGTCTGCACGTCGACCTTGGGAAGCAGCGACCGCAGCGCACCGCGCAGGGTCGGCGGTGTCCACTCGGCGGTCCCGAACCGCAGTACGCCGGAGGTGTCGACGGCCGCCTCGGCGATGACCGCGTCAGCCTGTTCCGCAAGCGCGGCGAGCATGGGGATCACACGCTCTCCGAGCGGTGTGGGCGTGACGCCGCTCCGGGAGCGGACGAACAGGCTCCCACCAACGGCCTTCTCGATTCTGCGCAATTGAGCCGAAAGGCTCGGTTGCGGTATGCCGATCTTCATCGCGGCTTTAGACAGGCTTCCCGTCGCATTTATCATTTCGACGACACGTGCATGCCGCACTTCTATCTCCATGCCCCCGTGCCTTCCTCATGGCAGCCATCATGCTGATACGAGCAAGCGATGCACCGTTCGGCCCCCCGTGGCCATTGGAGCGGAATTCATTGGGTCGAGCGAGGGCGCAACCCTTCGACGACCAGGGCGCGGATGACAACAGCGGGACGCTGCCGCGATGCTGTGGCTTCCAGAGACCCCACGCCATAATAATAATGAGGTTTATTTTTGCAAGGGTTTTCGCGCAGCCGCCAGTTGATCACGGCCACTGGGCGCCCCCTCTGCAGAAAGGATCACGGCGATGCAACCAAGGGCAGCCCGTACCCGCCAGGCCTTAGTCAGCGCGGCGGCCGACGAGTTCGACCGGAACGGATACAGCGGGGCGTCCATGCCGCGCGTCTGCCGCGCCGCCGGCGTATCGGTCGGTGCGCTGACCTTCCACTTCTCCGGCAAGGAAGAGCTCGCGGTCGCGGTCCGGGAGCAGGGCGGTGCCGCCACCATGACGGCGGTCGCTGCGGTCACGGCGCGCTGTGAGGAGGCGGTCCAGACGGTGGTCTCGCTGACGCTGGCGCTGACCGGGCTGCTCGAGAACGACGTGGCCGTACGCGCGGCCGCCCGACTGGCGCGGGAGCTGCCCGGGGCACCGGACTGGTTCTCGGCCTGGGTGCCCGCGATCCATCAGCAGCTGCGGAACGCCCGTGGAGGCCAACCGGCCTCTGTCGCCGACCGGGCGGCGGTCGCCGCCCTGGCCACGCACCTGGTCACCGGTGCCGAGATCGCCATTCGGCAGCGGGCGCGCAGACACAGCATCACCGCCGGCCAGTCGGTCGCCGAGCTGACCCGGATCTGGGAGATGGTCCGCGGCGGGTTCGCCGCATCAGCACCGTGTCAGGGCGGGCGAGCAGTGTGGGGATCGCCAGGACACCCCATGTGATTCGCCCGCTGTGAGGTCAGAGATGGATCAGTTGAGCATCCCGCCGTTCGCCGTGATCGGGGGCGCCCAGGTGCACCACGTCCTCGACGGAAACGAAGCGCACACCGTCGAGTTGATCGAGGAGGCGTATCGGCTGCACGGCCACGGAGAGACCGTCAACC
Organism: Streptomyces sp. MZ04; assembly: GCF_004684775.1. Lineage (GTDB taxonomy): Bacteria > Actinomycetota > Actinomycetes > Streptomycetales > Streptomycetaceae > Streptomyces. The sequence continues at coordinate 45,484 of NZ_SRIC01000031.1, forward strand.
CGTCGTCCTACTTCCTGCGCTTCCCCGACCGGCCGGCCTCGCGCATCATCGCGCTTCCCGCATCGGTCGGCGGCCCCGCTCCGGTCGACGGTCTGAAGTGGATATCGAGCTTCCCCGACAACGTCCGGGTGGGCATACCCCGGGCCTCCGCCGTGCTGATCCTCAATGACCCCCGCACCGGCTACCCGTTGGCCTGCCTCGAGTCCTCCATCATCAGCGCCGAGCGCACCGCCGCCTCCGCCGCGCTCGCGGCCGACCGTCTGACCCGCAGCCGGACCAGGCCGCGGCGCGCGGGTTTCTTCGGCGCCGGGCTGATCGCGCGTCACATCTTCCAGCACCTCGTGGGCAACGGCTGGGAGTTCGACGAGATCAGCGTCTTCGATGTGTCCGCGGAGTACGCCGCCGCTTTCCGCGATTACCTGGCCCGATCGTCGCCCGGCACCCGACTGGTCGTCAGGGAGTCCCCCGAGGAGCTCGTGCGCTCCGCCGACCTGCTGGTCCTCGCCACGGTCGCGGCCACGCCCCATCTGACCGATCCCGAGTGGTTCGCGCACGGTCCGGTCGTGCTGCACATCTCCCTGCGCGACCTGGCGCCCGAGGTGATCCTGGCGGCCGTCAACATCCTCGACGACGTCGAGCACTGCCTCAAGGCCGACACCTCACCCCATCTGACCGAACAGGCCACCGGGGGCCGCGAGTTCATCGCCGGAACGCTCGACGACGTACTCACCGGCCGACTCGACGTTCCCGCCGACCGGACCGTGGTCTTCTCCCCGTTCGGCCTCGGGGTGCTCGACCTCGTGCTCGGGCGGTACGTCTACGACGAGCTGCGGTCCAAGGGTGAACTCGACTTCGTGGACGGGTTCTTCCACGAGACCGACCGTCATGCGATGCCCGCCCCGTCGGGCACCGGCCGGAGTCGTCCGCGACGTCCGTGATCAATTTCCCGTAGCACCGCACCATACCGTTGCATCCGACGCGCGCGGCTCATCAGGTATGTCCTTGATCTGGCCACCAGGAGGCAGAATTCGACCCGTTCATTTGGTCGATTCCTGGAGGGGGATCATGCAGTTCGGGGTGCTTGGGCCACTGGAAATATCGACCGCCGAAAAGAAACAACCATTGGCCTCCAGACGGGCCGGAATGGTACTCGCGCTCTTAGCGTTATCCCCCGGGAGGGTGATTTCATTCGAGCAACTCATAGATGAATTATGGGCGGACCGGAACATGGCCAATGCGCGCAATGCTTTGCACGCGCACATAGTCCGAATCCGGAGGGCGATGTCGGCCACCTGTCCGGGGGGTGGCAAGAGGCTTCGTACAACCCGCAACGGCTATGTCCTTGACGTGCCCGCCGACGCGGTGGACGCGGTCCGCTTTTCCTCGCTCGCCGATTCCGGCCACGAACTCGTGACGGACGATCCTGCCGCCGCCTACCGCCTGCTGGTGGAGGCGCTGAGCCTGTGGCGCGGACCGGCGCTGATGGAGGCGCGGGACGGAGTGCGCTGCCGGATCAGCGCCGCGGATCTCGAGGAGTGCAGGCTCACCGCCTATGAGGACCTGACGGAGATCCGGCTGTCCGCGGGCCTTGGGCGGGTCGCCATCCCCGAGCTGCGGCAGCTGGCGGAACGGCACATGGAACGCGAGCGGCTCACCGAGCTGTTCATGCTCGCGCTGTACCGCGAGGGCCGGCAGTCGGAGGCACTGGCCGTCTTCCATGAGGCGCGTCGGCGGCTCGCCGACGGTCTGGGAGTGGAGCCCGGTCGCTCCATGCGCCGACTGCATCAGGCGATTCTCCAGCAGGCGGAGGTGCTGGGAGAGCCGCGGGGAGTCACGCAGGGTTGTTGAGCACACACGATCTTCACGTCACCGACTCCCGCTGCAAATCAGTCGGGCGTTGACAAGTGGAGGCTCTCGGTGTGCCCAATTACACGTAATGGAGCATCAGTTCCCGTACGTGGATGAGCAGTTCATCGATACCGACACGACCGACACCACCGACACGACCTACACCACCGACACCACCGACACCTTGATGGGGTGCGCGCGCTGTTTTCGCGAGCGCGAGCGCGAGCGCCCGGTGGCGGTGGTGGCGGCGGTCTGCGACCGAGAGTGAGCCAGAGCCGCCGAGAGGGCCACAGTTCAGCCCAATGCCCCGACCTGACACGGGAGTTGAGGCAGTCCAGCTCCATGGACGCAGCACTAGTATGGGCCTCTGTAAGTCCACGACTATTACCTGTGGAACTTGCCGGTTCCACGCCGCGGAGGCTTTCGTGTCAGGTGAACACACGGTTGAACACACGGTGATGGAGCTTTTCCAGCAGCAGGCGGCTCGGTGGCCGGACCGCCCTGCCCTGGTCGGCGACGGCGGACGTCTGACCTATGCGGAGCTGGACCGCGCGACAGCAGGCGTCGCGCATGCCCTCGTCGCCCAGGGAGCGACGACGGACGAGCCGGTGGCTGTGCTGGCCGTCCGCGGAACTGAGCAATTAGTCGCGTTACTGGGCGTACTGCGCTCCGGTGCTCCGTACGTCTGCCTCGACGTGGAACAACCGCAGAGCAGGATGACCGCACAGCTGTCCGACTCACGGGCCCGCATCCTGCTCACCGATCGACCGCAGCCGGGATTCACCGGGACAGCACTCCGGCTCGGCAATCTGCCGCAGGCGCCAGCAGTCCGCCCCCAACCTCCCGCGCCTGTCGATCTGGCCTGTGTCGTCTACACGTCGGGGTCGACCGGCGCCCCCAAGGGCGTGGCGGTGACCCACGGCGGACTGGCGAACTACTCCCGCCATGTGGTGTCCCTGCTGGGCTGCGCCGACGAGCCCAGATCGTTCGCCAGCGTCACGAGCCTGGCCACCGACCTCGGGAACACCGCCGTGTTCCCCGCGCTGCTCTCCGGCGGCTGCGTCCACCTCGTACCGCCTGAAGTGGTACTTGATCCGGTGCGGTTCGCGGACTACGCACGCACCCAGGCCATCGACTACCTGAAGATCACCCCCTCGCATCTGGCGGCGCTCCTGAGCTTCACGGACACCGACGTACTGCCGCATGAGGCGCTGCTCCTGGGAGGCGAGGCACTGTCCTGGGACCTTGTCGACAAGGTCCGGGCCCGGACCCGGACCCGGGGCCGGTGCCGGATCATCAACCACTACGGGCCGACTGAGACGACGATCGGTTCGCTGACGTACGAGGTGGGGCCGGCGGAGGCGGCGCGGCGCCCAGGAGCGACGGTGCCCATAGGCCGCCCGATCGCCGCCACGGAGATCCGGGTGGTCGACGCCAGGCTCGAGCGCGTCCCGGACGGTACGACGGGCGAGCTGCTGATCTCGGGCGCCGGTCTCGCGCGGGGCTACTGGGGGTCGCCGGAGCAGACCAAGGACCGCTTCATATCCCTCGACGACGGCACCCGGGCCTACCGGACGGGCGACCGCGTGCGCTGCCTCGACGACGGGTCGGTGGAGTTCCTCGGGAGGCTCGACCAGCAGCTCAAGATCCGCGGTCACCGAGTGGAGCCGGCCGAGATCGAGGCCGCGCTATGTCTCCACCCGGCGGTGGCCCGTGCCGCGGTCACGCCGGTTCGCGACGGCGTGGGGCAACAGATCCTGGCTGCCTTCGTGGTCCCGGCGACCGCTGCCGCGCCGAGCGTCAGGGACCTGAGGGTTCATCTGAGCGGGCTGCTGCCGCCGCACATGGTGCCGTCGAGTGCGGAGATCGTCCCCGCACTGCCCTTCACACTGAGCGGCAAGCTGGACCGCCACGCCACCGTCCCCTTACCCAGCACGATCCAGCCCCAAGCCGCCGGCACGGCCAGGCTGACGACACCCGGCCCACCGCACCGCCAGGGGCCCGCACCCGGCTGAACCCCCAGCCGGGAGGCCGGGCGGCGTCCCGGCTGTGCCGTCGGTGCGCCCGGCCCACCCCCGCAGCC
>NZ_SRIC01000319.1 GCF_004684775.1 Streptomyces sp. MZ04
CGCCACGACCGTTCCCGCCCCCGCGCGTTCACGACAAGGAGGCATCCCCGTGTCAGCCGGTCTGCCCGTTGCTCCGGGCCCCCGAAGCCCGCACGATCCACCCCGAATCTGGGGAAACGTACCGCAGCGGAACCGGAACTTCACGGGACGGGAGGTGCTGCTCGAAAGCCTGCGAGAACGACTGCGCAGCGGCGTCACCGCGGTCCTGCCGGAAGCCCTGCACGGCATGGGCGGCGTCGGCAAGTCCCAGATCGCCATCGAACACGTATACAGGCACAGTCGGGACTACCGCCTCATCTGGTGGATCCCCTCCGAGCAGGAGAACCAGATCGTCCAGTCGCTGATCGAACTGGGCGAGCAGATGGGCCTGCAGGCCGGATCCGAGATGAGCGCGGTACCCGCGGTCCTCGACGCCCTGCGCCGGGGCGAACCGTACAGCGATTGGCTCCTGGTGTTCGACAACGCCGAGAACCCCAAAGTGGTACGCAAGTACTTTCCCAGTGACGGACCAGGGCGCATCGTCGTGACGTCCCGCAACTTCCAGTGGTCCACCGACGCCAGCTCACTAGAGGTCGACGTGTTTGCCCGTGAGGAAAGCGTCGCTCTGCTGAGGCGCCGCAGCTCCCAACTCCCCGACGAAGCCGTCGACCACCTCGCCGCCGCCCTGGGCGACCTGCCGCTCGCGGTCGAACAGGCCGCGGTCTGGCTGGCGGAGACCGGGATGCCCGTACAGCAGTACCTCGAGGTGTACGAGCGCAACTTCACCGAACTCATGCAGTCCGAGCCCCCCGGCGACTACCCCCTGTCGGTGGCGGCCGCCTGGAACGTATCCCTCGGCCGGCTGCGCGAGACCCGCCCGGACGCCCTCCAACTCCTGCAGGTCTGCGCCTTCTTCGCTCCCGAGCCCATCGAGTGGGACCTGTTCTCCGCGGTGCGCGGGATCTCCGTCACGCCGGAACTGCAGAGCGCCCTCGACGACCCGGTCAAGCTGGGCCGGGCGGTGCGCGAGATCGGCCGCTACGCCCTGGCCCGTATCGACCACCGGCAGAACACGGTCCAGATGCACCGGCTGGTGCAGCGCGTGCTCATCGAGCAGATGAACATGCAGGAGCAGGCGACGATGCGGCACGCCGCCCACCAGCTGCTGTCCCACTCCGACCCCAGGAACCCGCAGCGCGTCACCTACTGGCCACGCTACTCGTCCCTGCTCACGCACGTGCGGGCCTCCAACGCCGTGGAGTGCGAGGAACCCTGGACCCGTCGGCTCGTCCTGAACGAGGTGTGGTTCCTGCGCGCCCGGGGCGACCACGCCGCCTCGCTGTCCCTGGGAGAGCGCGCCGCGGAGATCTGGCGCGCGCGGCTGGGCGAGGAGCACGAGGAGGTCCTCGGGATCGACCAGCAGATCGCCCAGGCGCTGCGCGAACAAGGCATCGACCTCGCACGCTCGTACAACCTGCAGTCCGTGCTCGTGGAGCGCTTCCGCAGGGTCCTCGGCGAAGCCCACGAGGACACGCTGCAGGCCCAGAGCTTCATGGCCGCCCACCACCGCAACCGGGGAAACTTCGGCGAGGCGCGGGAGATGGACAAGCGGGTCTACGACACCAGCCTCATGGAGTTCGGCGCGGACGACCCCGCCACCCTCCTCGCCGCACACAACTACGCGGTGAGCCTGCGCCTGGCCGGAAACTCGGAGAAAGCCCTGGAGCTGGACTACGACACCTGGCAGCGCAGGGTCGAGACCCTGGGCGAGGACCACCTCTACACGCTGACCACCCGGGACGCGTACCTGCTCGACCTGCAAGAGGTCGGCCGGTACGAGGAAGCGCTCGAGGGCTACGAGCTGCTCGCCGAAGAGGTCGGCGAGAAGCTCGGTGAGGCGCACCCCTTCACCGCGCTTGTGAACCGGAGCCGATGCGTGACACGCCGCAAGAAGGGCGACCACGAGGGCGCGTACCAGCTGTCGCGCAGGTACATCGAGCTGACCGGCGACATCTTCGGCATCGGCAGCCGCCACCACCTCCTGATGGCGGTCAGCCACGCCAACGACCTGCGTCAGATCGGCAAGCTCCAGGAGTCACGCACCCTGAGCGAACAGGCGCTGGAACAGCACCGCGCCAGCTACGGCAGGCAGCACCCGCACAGCCACGCCCTGGCCATGAACCTCGCGGTGACCCTCAGGCTGCTCCAGCGGCCGGAGGCCGCGCTGGAACTGGACCGGGAGACGGTCGAAGGCCTGACCCGCTCGCTCGGTGAGGCACACCCCCGGACCCTGCTCGCCCGGATGAACCTGGCCAGCGACCACTTCGCACTCGGCAGGCCGGATGAGGCCCACGCCATCGACAAGGCCGTGGCCGAGGAATCGGCACGACTGCGCGAGGACCACCCGGCGAACCTGGCCGTCCAGCTCAACATGAGCTACGACCTGAAGGCGCTGCGCAGGACCGAGGAGAGCGAGCATCTGTACTCCGAGGCACTCAAGCGCTACCGCAGCGCCCTGGGCTCCTCCCATCCCGCCACACTGGACGCCGAGAAGGGGCTGCGGGCCAACGCCGACATCGACCTGATCTCGCTCTAGGCAGGCGCGTCCGGTACCGGCCAGGCGTGTACGGGGCTGTCCTCGGCCCCGCAGGCGCCTGCTCCGGTGTCGGCGTCGGCGTAGGCGTCGGCCAGCCAATCGGCCAGGCCCATCGGATCGGGGAAGCCGCCGCGCGCCGCGGCGACGGCACGGCGAACACCCGCCACCACTTCGGGCCGGTTCAGGAGCACCGCGAAACCCGCTCCCCGGGCCTCCCGCGGAAGCGCGAGCGCGGCGCCGATCCACGCTTCGGCGTCCTGCGGATCCCGCGCGGTCCACTCCGCGTAGCCGATCGCGGCCTGCTCGGCGTCCCCCGCGATCGCCGCGTACTCGGCCAGGCGCGCCACGTCCCCGCTCGCCTGCGCCTGCCGGCACCCGCGGGCGAAGAGGTCCGGCGCCGACAGGCGATACCTGGCCAGCGGCCCGAACGTGTCGAGGCGGATCAGGTCCGGACGCGGGCGCAGTGTCGCCGGCGGCAGCGCGGGAGCCCGCCGCCCGGCCGACCAGGCGGCCGCGCACCGCTCCGCCGCCGACCGCGCCACCTCCAGATGCCGCGCCCGCCACACCGCACGCCGCAACGCGCAGTAATCACGGGCCAGTTGACCCGGCACGGCGAGCACGTCGTCCTCCTGCCACTCCCGCACCGCGGCCGCGATCTCGTCGACGAACAGCCGCCCCGCCTCGGTCAGATCGCCATCGGCCGCGAGCGCCGCGACGGCCTCCCGCACCTGCTCCCTGAGCACGGCGAACTCGAAGTCCGCCCGCTGCGCCTCCACCCCTGTCACCTGTGCGCGGTGCCTCCGCCAGAATCGCGCGACCCCGGCGAAGGCGAACACCCCGTGGAGCAGCCCGAGCGCCGGCCGGGGGTCACTTCGCCACGGCGCGTAATAAAGCCGCCGCCATCCCTCGGGCCCGCCCCGCCGGTCCCCGTCGGCCCGGACCAGCGGCACCAGACCGAGCAGCGCGTTCAGCTGCTGATGCCGGGTCTCGTGGACGAGGACCGCCGCCGTCTGGGTCGCGTCGTACGGCAGGGACAGGGTGATCGAGCCGAAGGCGTCGACCGAGGACGCGCTGGCGACCAGACCGCCCCGCGCCGTCCGGAACGGCCTCGGCACCAGCACCCTGACCAGCGCCCTGAGCGCGGCGGCGTCCGCGGGGGACTCCCGGTCCAGCAAGGCGTACGCACCGGCGAGACGGTCCTCCCACAGCCGCAGCCGGCGCTCCCCCGACCGGCCGGGGGACTTCGGGTAGCGCGTGAAGTCGCGGTACGGCGTCACCGTGTCCAGCCACGGCCCCGCCGCCTCCTCGCGCGCACACGGCGCACAGCCCGACACCGTCCGCAGCGGACGCCACCCCGGCGCCGACGCAGGCGGGGGACGGGGCAGTCGCACCCTCGCGAGTTCCCCGAGCACCACGGCGCCGTCCCGCTCCACCCGGACCTCCGCCGCGCTCCACCGGCGCCGCGCCACCGGGCCCGCCACCCCCGCGCCGGGCACCCAGACCATGCCGCGGTGGGCGGGCACCCGCAGCACCGCGCGGACTCCGGCCCGCAGCGCCGCCGCCGCGGCCACCGCCTGGAACTGGCCGAGATCGGCCCACAGCGGCGCGGAGGACTCCGCCGTGGCGGCGGATCCGCCCAGGCGTCTGAGCAGTCGCAGCGCCCAGGCCATGACAGCGGGATCGGTGAGCACCGTCTCCACGGCCTCGGGAGACTGCCGCTGCGCCGCGCACAGCAGATGCCAGGCCTCCTGGCCGGAGGGAACGCCACCCGGACGCCGGGCGCCGCGGGCCGCGTCGTCGACGTGATCCAGCAACGCGCGCAGAACCAGCAGGAGTTGACTGCGCTGTCCGGAACGCAGCATCTTCAGATCGGTCTGGTCCGCCCGGCCCGCCGCGATGGCCCTGAGCGACTCACGGGACACTCGGTGCACGTCCAGCGGCTGCCCGTACAGCGGCTGCACGGTGACGGTCACCGCCCGTCCGGACCACGCCCGCGCAGGAATCTCATTTCCTCGCTGTTGGTTTCGTTGAGGGTCCCGAAGGCGAGGGTCGCCCGCTGATCCGCCCTGCTCAACGCGCGTCGCAGCACGGGATCGTCACTGGAACGCAGCTCCACCAAAGAGATCCCGGACAGATCAACGAGATCGGAACAGAAGTCCTTCGCAGACTCTGCCATACCGTGATTCCCCCTGATGTGGTGGTCTGGCGGCTCGGGGTGCGCTTCCATGGTGGCCGCAACGGCTCTCCAGTGGAAGACGGCCGCAGGTCATACAAGCCTGGGTCGCCGCGGGCACGAGGCAGACACCCAGCAGAGACCCAGCAGACACCCAAGGGGGCGTACATGACGCAGTTATTGCGGTTCCCGGCCCAGAGCGGCGACGGTTTCGTGGTCGTGGAGGTGGCGGAGGACGAACCCGGAGTGGTCGAGGTGTCCCGTCTGGGTACCGCCGTGGCCGACGCCACCGCCTCGTTCGAGGAGGGCGTCGACCGCATCCGCGGCGCGGCCGCGAACGCCATCGGGCGGCTGCGGGACATGCCGAGCCGCCCCGATGAGATCAGCCTGGCGTTCGGCATGCGGTTCAACGCCGAACTCGGCGCCGTCATCGCCAAATCGCAGGGCGAGGCGCATGTCACCGTCACCATGACCTGGCGTTCGGACACCACCGGCGGCTGAGCACCTCGCCTTTTCTCGCTACTGCGGCCTCAGCGCCGCGAGTTGCCGCTCGAAGGGGATCAGCTCCTCCTCGTGCGCCCGCGCGGGCCGCATGACGCCGGCCAGTTCCCCGGCCGCCCGCTCGACGCGCTCGTCGAGGCCGTCCGCTCCCCAGTCCTCGGACGCCGCGTACACGGCCGTCGGTACGACCACCGCCCGCAGGTACGCGAACCGGGAACGCAGCGCGTGTTCCCGGGGGTTGTGGTGCTCGGTGGGGGTGCGGCCCGTGGTGGGGTCCGGCGTCAGGCTTCGGCCAGGCGGCCGTAGATTCCCAGCGCGGGTCGCGGCCCGTCTCGGCCAGCAGTTTCTCCAGCTCAGAGGCGCCGCCGGGCATCTCCACCGGCTCCTCGAAGACACCCATCTTCCGGGCGGTGGGCGCCAGACCCGCGACCGCCTCCCGCAACGCCTCCAGTACGCCGCCGCCCTCCGGGGCGGGTTCGTACGTCTGCCCCGTGGCGCGGGCCAGGCAGAAATCGTACGGCGCAGAGAACTGACGGGGTACCGGTACCGCACATGCCACGATCACCCCATGCTCATCGCCCGCTCCGCCGCCCTCTTCGTCCTCGCCGCCCTCTTCGAGATCGGCGGCGCCTGGCTCGTCTGGCAGGGCGTGCGCGAACACAAGGGCTGGGCCTGGATCGGCGCGGGCGTCATCGCGCTCGGCGTGTACGGCTTCGTGGCCACCCTCCAGCCGGACGCCGAGTTCGGCCGCATCCTCGCCGCGTACGGCGGCGTCTTCGTCGCCGGTTCGATCGCCTGGGGCATGGTCGCCGACGGCTACCGGCCCGACCGCTGGGACGTGACAGGCGCACTGATCTGCCTCGCGGGCATGGCAGTGATCATGTATGCCCCCAGAGGCCGCTGAGAGCACGGACGCTCCCGCCTATCCTTGGCGAAGGACCGCACAGGAACGTACGTACGCATCAGGACGCCCAAGGAGCAGCCATGACCGCCGCCACGAACGCCGTGCCCGCCTCCCGCATCGCGATCGTCACCGGCGCGAGCAGCGGCATCGGCGCAGCCACCGCACGGCAGCTCGCGGCCGCCGGCTACCGCGTCGTCCTCACGGCCCGCCGCAAGGACCGCATCGAGGCACTGGCCGCCGAGATCACGGCCGCCGGCCACGACGCGCTGGCCTACTCCCTCGACATCACCGACCGCACGGCCGTCGACGAGTTCGCGACCGCCTTCCGCAAGATCGCGGTCCTGGTCAACAACGCGGGCGGCGCACTCGGCGCCGACACCATCGCCACCGGCGACCCCGCCGACTGGCGCCAGATGTACGAGACGAACGTCATCGGCACCCTGAACGTCACCCAGGCCCTGCTCCCCGCGCTCACCGCGAGCGGCGACGGCACGATCGTGGTCCTCTCCTCCACGGCCGGCCACGGCACGTACGAGGGCGGCGGCGGCTACGTGGCCGCCAAGCACGCCGAACACGTACTCGCCGAGACCCTCCGCCTGGAGATCGTCGGCACCCCCGTCCGCGTGATCGAGGTCGCCCCCGGCATGGTCAAGACGGAGGAGTTCGCCACGACCCGCTTCGGCGGCGACGAGGAGAAGGCGGCCAAGGTCTACGCGGGCGTGGCCGCGCCCCTCACCGCCGACGACGTGGCGGACACGATCACCTGGGCGGTCACCCGCCCCCCGCACGTCAACATCGACCTCCTGGTGGTCCGCCCCCGCGCCCAGGCGTCCAACACCAAGATCCACAGGGAGTCGTGACGATGGGCCTCCCCGGCGACGACCCCGGCACCCCCGCGTACTCCGCCGACTCCCCCGATCCGCTCCACCGCCTCACACACGAGCACGAGGTCCGCCGCCTCAAGGACGAGAAGAAGAACGAGCGCCTGATGTGGTGGTACCTGGCGTACTTCCTCTTCGGCATCCACATCATCGCGTTCGTGATGATCTTCGCCGTCAAGCACGCGAAATGACCACGGCCGAACTCGTACTCCCCCCGAGCGCACGCGACTTGACCCCCGCCGACCTCCCCTCATGCACCTGGTCCGGCTCCCCGCACCACCCGAAATCCGTAGCCCGGCAGCTCCACCGCGCCCGGCTCGGCGAAGTGGACTACCTGGCGATCTGCCCGCCGTCCGACATCCCCGTGGCCAAGGGCGGCATCGACCACAAGCTCCATCAGGGCGCCGGCTACCTCTGGCAACTGGCCGTCCACCCAGCCCTGCGGTCCTGCGGAATCGGGGGTGGACCTCGAAGTGCCCGAGTACGCCTACATGTACGGCTTCATGCAGGCGGATGGGCATCTCCAGCAGGGGGCGGGCCAGAAGGGCAAACTGACCGTTGAGATCAACGCGCGGGACATCGAGATCCTGCGCGAATTCCGGCGGCTGACCCCGTACAACAGCACCATCAGCGAGCGCACCCGGTCGACGAACTTCTCCGAGAGCCACCGCTCGGCAACCCGGTCCCTGTGCTCCCTGGAAGCCAGGACGACCATCAACCAGCTCGGCCTGCCGTACGGCCGCAAGTCGAAGAAGATCGCCCCACCACGCGTCGGGCTGCCTCGCTCTGGAGCGCAAGCGGACGGCGGTCGACTCATTCGCCTCGTGGCAGCGGCCCGCCGAGATGAGGGCTGTCAGCAACCGACGCATCTGGAAAGAGTGGGAGGACCGGATCCTGCTCCAGCTCGGCAGCGACACAACTGCAGCCGAGGAGCTCGGACGGACCGAGAAGAGCTGCCATCTGCGCCTCTGGCGACTCCGTACCGGCAAGGTACCGAAACCGACGGACCAGTAGGACGCTGAACAGTGGGGCCCAAGCTGACAACAACCTGGGCCCCACCTGCAGTTCAGCCCTTCACGCAGATGAACTGCTTCAGCTTCGCCACGACCTCGACAAGGTCACGCTGGTGCTCCATGACCTGCTCGATCGGCTTGTAGGCGCCCGGGATCTCGTCCACGACGCCCGAGTCCTTGCGGCACTCGACGCCCCGCGTCTGCTCTTCCAGGTCCTTCGTCGAGAAGCGCTTCTTCGCGGCGTTGCGGCTCATACGCCGACCCGCGCCGTGCGACGCCGAGTTGAATGCCTTCTCGTTGCCGAGGCCCTTCACGATGTACGAGCTGGTGCCCATGGAGCCGGGGATGATCCCGTACTCACCAGAGCCCGCCCGGATCGCCCCCTTACGAGTCACCAGCAGGTCCATGCCGTCGTACCGCTCCTCCGCAACATAGTTGTGGTGGCACGAGATCTCCTGCTCGAAGGTCGGCTTCGCCTTCTTGAACTCCTTGCGGATCACGTCCTTAAGGAGCGCCATCATGATCGCGCGGTTGTACTTCGCGTACTCCTGAGCCCAGTAGAGGTCGTTCCGGTACTCCGCCATCTGCGGGGTGTCGGAGACGAAGACCGCAAGGTCGCGGTCAACCAGGCCCTGGTTGTGCGGCAGCTTCTGGGCCAAGCCGATGTGGTGTTCAGCGAGTTCCTTGCCGATGTTCCGGGACCCGGAGTGCAGCATCAACCACACCACCCCGTCCGCATCCAGACAGGTCTCGATCATATGGTTTCCGCTTCCAAGTGTTCCCATCTGCTTAGTGGCACGTTCCTGACGGAATTTGACCGAATCGGCAACCCCATCAAACCGCCCCCAGAAGTCCCCCCACCCCTGTCTCTTATAAACATCTGACGCTGCCGACG
>NZ_SRIC01000320.1 GCF_004684775.1 Streptomyces sp. MZ04
ACCCCGCACTGCGCCACTCCATACGGACAGTCTCACGCAGTCCTGGTTACCGCTCCGCGCGCTCCGTCCGCCGGGGGCCCAAGGCGGTGGGGTCAGTAGCGATGGGCGGCGATGAGGGGGCCGTAGTAGTGGCCGGGGATGGGACGGTGCGGGTCGCCGAAGAAGCCGTAGCGCGGGTCGTGCTGGTTGTAGACGCGTGCGTCGCGGACGAGAGTCGTGAGGTTGCGGGCCGGGTTGGTGTGGCTGCAGCGGTGGGTGTGGATGCACAGGGCGAGGGCGCCGGAGACGACGGGCGCGGCAAAGCTCGTGCCGAGGTTGACAGTGTGGTGGAAAGGAAGGGGGGCGTTGCCTTCCATGCACACACCCGGCGCGGCGAGGGTGTGGCGCCGGTCGGTGCCGGAGCGGGCGAAGTTGCTGAACTCCAGGCTCGCCAGGTCGTCGGCCTGGCCGAAGAAGCCTTCATCCGTGCCGTAGCAGAGGGGAGGCACCTTCCTGCCGCCGGGTTTGCCGTCGTAGTCGGCCATCGCGGTGACGGTGACCGCTTCGTCGTAGGCAGCGGGAACGACGCGGGCGAGGTCGACGCGCTCGTTGCCCGCGGACACGACAGGGGTGATGCCGACGTCCACTGCCTTGCAGATGGCCAGGTGGAGTGCGTCGTGGTTGACCGTGCCGCAGTGACGGTCGTCCCTGTCCCGGGGTTCGGAATCCACCTCACCGAGACTCAGGTTGGCGATCGCGATGTCATTGCCGGGGTCGTTGTCGGTGCGGGTGGAGATCAGCCAGTCCATCCCGCACAACAGGGCCTCGTCCGAGATGTCGCCATTGTCGTCGCTGACCTGGACGGACCACAGGGGGGTGCCCGGCGCCACGCCGACCAGGCCCTGGTTGTCGTCGCGGGCACCGATGATGCCGGCGACCAGCGTGCCGTGTCCGTTGTTGTCGACCAGGCTGCGGCCCGGCACGACCGGGCTGCCGTCGAGGCAGTCGACCCCGCCCCGGACGTTGAGATCCGGCACATCGGCTGCGACGCCCCCCTCGAACACGGCGACCTTCCCATTGACGGCCCCCTTTCCGTCACCGGATTGGGTCGAGGACCGGTCGGCACGCACGCGGTCGATGAACAGCGGCTGGCACTGCCGGTCGTCGGGGAAGGTCTCACAGCCGACGGTCGTCTTGAGCCGGCGCGGCGGGCGTGGCGGGCGTGGCGGGGCGGACTTGTAGGTGCGCTGCGGCGAGACGAAGCGCACCTGCGAGTCCTTGGCCAGCGCGGTGGCCTGGGCCGGGGTCAGGGTGGCCGCGTAGCCGCGGAGGGCCTGGTTGTACACAGCTGTCCGGGTGCCGCCCACCTTCTTCAACTGCTGACCGGCGGCCGAAGCCGGGCTGGCCACTGAGTCCTTGAGCACCACAATGTAGCCGCGCGACTTTTCGGCGGCAGCGGCACTGCCGACCACCGGCAGGCTGAACAGGCTCGCGGACAGCAGCGCGGCAGCGCCTGCGACTGCCAGGCCAGAACGACAACGGTGCACCAGGCTGCTCCTCAACGCGAGCCCCGGGGAGGTCCGAGGCCGGACAAGCAGCATGGTGCCCGCAGAGTCGTCCACACCGAGCGCACCGTCACCCGAACGTGAGCGGGTCAGGAACCCAACCAGCTCGCACGATCACCGAGGCCCTCGGGCACAAAGCCAGAGGCCCCGACGATTTCTCGTCGGGGCCTCTGGTCTGCTGTGCACTCGGCAGGATTCGAACCTGCAACCTTCTGATCCGTAGACCATGATCCCCAGGTTTTTGACCTGGGGATTCTTGGTTCCTTCGCAGCTCAGCGGATGGTTAGCGATAGCTACAACGAAGTAGAACCGAGGTACTGCGGGGCGCTGTTCTCCCACTTTTCTCCCACGCGTTCCCCGCCCCGAGAACGCGCCCGGCCCTCGCCGACTGCCACCCCGCGGAGCATCACGGTGTCCGCAGAACATACCTAGCCCTCCGAGCAATCGTGACTCGCTGGCAAGGAAGCCGAAACGACTGGGTTCGCTGTCAAACGCCTCAGCTAGATGACAGCAGACACTGGCCCCGGAGCCACTGGGGTACGAACTCGGCCCGCAGGGCCGACCCATCGCCGCGCGCGAGAAAGCGCCCACCCCGACGCTCCGGACTGGGCGCCTGTGCCCCTCATGAGGCCCGTTCCGGCTGCTACCGCCACGCCTTGGGGGTGGCCAGGCGCAGGCCGTTCCAGTCCCTGCCCGCTGTGGCGGAACCGACCTGCTGAAGGCCGGCCGTCACCACGGCCTCCTGGATGTCTGAGGGCTCGACGTGCCCGTCACGTCCTGACTTCGGCGTGAACAGCCAGATCAGGGCGCCATCTTCGATCAGCGTCGTCGCGTCGACCAGGGCGTCAGCAAGATCGCCGTCCCCGTCACGGAACCAGACGATCACGGCATCGACGACATCGTCGTACTTCTCATCGACCAGGTCGTTGCCGGTCAGCTCCTCGATGGCCTCGCGAAGCTCCTTCTCCACGTCGTCGTAGTCGTAGCCGAGTTCCTGCACGACCTGCCCCGGCTGGAAGCCCAGCTGGGCTGCCGGGTTGGTCCGTTCTTCCGCTGTGCTCATGCCTGCTCCTGTGGTCCGGACGCGACTGTCGCGCCTCCCATCCGCAGCCAATCAGATACACAACGCGTCGATCCCCGTCTGCGATCAGACTCGACGCCACCCTGACTCCTGATCAGTCTCTGCCAGCATGCGCTCAAAGGTTGGTGGCACGGGACAGCCCACCTCGAACGAAATCCGGTTTGCCACAACGCACTGAGATGCGCCGACGAGCCAAATCTCAGTTGATCTGGTCCGCGAAGATGCGTCGTCGGCACGCCGAACGGGTGTGCACCGCGTTTGACCTGGGTGTCTCAAGTGACCTGGTCCGCCACGAGCCTTCCAGTCCAAGTCACTTGAGACGGGGTCCAGTTTGACAGAGACGGGGCAACTATCTGATGCGGAAGGTGCCTTCGAACGCGGCGCTTGCTCCGAGCGAACCGCTGAGACTGCCGCTGACACCGCTGCTGCCGTTGGTGCTGGTGAAACTGGGTGTCTGGCCCTGTTCAAAGTTCGGCGTGGTGAACGAGCCGTTGCCGTTGGCCGAGCCTCCAGCGCTGACGGTGCCTGAGCCACTGAGTTCCCCGTTGATGCTGATGTCGCCGGAGATCTCGCCACCGAGATTGTTCGAAGTTGATGACTTCGGAGTGGGGGTCGGGCCTGCGGTGTACACCGCGAGGAGGTTTCCCTCGTCGTCCACCAC
Organism: Streptomyces sp. MZ04; assembly: GCF_004684775.1. GTDB lineage: Bacteria > Actinomycetota > Actinomycetes > Streptomycetales > Streptomycetaceae > Streptomyces. The sequence goes on from NZ_SRIC01000320.1 coordinate 3,287, forward strand.
AGGGATCGCTCCTTGGATCATGTTCCCAGCACCACAAGTCAAGGTGATCACGCCGTTGGTTGTCGTAGCGGTCAGTGCCGCGGGCTGGTCCAAGGGCAGTCGCTCGCCTGCCGGCGCGTCGCCCTTCGGGGTCTTCTCGGTCATGTTTCTGTGCCTCCTCCTGGGCGGCCTGGTGCCGCCGCATGGACCTTCCCACGGCGATAAGGGGCTACGCCTGACGTTCGCACTCAAACTTCCCTGGCACACGCTCAACTTCGGTGGCACAGGACACTCGCGCCACCGTGTCCTGCGACAGCGAACCTTGAGCGAATGCCATCGAAGGTTGAGCACGCGGGTACTGAGGTCAGGGGAGCCGTCGTGCGAATCCTCAGTTCCGACCGTCGAGCACGTTCTGTCATGGGATCATCACGGAGACGCTTCCCGGAAGGAGCACTCCCATGGCATCACTGTCCGAAGCCGCCCAGTCCTGGATCTCGACAGGCACAAACGAACCGATTTCCGGTGAAGAGCTGCTCGCTCAGACCGGCACCGAGCCATTGGCTGCTCTTGCGGACAAGGCCGGCAGCAGCACAGAGACCGTCGCGGATCAGCTCGCCGAAGCCTTGCCCACGTTCGTGGACACGGTCACCCCGGAGGGCACCCTCACCGATGACCCCGCACTCATCGCCCAAGCAACCGAGACCTTCGAGCGGACCACCCCGTTCACCGTGCGCAGCGTCGCCCCGAGCAGCACAACCACGGCCGGCATAGTGGTGATCGGGCTCAGCCAGAATGTGGTAGGCAGCCTGAACGTCGACCTCCTGGGCAACTTCGAAATCGACCTCGGCGTGACCGGCCCGCTACTAGGCTGACTGACCGGCTGAAGAGGGCATCAGGCCGCCCTGAGGCATGATCAAAGTTCCGTGGCACACGCTCAACATTCGATGGCACAGGACACACCGCCTCGAAACGCGAGTCGGGCGTGCCGACAAAATCGAACACATGATTGACTCGGCGCATGCCGTCCATGACTTTCCCCGACGATCTCGTGGAGCTCCAGTGCGCCTGGACCCGCACGTACGACGCGCTCGCCACTCCTCGCCCCCGCAACACAGCAGCACTGCGGCGTCGCCTTCACCGGCTCTCTGCCCGGCTGGTCTCGCATCCCTACTGGTCAGCGATCCCGGGCGGTGCGCCAGCCGCGCGAGTTGAGCTCCGACGCCAGGCGCGCGCCGTAGAGGAGCGCGAGGTGAGGGCCTCGTGACCGCGGCCCCCTCACCGAGGCACAGATACGGATCGTCCGCTCCGCCCGTGCGCACATCGCCCGATACGGCGAGGCCCCCAGCTTCCGTGAGTTGGCGGCCGCGGTCGGCCTGTCCAGCATCGCCACTGTCAGCTATCACCTTCGGCGGCTGCGTGAACTGGGGGTGATCGTGGAGACCCGCGGCAGGGTCAGCGCCCGCTGCCCCCACTGCGGGCTTACTCCTTGAGCCATCCGTGGAACGAGAAGGGCTCGCCCTTCAGGTAGTGGGCGACGCCGAGGGCGTTGTACGGGACGGTGTTCTCCGGGAGCTGCTCGGCGCGGTGCCAGGCGATGCCCGCGCTCTTGTGGGGCTCGGCGTTGAACGGCTCGCCTTCCCAGTCGGCGGCGGCGAAGAACCAGCCGATGCGGCTCTCGCCCTCGCGGTTTTGGAAGTGCATCACGTGCACGGGGGTCAGCGCCGCGGGGTCGAGATCGACGCCGACTTCTTCGTGGGCTTCGCGTACGGCGGCGTCTGCGGCGCTCTCGCCGGGGTCCACCTTCCCTGAAGGGAGGCAGAGGAGGCCGTCGTCATAGCCGGTACCGGCGCGCTCTACGAGCAGTAGATGGCCGTCTCGCTCCAGGATGACCATGGCGTCGACGGTGGTGTGCGGACGTGCCAAAGGGTCCCTCCCGGCGGGCGTGGCGCGGTAGGGACCCTATCGACAGATTGGCCTGTGTCAGGCCGCGGCGAGTCCCCGCTCACTAACCTGCTCGGCGATCCATTGGACACGCTCGGCAGTGTCCAGACCGGTGGGGAGTTCGGCTATGGCGACCCGGCTGTCCTTGCATGCCTGGTAGATGGCCGTCTCGGCCTCGTCTTGGAGGTTGAGGACCTTCTCTCGGAAGCGGTCTCCGCCGGCCTTCTGGTCGAAGCGGTCGCGGCAATTGATCACGAGGTCGTACGCCTGGGGCATCCAGGCCCGGCACATTGCCCGCATTGCCATGAGGGTCTCGGCGGTGCCGGGCTCGGTGGGGTCGAGGACGAGGCGGGCCAGGGCGAGGACGTTGGCGGGGGTCTTGTCGGTGACTAGTAGGCGGTGGTTGCGGGCGGCGCGGAGTGGCACGGTGAAGTGCTGGGCGAAGAGGTCGAGTTCGGCGACGAGATCGAAGGTGCCCTGACCGTGGAGGACGATGGCCTCCATGAAAGGGCTGGTGCGGGCTGGCTCTCCGGTGTTGGTGACGTTGATGCCCTGCTCGCGGTAGTGGGCGGTGAGCGCGTTGACGAGGGTGGTCTTCCCGGCGGCTTGGGTGCCTTCGATGGCGATCACGGCGCATTCGCGGATGGTCATGTATCCCCCAGTAGGTTCGTGAAGGTCTGCGAGGTGAGCCAGGGCCATGCGCCCGCGGCGCCGTGGGCCAGGGCCTGGTTGACGTTGAAGCCTTTCGGGTCCCAGTGGCCAAGGTCTTCCGCGTGGGCGGCGACGTAGGCGGTGGACAGGGAGTGGCGCAGGTTGAGGACGCTGATGCGTTCGCGCGCCGTGGCGTCGTTGTGCTCCAGCCAGTGGCGGTGCAGGGCGGTCATGGAGGTATTGCGGAGTTCGGGCTGGGTGACGTCCAGACCAAGTTCGGTGCATACGTCGACCAGGCGGCGGGAGGCGCCGGTGAGGAGGTGGCCGGCGTCGTATCGGGTGTCGAGGTAGCGCGCTTGGCCCTCGGTTGGGGCCCGGCGCTCCTTCCACGCAGCGCGCGCCTCCGTAAGGGGCGCGTGGGGTTGGTCTGCGGTCGCCTCGAGTACGGCGAGGTCCGAGCAGAGCTGGTGTCCGGTGATGATGTCGGCGCTGCTCGCCGTCGCGCGGATCGTCTCGGCGGCGGAGCCGACGAGGGCGCCGGTTTCGTCGGCGCTCTCGATGTACGCGCTGGCGTACGCGAAGGGGATGCCGGTCAGGTCTGCCGAGTCGCCGGCGGCAGGGATGTCGAGGATGACGAGGGAGTAGCAGAAGGGCCGATTGCCGTTCTTCACGCGGTAGTTCTTCGTCCACTCGACATCGACTGAGGCGAGTCTGATGGTTCCGCTGCGCTTGCGGGGAAGTCGGCCGGAGCGGGGCAGGGTGGTGCTGGTGATCACGTGGGCCTCCGGGGGCGGTGGCGGGAGCGCCCTGGTGGCTGCTCCCACCACCGCGGGACGCTACTGGGTCGGCTGAGTGGGCGCGGGCATGTCGCCGCCTATGGCGGACAGGGCATGCCACGCCTCCAGTTCGATCGCCTTCTCCATCTTGAACGGGGCGTCCCAATGCAGCCGTTGGAGCGCGCGGCCGCCGAGGAGCGCGGTAACCAGCGCACGGCTCAGGATGTCGAACGCGAGCCCTTCGAGGAGCAGGCCCGCCGGGTTGGCCCCCTCGACTATGAGGTCGTAGTCGGTCTGGACATCGCCGGGGCCCTCGAACCTGCCCATCTCGTCGCCGATCTGGATGCCATGGGCTACGGCGGCTTCCTCGGGGAGCGCGTACTGCCCCAGGTCCCAGGCCGTGTCGATGACCGGTGCGATACCTCGTGCTCGTTCCTCGCGGTCCTTCCACGCCTCTCCGACGCCCGTGAATCCGGGCAGGCGCTCGGTGGCGATGGTCTGGGTGACGTGGAGGTCATCGCCGAAGGCATGCCAGGCGATGCCGGCCGAGTGGCGCCGGGCCTGGACGAGGATGCGATCCGTGAAGCGGAGGATCTCGGCTGCATCGTCGGGGTCCTCCAGTACTGCGACCCGGTAGCCGAAGTGCAGGAGATCTGAGCGCACTTCGGTGTCCTGGGTGCGCTTGACCGGGAGGAAGACCGAGGCCGCGCTGACCGGGATCGGACCTCCGGCGTCTTCGGCCCACTGCATCGCGAAGCCCGCTAAGAGCTGTACGTGCTTGACGAAGGGGCGTTTGTCCGCCCCGAACGGTGTCTCGGGCCAACTCAGGTTCGACAGCAGCTTCACCCGCGTCTGACGACCACGACCATGGGCGAGTACGTCCCCGCCTGGTTCGACCGCATGCGGTTCGAGAAGCCGAACGACGCCTCGAAGCGCAGCCACTGGCGGGTCCACATCGAACCCCGCTGGGGGCATCGCGAGTTCCGCAGCATCCTGCGCAAGGAAGTGCAGGAGTGGGTGCGGGAGATGCAGGACGCCGGGGTCAAGGGGCGCAACCTGAACGCGATCTACACGACGTTCCGGCAGATCATGCGGCACGCGGAGGTGGATGACTACGTCGTCAAGAACCCCTGCTTGATGATCGACCTCCCCGACTCCGACCCCGAGGAGGAGCGCGAAGCCGCGACCCCGTTGGAAGTCCTGCGCCTGGCCGTGGCCTGCGGGCCGTTCTTCCCTCTGATCATCGACACCGCTTACACCGGTTGCCGCTGGGGTGAGATGGCGGGTTCGAAGCGGGACCTCATAAAGGACCACGGCGGCGACAACGAGCGTCGCAAGGGCAGACGCAAGTACGTGCATACCCGGGCCGAACCCCTCACGGGCAGGGACGGCAAGCCCCGCAAGGGCGCCTCGTACCGCGATCTCGCCCTGCCCGACTGGCTGAGCGAGATTCACGACGAGCAGCTCGCCCTCCATGACAGCGAGTACGTCTACCCGTCGGCCCGCGGCAAGGTGCTCCGCCCGAAGTATTTCCGGGAGTTCTGGGTGCCAGCCCGCGACAAGATCAAGCCCGGGTTCGACTTCCACGAGCTCCGGCACACCCACGAGACATGGATGGAGGAGGACGGCACCCCGGAGGTTTTGCGCAACCGGAGGATGGGGCACAAGAGCGGCAAGATGAGCCAGCACTACGCCCACCCCACCGCGGGCATGGAGGAGATCCTGATGAAGGACCTCACCCGAAGGTGGGAGGACTCGCTTGCCGCACTGAAGGCCGAGGAGTGGCGGGAGCTATGGACTCCGGGCGCGGGGCGGAAGTGACCCGGGCCACCGTGGGAGACGCCTGGAACGGCGTCAGATCGGGTTCTCCCGTTTTTCTCCCACAACGACGAACGGCCCCCTCGTTGATCAAGGGAGCCGCTGGTCATGATGTGCACTCGGCAGGATTCGAACCTGCAACCTTCTGATCCGTAGGTTGGGGCGGGGGCCTGGGAGAGGGCCCGTTCGCCGTCTGGGTTGGGCGCCTACGTTCGCGATCACGAGCCTGTGTGTGCGGTCGTTGCCGTCAGTATTGCCGTCAGCCAGCGGCAGGGCTGAGACCATTGAGGAGTGACTTCTACTCCCCTCTGGGTGCCGCTGGCGGTTGCTGGTATAGGCGTGGCAGGCACGCTAGATGGTTGATGCGCTTTGGCTCTGTCCGGAATGACGGAGAGTGCCCAGAATCGGTGGTGTAGAACACTGGCTCGACCCGTGGGGCGCGCTGTGAACACCGATCTGGACACTCTCCTGACCGCAC
>NZ_SRIC01000321.1 GCF_004684775.1 Streptomyces sp. MZ04
GCCCACGGCAGCCGCGACCCGCGGCATGCCGCGACGGTGCGTGCCCTGGTGCGGCGGGTGCGGGCGCAGCGGCCGGGGCTGCGGGTGGAGACGGGCTTCCTCGACTTCAACTCGCCGTCTGTTCCCGAGGTGTTGGAGTCCCTGGACGCGGAAGGTGTGCGCGATGTGGTCGCGCTGCCCCTGCTGCTCACCCGGGCGTTCCACGCGAAGGCCGACATCCCGGCGGTCCTCGACCAGGCCCCGCCCCGGCTGCGTATCCGGCAGGCGCCGGTGCTCGGTCCTTCGCCGCTGCTCCTGACCGCCCTGGAACGGCGGTTGTACGAGGCGGGCCTGACGCCCGCCGACAAGTCCTCGACCGGGGTCGTGCTGGCCTCGGCGGGGTCCACCGACCCGGAGGCGATCGCAGTGATCGCTGAAATCGCGCGGGAGTGGCGGCACACCGGTTGGTGCGCCGTGCGGCCTGCGTTCGCCTCCGCATCTCTTCCCCGCACCGAGGACGCGGTACGCGCGCTGCGCGCTCAGGGCGTCCGGCGCGTGGCGGTCGCCCCCTATGTCCTGGCCCCCGGATTTCTGCCGGACCGGATCGCCCGGGGTGCCAGGGATTCCGGCGCCGATGTTCTCGCGGAGGAGCTCGGCCCTTCGCCCGAGGTGGCGCGACTGCTCATTCAGCGATACACGGAGGCGCGACTCCCAATGCGTGTGGCGGTCAGCGCCTGAATTATCGCGGACAAACAGCGAATCCCCGCCTCGGGCCCAATTGCCCGGAGACGGGGACTCTTTGCCGTGTCGCTTTTCAGCGCCGCGGCGAATTGCCTACTTCACCTTGAAGATCTGCCCACCGCTGACCTTGCTGTTGCACTTGGACGTGCCCACCCAGGTGCCGCTCGACTTACGTCCCTTGTAGGCGCCGAGGCAGAGCTTGCTCTTGACGTTCTGCGGGTTGAAGTACGCGCCCGGGTTCGAGCTCACGTACTGCCACTTCTGCGACGCCGAGCTGTTGCACTTGGTGACGTGCGACAGCCAGCCGCTCTTGCCCATCCGCTCCGTCTTGGCACCGGAGAGGCACAGCTTGGTGTTGGTGGCGGGGTGTATTTTGGCGACCGCCCTGCCCTTGTACTTCTGGAAGTCGATGCGCCAGAGCTGGTACACACCGCCGGTGCACCCACGGACCCGCTCGCGCTTGCCCTTCTTGGTGCTCGCCTTCGCCTGCACGCTCATGCAGATGTTCTTGCCGTGCTGGAACTTGAACGAGCGCCAAGAACCCGCCGCCTGGGCTTCGCCGGCGCTTACGGCACCGGCGGCCAGGCAGAGAGAAGCCGTGGAGGCGAGCACGGCGAAACGCTTTCTTGCAGTCATGAGGAAGACCCCCGTCTGTTCAGTTCTCATTGACAGGGAAATTTCTATCAACAAGATCCTTTACAGGCAAGGGAGTTCATGGAATTGCACTTCCACCACACGGATCCTTGAGGTTCTTCTGAGCATGGCGGAAAGCTGAGCGAAGAACTGCGGGAAAACGGCGGCATTTCGCCCGTGGCGCCGCCGACACGGACGTAATGGCCCGGGTTCCGGGGCCCGCTCCGGAGTTGGCGCGGCTTCTGCTGCGGCGCCATGACGAGTCGTGTGCGGTCGGCCGGGTGGCGCGGGTTCCCGCGCTGGCCTAGTTTGTGGGTCCATGACCCTCACCAGATCCCGCACGCTCTGGCTGCGGACCGAGCCCCTGCACGCCGTGATCTATTTCGAGGAGCACTGCCGCACCCTGGGCAGAGCGCTCGGCCTCAAGGGCTTCTGGATGGGGTACTTCGCCGCCCGTACCGCCCCGATGGGCACGGTAGAGCCGGGCGCCGCGACGGCCGCGCTCGGCGTCTTCGCCCCCGGCATGGTGGCGCGGGCCCTCCCCTCCGCCTGGCAGTACGCATCGCCGGGCCGGATCGTGGAGGAGCGCGCGGCGTACACCGCGCGGGCGCTGCGCACCCTGGTCCCGGACATCGAGAAGCGTACGGCCGAGCTCTGCCCGCCGCTCGCGGCGATGGTCGAGGACGCCCCGTCACCGGCCCGCCCGCTGTTCGCCGCGAACCGCGAGGTGAGCGAGCGCACCGACCCCGTGCAGCGGCTCTGGCAACTGGTCACGTGCGTACGCGAGTTCAGGGGTGACGCGCATGTCGCGGCGCTCGCCGACCACGGCCTCGACTCCTGCGAGGCGCTGGTGCTCGCCGCGGCGACGGACCGCGTCGACCCGGGGACCATCCGCCAGGACAGGGGCTGGAGCGAGCAGGAGTGGGCGGAGGCGGTGGACCGGCTGCGCGGACGCGGCCTGGTGGACGCCGACGGGCACATCACCGAACACGGGTGCACCGAACGGGAGTTGATCGAGGACGCCACGGACCGCCTGTCGGCCCGGCTGCTCCGCCCGCTCGGCGCACGCGAGGCGGACACGCTCCTGTCCGCCCTCGAACATCCCGTGCGGCAGATCCTCGCGGCAGAGGTACTCCCCTTCCCCAATCCGATCGGGCTGCCGCGACCCACCGGGTGAACTCCCTTGCTCAACGGCAGAGTTCGTCCCCGAGCTCGGTCCGGCTGTACCGCACGCTGCGGCCATGACGCGTGCGGCCGAGCAGCCCGGCGTCGTACAGGACCGTGAGGTGCTGGCTGACCGCGCCCGGGGTGACGCCGAGTCGGTGGGCCGGCTCGGTGGTGGATGCGGGCTCGGCGAGCAGGAGAAGGAGCCGGGCCCGCGCCCGGCCGAGGAGGCGGATCAGGGCGTCGCCGGTGACCGGGGGCGGCTCCTCGGAGATCGCGGCGCGGCCCCGCAGGGGGTAGAAGAGCAGCGGCGGCAGGGAACTGTCGATCATCGGCTGGGCGCCGCCCGCGAAGAGCGTCGGGGCGAGGACCAGGCCGCGCCCGGCGATCCGGATGCCGTCCGAGTGCCATGGCCGCATGCCGCCCCGCCGGACGAGGCAGAGCACGTCGCCGGTCCAGGAGAGGCGCGGGTCGAGGCTCGCGAAGAGGGCCCCGGTGCCCTGCTCGGCGAGGACCCTTCCCCTAGCTCTCAACTTCGTTCGAGCAGGGGAGACCCCACTCGATAGGCGAGATCGGCCTCCATGAGGCTCATGGGGTCGAACTCCCCCTACGCGGCGGCGAATTCGGGGGCGAGCAGCTCGGGCGGGGTGGCTCGAAGGAGCGCGAGCTCCTCGGCGAAGGTGGACCGGGCGCGGACCGGGCGCGGGGTGAGGAAGTCCGGCACCCACAGGCGCGGCGTGACGAGGGCGGCCAGGAGCTCGGTGTCCTGCCGGTCGAAGGCGGGGCGCAGCCGCCGCAGCCAGGGCCGTTGATGGGGATAGCGCGCCGGGTCCCGCCAGGAGCGGAGCGAGAAGGCCGCTTCCTGGAGCGGTGAGTACGCGAAGGACGTACGGGCGAGATCGTCGACGCCGAATCTGAACGTGATCTGACGTTCGCCGCGCCCGCGCTGATGGTGGCGCGCCTGCCGCTCGGGGCTCACCGGCGTGACGTGCCGGCCGCCGCCGTGGAGGCGGGCAGCCGCTGGCGGGCGGTGCGGGACCTGCCGTATCTGGCCGTGACACTCCTGAACGCGATGCTCGTGATCCAGTACACGCTCCTCGAAGTGGGCCTGCCCCTCTGGATCGTCGAGCGCACGGACGCACCGCGCTGGACGGCCGCTCTCCTGCTGATCGTCAACTGTGTCCTGGTGGCACTGCTCCAGGTGCGGATGAGCCGGAGCGTCTCCGATGTGCCGGGCGCGGTACGGGCGTTCGGCAGGTCGGGGGTGCTGCTGGACCCTCGGCTACGAACTCGCCGACGCGCGCGCCCACGGCGTCTACCAGGGAGTCTTCAACTCGGGTACGGCGATCGGCCTGATGACGGGCCCCGCCCTGGTCACCCTGACGGCGGTCCGGCACGGCCCGGTGGGGCTGGGCAGGGGGCGCACATCCCAGCCATCCGGTTGCCGAGCCGTCACTCCTGCCCCTAGCGTCACGCCGATGACCCCCGTACTGCGCTCCGCGCGTCTGCGCCTTTCGCCCTATGTCGCCGCCGACGAAGGCCAGTTCGTGGCACTCCTGCAGGACGAGGCCGTGGGCCGCTGGTTCGGGGACGGGACGCAGAGCGCGGAGCAGACCCACGCGCTGTTCCGGCGGATCTTCTCTCTCGTGTACGCGGAGAACCACTTCCCGATCTGGGCGGTGCGGCACGAGGGGCGCTATGTCGGCCACGCGGAGATCAAGCCGTCGCCCGAGACCTGGCTGGACGGCCACGAGATCGTATACGGCCTGTCGCGGGACAGCTGGGGGCTCGGCCTGGGCACGGAGCTGGCCGGTCTGCTCACTTCGTACGGCCATGAGACCCTGGCCCTTGCCGAGGTGCACGCGACCGTCGACGCGCAGAACACCGCATCCCTCGCCGTCCTCAAGCGCCTGGGCTACACGCAGGGCCGCGCGGTCCCCGAGGACAACGGCCGCACCACGCTCCTGATGACGTCCCGCGTCCCGGCCCCGCGGCCGACGGACATCGGCTGAGGTCTCAGCTGAAGTCGAGGCCTCCGGTACGGGTGCGCTTCAGCTCGAACAGGTCCGGGTAGCCGGCGAGGACGCGGAAGCTGTCGAAGAGCCGCACCGCATCGTCGCCGCGCGGAATCGCCCGCAGGACGGGGCCGAACCAGGCGGTGCCGTCGACGTGGAGGGTGGGCGTGCCGACGTAGGCGCCGGCCTCCGGGTCCCTGCCCCCGTCGTGGCTGGCGCGCAGCACGTCGTCGTACGCGGGGTCGTGCGCGGCGGCCGCGAGCCCGGCGGGCAGTCCCGTCTCGGCCAGGGACTCGGCGACGACCTGGTCGAAGTCCTCGTACTTCTCCTGGTGGATGCGGGTGCCGTAGGCCGTGTAGAGGTCCCGGAGCACGTCCTCGCCGTGCTGCTCGGCCGCGGCGGCCGCGACCCGTACCGGGCCGATCGACTTGTCGACCAATTCGCGGTACCAGTCGGGCAGTTCGTTGCCGATGTTGTGGAAGTACAGGCTCATCACATGGAAGCGGAGGTCGAGCTCGCGGGCGCGCTCGACCTCCAGGATCCAGCGTGAGGTGATCCAGGCGAAGGGGCAGGCCGGGTCGAAGTAGAAGTCGATGCGGGTGTCGGTCGTCGTCATGGCCTCGACACTAGTGACCAGTGGCGCACACCCCTGGGCCATTCCCCCTCCGCCGCGATGGGCCAATTCCGCGCTGTCCGGCGGAGGCCACCAGCGCCACGAGGTCGGCCACCGGCATCGAGCCGGGGGCCCGCCGCTCCCGCGCGAAGTCGTTCGCCACGCTCTGCAAGGCGTCGTTCACCGGCGTCGGCACGCCGTGCAGCCGTCCGAGGAGGGCGATCTCGCCGTTGAGGTAGTCCGCCTCGATGGTGCCCGTGCCCCGGCTCAGGCTCTGCCAGGAGGAGCCGCCGCCGCGTTCCGAACGGTCGAAGGGCTCGAAGCGGATGCGGTCGCCGCGGGCCTCCTTCTGTTCCTGCTCGCCGACCGCCTCGATTCCGGCCGCGGCGAGCACCGTCTCGCCCTCGGTCCGGGCCCGCCGGAAGAGCTCGACTGCCGCGTCGTCGGTGATCAACCCCGTGACGGCTTCGATGGAGTTGGCCAGGTTCGAGAGGAGTTTCCCGTACTTCCAGCGCATCACGTCCGGCACGACGGGCGCGATGATCTTCGACTGCTCCAGATCCGCGGCGATCAGGCGGGCCGTCTCGTCCGTGCCCGTCGGGTAGCGGCCGATGTGCAGCATGCCGGTGTAAGGGGCACCCGCCGCGGAGACGGCGCCCGGCTCGACATGGGTCGCGGGCAGCCAGACGCATACGCCGTACACCCGCCGGAAGCGGCGCAGCGCGATGCGTTCGCTCTCCACGCCGTTCTGCGCGCAGACCAGCGGAAGGACCTCGGCCGCCGTGCCTCCGCCGGCCACCGGGCGGCCGCCCCAGGCGTCGACGGCGGCCTCGCAGTGCTGTGTCTTCACCGCGAGGAACAGGACGTCGCCCGCCCTCAACTCGCCGAGATCCACTGGGTGTTGGACGACGGGCAGCCGGTGCGTACGCGTCCCGTCGGGCGTGCTGACCCGCAGCCCGCTCGCCCGCAGCGCGTCGTGGTGCGCGCCCCGCGCGACCAGAACCACGTCATGCCCGGCCTCGGCGAGCCGCCCGCCCACGGTGCCGCCGATCGCTCCTGCTCCGATGATGATGTAGCGCATGCCGTCGAGCCTCGCACACCGGATCCGGCCACGGCACGGCCACCGCGGCAAAGATCAGGTTTCCGTCCCGTCGTCCGCGCTGAACGGCGTCCCCTGGTGGAACCAGAGCAGCCACTCGCCCTCGCACCGCCGCCACAGTGAACTGCGGTGCGCCAGACGGCCGTTGCTGTCCGTGTCGAAGGTCAGATGCACCACGTCGTCCGCCAGCTGAACGCCCCGCATCCGCGATGCGATGAGCGGCCGGGTGCCCCGCTCGGTGCTCTCGGTCAGCGCCGTGATGATCGACGCCCGGTCCCAGCGGGCCCCGGAGACACCGAATTCGGTGAACTCGGGGTGCAGCAGCTGCCCGAGGAGTTCGGGCGACGAGCGGACCTCGGGGGCGAGCAGGCGCAGTTCGGCCTCGATGGCCGCGTCCACGGCGGTCGTGCGGTCAGTCACGATGAAGCTCCCCGGTCATCTCGACCAGCTTGACGACGGTGTTCCAGTTGCGGCTCGTGGCGACGACGCCCTTGAACAGGGCAGGGCGCGACAGGACCTCGCCCAGTTTGGAGCGGCCGAGGCCGTCGGGAGCGTAGAGATAGAGCGCGCGGTCGCCGAGCCGGAACTCCTCCGGCAGGAAGGCCGCCGTGTCGATCGCGCCGAGGCGCGTGGCGTCGACCGGCTCGGAGAAGTACGTGACGTGCAGTTGCTTGCCCTCGAGCGATTCCGCGGGGAACGGGCAGGCGTCCGCGACCGCCTTCAGATAGGGGCCGCCGCGCACCAGGACGTCCACGGGGAAGCCGAAGTGCTTCTCGATGGCCTCGCCGATCCGCGCCGCGAGGGAATCCGGGTCGTCCGTGCCGCTCGTGAAGACCGCGTTGCCGCTCTGCAGATAGGTGCGTACGTCGCCGAGACCGAGCCCGGCGAGCAGCGTACGCAACTCCCCCATCGGCACCTTCTTCTTGCCGCCCACGTTGATGCCGCGGAGGAGCGCCGCGTACGCCTTGACCGTCATCCGGACACCATAGGACGGCCGCCGCGCCCCGTGGGGGTGGGCGCGACGACCGCCGGTTCACTGGGTGTTGCTCCGGGGAGCAACGGAAGGGCGTATGCCCTGCGACCTACTCGACGACCTTGAGCAGCTTGTTGGGCGTGCCCTCGCTCGGGTTCGAGATCTTGTCCGGGGTCGCACCGTCGGTCAGCGCCTTGGCGACGGCGTCCGGGGTGGCGTCCGGGTGGGCGGCGACGTAGACGGCGGCCGCGCCGACGACGTGCGGGGTGGCCATCGACGTACCGGAGATGGTGTTGGTGGCCTCGTCGTCCGTGTTCCAGGCGGACGTGATGTCCGAGCCCGGGGCGTAGATGTCCACGATCTCACCGTAGTTGGAGAAGTCCGACTGCTCGTCGTCCTTGGTGGAGGAGGCGACCGTGATGGCCTCCTTCACGCGGGCCGGGGAGCCCTGCGAGGCGTCGGTCGACTCGTTGCCGGCCGCGACAGCGAAGGTCACACCGGCCGCGATGGCCTTCTGGACCGCGGCGTCGAGCGCCTCGTCGGCGCCGCCGCCCAGGCTCATGTTGGCGACCGAGGGACCCTGGTGGTTCTTGGTGACCCAGTCGATGCCCGCGACGACCTGCTCGGTGGTGCCGGAGCCCTGGTCGTCGAGGACGCGGACCGCGACGATCTTCGCCTTCTTGGCGACACCGTGCGCCTCACCGGCGATGGTGCCGGCGACGTGGGTGCCGTGGCCGTTGCCGTCGTCGGCGTTGTCGTCGTTGTCGACGGCGTCGAAGCCGGAGGTGGCGCGGCCGCCGAAGTCCTTGTGCGTGACACGGACACCGGTGTCGATGACGTACGCCGTGGCGCCCTCACCGGCCGCGTCCGGGTACGTGTACTTGCTGTCACCGGCGGTGTCCGCCTGGTCGATGCGGTCCAGGCCCCACGACGGCGGGTTGTCCTGGGTGGCGTCGATGGTGAACTTCTTCGACTGGACGACCTTGCCGACGGACGGGTCGGCGGCGAGGCGCTTGGCCTCGGTCTCGCTCAGGCCCTTGGCCGAGAAGCCGTTGATCGCGGAGGAGTAGTTGCGGTTCAGCGAGCCGCCGTACTCCTCGGCGAGGTCGGACTTGGCGTCCTTGCTGGCCTTCTCGTCGAGCATGACGATGTAGCTGCCGGAAACGGCACCCTTGGCGTCCGCGCCGTAGACCTTGCCCTCGGCGGGGGTGGCCGCACCGGCGAAGGAGGTGGCGAAGACGGTCACACCGATCGCGGTTGCGGTCGTGGCTATCGCAGCGGTGAGCTTCAGCGTGCGAGCGCGCTTGTGAGTTGCCATGAAGAGGGATCTCCTCGTGGTGATGGTGGGGGGATGTGGGGGATTGAAAAACTTCACTGCAACACCGGGTGAGATCCGGAAGATCTCCGGGTGTTGGGACGAAACCCTGTCTGATTGACGCGCGCAGATCAATACCTACATACACCTGTGACTTGTTCAACAAGGTTCTGTAATAACAAAACGGGCCCTCGTCGGCAGATCGGACATCGCGCCGCCGAAGGGGCCCCAGGCGCCCATCGGCCGGAGAGCCGCCAAGTACCCATAGATGTAAGGGGCTTGTTACGCAAAGCTCACCCTTGACGAGGAGAGCCGCCCGGCCCCAAGAAGGAGACGGCACCCGCCCGGGTCGCCGGCCCGGACGACGTGCGCC
>NZ_SRIC01000322.1 GCF_004684775.1 Streptomyces sp. MZ04
GTTCGGGGGCGGGCGGCGGCGCTTCCGGGGCGGTCTCGGCCTTCATGGCGGCCTGGACCGGAGCCTTCTCCGGGGCAGCCTCCGGCTCTGAGGCCGCCGCTGGCTCTGGCTCCGGCTCCGGCTCCGGACGGGCCCCTTCCGGAGCCGGAGCCGTATCAAGTTCAGCGTCCTGCCTCCGAGGTCCGCGACCTCGCAGAAGGTTCCACCACGAGCGCGGGTCCCACCAGGGGTGTCGCCGTGTCATCTCGGCCTCCTTCATGGGCCGTTGGAACGCAGTTGTTCAGTCGGTGTCGTGGAACAGCAGCCGCTCCGCCGATGCCACGCGGTCGGCGATCCGGTCGTACGTACGCAGCACGGTGCGCGCGGCGAGGACGGTGGGCGGCGCGTGGAACGGGTCGTCCACGCGCACCCGCCAGGCCGCACGCCGGTCCGCGATGGCGGTGCGGAACGCGGGCAGAGGCGCGTCCGGGGGCAGCCCGAGCCGGTCCGCTGCCGACCGTCCCCGCTCCCCGGTGACCAGCAGCACCTCGTCGCGTTCGGCGTCCGTGAAGTCGAAGTCGCCCCGGTACAGGCCGGTGAGCAGGGCGATCTCGGCGGGGCCCGGATCGCTGAGCCGGAAGCGTTCGAGGGCGGCGCCGACGGTGTTCACCGTCTCGGCGAACGCGAAGCCGTGGGCCCGGTCTCGGGGCAGGGCGCGCGACCGGTGCACGGACGCGGTGGCCTGCCGCAGCGCGGAGTCGAGTTTGATCAGCCCGGACCGGTTGCCGAAGTGCTCGACGATCAGGTCACGCAGCGCCGCCACGCCACTGTCCGCGAGCAGGATCTCGCGTACGTCGGCGACATCCGCGCCCCCTCGGATCAGGACGCACGCGCGGTGCACGCCCCACGCGCCGAGCCTGTGCAGCAGCCGGGCGCGCTCCTCCGGGGGGACGGGCAGGTCCTCGTACGGCTGCCGGGCGAACCTGCGCTCGCTGCGAAGGCGGTTCACCAGGGTCTGGGCGTCGGTGTCCGCGAGCTTCACCAAGGACACGTACTCGTCGTCGGTCAGCGTCTGCGCACCAAGGCCGGTGAGTCCCGCGACCGGGAGCACCGTGTGGAAGGCGGCGCGCAGCGCGGGGCGCCCCAGATATCCGGCGACGATCTCGCGCCCGGCGTCCAGTGGGTCGTACTCCAAAGGGTCGGGGTGTCCCGGCAGGTCCTCCGACGGCGGCCAGAACTGGTCGCAGCGGGTGAGCACCCCGAATGCCCGCAGGCCGTTGACCGCGCTCTGATGCGCGCCGACGAATTCCTCGACGACCTGGATGTCGGCCCTGCCGAGCGCCCGCGTGAACAGGAACAACACGGCGTCCGCGCGGTCGAGTTCGGCCACGCTGTCGTCGTGCACCTCCTGCGCGTCCCGCCCGATGGCGTCGAGCACCTGCTGGCTCTCGGCCTGTGCGGCGGGGTCCTGGATGCCGAGGAAGGCGGCGGCGTTGGCCGCGTCGGTGCGGTGCACGCTGGCCAGACCGGGAGTGTCGACCAGGTGGAAGGCTTTCAGGAGCTCGTTGGGCCAACCGGCCTCGAGCTTGCGGATGCCCCGCAGGGTGTCCAGCGAGTCGGCGTCCCGCACGGAAAGACGTGCCAGTTCCTCGGGCGAGACCTCGCGGGGCGGCCGGTCGCCCTTGTAGTGCACGGTCAGCCGGCGCCGCGCCGCGTGGTGGAACTCGGTGACGTTGAACGTCGTCTCCAACTGCCCCACCGCCACGACCTCTTCGCCGAGCAGCGCGTTGACCAGTGTCGACTTTCCGCGTTTGAGCTGGCCCGCGACCGCGAGCCGCATGGGCTCGGCGAGGCGCCGTGCCGCGGTGTCCAGGGTCCCGCCGAGTTCCTCCGCACCGCCCGCCGTCGCCGTACGGGCGAGCGTGCTCAGGGTCTCTCGCGCGCCGGTCCGCCGCTCCCCCGACGGGGCCCTTTCCCCGCTGCCACTGTGGACGCTCATGTCCCACCCCCACCCGGGAGCGGGCGTCATCACTGGGCGGCCAGACGAACCGCCCTCCCCCGATGCCAGCAGTATGGGGAGAGCGGGGACCCGGAGCAATACGACGGGGGCAGGTTCCACCCGCAGGAGCCGGACCGGGAATCCGGGAGCGACGGGAGGCGACGGGAGGCGACAGGAGGCGGTCAGTGGGCCGGTCGACGCCGTGCGGACCTGGTGGGACGGGGCAGTCGCACCTTGACAAAGTTCTTTGCCGAAGCGGCAAATGGAGAGATGAGCGACGACGATCTCTCGCAGGTCCTGACCGCCGTCGGGCCACGGCTGCGGGCGCCGCGGACCGCACGCGGCACCACGCTGGCCCGGCTCAGCGAGGAGACCGGGATCTCCTTGAGCACCCTCTCCCGGCTGGAGAGCGGGCAGCGCGAGCCGACCCTCAAGCACCTGCTGCCGCTGGCCAAGGCGCACGGGGTGCCCCTCGACGAGCTGGTCGGCGCGCCCGCCACCGGTGACCCGCGCATTCACCCCCGGCCGTTCACCCGGCACGGCAAGACGTGGGTTCCGCTGACCCGGCACCTGGGCGGCATGCACGCGTATAAGCAGGTCATGCCGGTCGACAAGGACGCGGGAAGCGGCAGCCGCCCCGAGCAGGGTGTGCACGAGGGGTACGAGTGGCTGTACGTCCTCTCCGGCCGGCTGCTGCTCGCCCTCGGCGAGCACGATCTCGTCCTCACGGCGGGCGAGGCGGCGGAGTTCGACACGCGGACCCCGCACGGCTTCGCCAACGCGGGCGACCGCCCCGTCGAGTTCCTCGCCCTGTACGGGGCCCAGGGCGAGCGCGTACATGTGCGGGTCAGGCCCTCCGCGCGGGCCTGACCGCTCACTCAGTACGCGAAACCGGTCAGTACGCGAAACCGCTCAGTACGCGACGCCGATGCGGGCACGCGGGTGGGTGTCCTTCTCCAGTACGTCGACGAAGGCGATCGCGTAGTCCTCGGCGGTGATCCGGCTGTTCCCCTCGGCGTCGGCCAGGAGCCGGTCGCCGCCGACACGGTAGGTGCCGGTGCGCTCGCCGGGCTCGATGAGGGCGGCCGGGGAGATGTAGGTCCAGTTGATGTCGTTCACGGTGCGGTAGTACCCGAGGGCGTCGCGCTGGGCCAGGCTCTCCGCCTTGTACAGGTCCGGGAAGTCCGGCTGGTCGACGAGGTCCTGGCCGGGGGCGACCTCGAGGCTGCCGGCGCCGCCGACGACGACCAGACGGTTGATCCCGCTGGTGCGTACGCCGTCGACGACCGCCGCGTTGGTGGCGAGGAAGGGCGCGGCCGGCGCGGAGCCGTCGCGCGGCGGGGCGAGCGCCGATGCCACGGCGTCGTGGCCTGCGGCGAGTTCGGCGACCTTGGCCGCGTCGGACGCGTCGCCGGTGACGGGGGTGGCGTCGCCGACCGGCTTGCCGGAGCGGCTGACGGCGGTGACTTCGTGGCCGCGGGACAGGGCCTCGGCCGCGATGCGGGAGCCGACCATGCCGGTGGCGCCGAAGAGGAGGATGCGCATGAGTTCTTCTCGCTTTTCTGGGAGTTCCTGGGAGTTCCTGTTTCCGTCTGCACCTACGACGCTACGGTCGTTTATGCAGGTGAGCGAGGTGAGCTACGGACGTCGTATGGTCAAAATCCGACACGCCACGCCACGTCTGATGCGCTTACCTGAGACGCTACGGATGGCGCGGTCCGCGTCCCCGCATGGCTCCGCGGAAGTCGATCGGCGTCTGGCCGGTGCGCTTGTGGAAGAACTTGCTGAAGTTGGTCGCGCTGGAGAAGCCGAGCCGGTCGGCGATCCGCGCCGCCGACCGGTCACTGTGCGCGAGCAGCCGCTTGGCCTCCAGGATCACCCGGCGGTCGATGAACTCCTTCGCCCCCACCCCGGCCCCGGCGAGGGTGGCGCGCGAGAGGGTGCGCGGGGAGTAGCCGAGGGCGTGGGCGTAGTCGTCGAGCCGTCTGCTGTTGGTGAAGTCGCGCTCCACCGCGTCCCGGAAACGCAGGAAGGTCTCGCCCGGCTCCGGGGCCGCGCTGCCGGGCACGGACACATGGGCGACGCGCAGGACGAGTACGCCGAGCAGATGCCGGAGCACCGCGACATGGATCTCGAGCGGCAGTTGGCGCAGCGCGCGGAACTCGTGCTCCAGGTGGGCGATGGCGACCCGCAGCCCCTCGGCGTCGTCACCGGCCGGTGTCCGCACGGCCGGGGCGTACGCGTCGTCGACCCCGGCGGCGGCGACGGTTGCGGGGTCGAGGAACCCGCGCTCGAAGAAGACGACGGTGCCTTCCGCCCCCTCGAGGTCGCCCCACCGGTGGACCTGACCGGGCCGCACCCACAGCCAGGAGCCCGGTTCGACGACGTATCCGGTGAAGTCGACCATGTGCTCCAGCGAGCCCGCGCCCACGGTGAGCAGATGGTGGAAGTCCGGTCGCTGCGGCTGCCGCATGAGCTGCAAGGGCCTGCCGCGGGCCCGCTCGCGCAGCGCGGCGAGCGAGAGCACCTCCACCGGGGCGGGGGTGCCGGCCGGGGCGGCGAAGGCGACCTCGGGGATCTCCCGCGAGGCCGCCGGCCGGTGAGGGACCGTCATGGCTCCTCCATACCACCCGGGCGGCCGGGCCGATGCGTCACGGCGTCGCCTGTGCCGAGATGAACTCGTCCCAGGTGGCGACGGTCCCGGCCACCGGAGCGGCGATCTTCGGGACGGCCCCGAACGCGGAGTACTCCTCGTTGATGACCTCGCGGCCCTTCGAACCTTCGCCGGTCTCGCGGGACTTGAGGACGAGATCGTCCTTGCCGACCCACATGTCGATGACGACGGACTTCATGCCCTGCTTCTCGGCGCCCTCGACGTAGGCGTCGCGGAGGTCCTCGTCCAGGGCGGGGCCGGTGTAGTCGGCGAGTTCGCTGAGCACGACCGTGCCGCGGTAGTGGTCGGCGGGGTGTCCGCCGACCTTTTCCTCGGCGATCCACTTCGTGGACTTCGTCGCCGCGAGCGCACCGGCGAACTCGGGGACGTAGCCGGCCGCGCGCGGGGCGCCGGCACCGCCGCCGATGTCCATGCTGTACCAGCTCTTGCCGGGCACCTTATCCGTCTTCACGTACGTCGTGCCGCCGAGCGACACCATGTGGCTGATGCCGTCCGGGGCGGCCGCGGACTTCGTCACCTCGGCCTTGATGACCGTGGCGGCGGGCTTGCGCTGGTAGAGCATCTCGGACCGGTCCGTGCCGCCCTGCCCCGTCTGGACCGTCTTGTACGAGGTCTGCGCACCGGTCTTCTTCGCCGCCGCGAGCAGCACGGCCCGCGCGTCGGCCCGCGCGTCGGTCCGCGCGTGGCTCTTGTCGTCCCCGCCCTTGCCGTTGTCCTTGCCCGCGTCACCGCGGTCGGATCCGCCGTCGCCGCCGCATCCCGCGGCCATTATCGTGAGCGCCGCCCCCATGGCCGCCGTCACGATGCCCTTCCCCCTTGCGCGCACTGTTCTCTTTTCCCTGCCCATCGTGCCGAATTTCCCGCGATCTTAGCCGTCCTCGCAGGTGAGCGCGTCGGTGAGCGCGTCGGTCAGCCGTCGAGCAGGGCCGCCACCTTGCGGCCGCAGCACTCGGCATGTCCCGCCGCCTCGTACGCCGTGCGTGCCTGCTCCCAGTGGCGGCGTGCCAGCTCCGGCCGGTCCGTGGCGGCGGCGAGCAGTCCGAGCCGGTGCAGGGTGCGGGCCCGGCCGATCAGGTGGCCGGCCTCCTGGTACGCGTCGAGCCCCTGCCGGTAGCAGTCCTCCGCCAGTTCCTGGTCGCCCTGTCCCCTGGCGGTGTGTCCGAGGTTGAACAGCGTGTGGGCGGTGGCCTGTTGGTCGTCCAGGGCGCGGAACAGCGGCAGGGCGGCGGAGTAGTACCGCTCCGCCTCCGCGTATTGCCGGTCGCGCCGGGCGACCGTGCCCATGCTGTGCAGTGTCCTGGCCTCGCCGGCCCGGTCGCCGAGCCGCCGGTAGCCGTCGAGGGCCTCGGCGAAGACGGGCAACGCCCGGCCGTAGTCCTGCTTGTGCTTGAGGAAGTCCCCCTTGTTGTAGAGGGCCAGCGCCAGTTGTCCTTGGTCCGTGTCGGCGCGGGCGAACCGCACCGCCATGTCGCACACCTCCAGGCCGGCGCTCCAGTCCTGCTGGCGGCGCAGCAGCCAGCTGACGTGGTGGGCGAGGGGCAGGACCACCGCGGACCGGCCGTGCAGCTGGGCAAGATGCAGCGCCGAGCGCAGATTGAGCCGCTCGGTGTCCAGCCACTCCTCCGCGGCCTCGTCACGGCCGCCCGCCCGCGCCTCCGCGACCAACCGCTCGACGGCGTCGCGCGCACTGTCCCGGTAATGGACGAGCAGACCGTCGACGGCTCTCTCGACGCTCGCCTCGTCGTCCTCCTCCTGGCGGCGCCACTCCGCGAACAGACGCAGCAGGTCGTGGAAGCGGACCCAGCCGTGCGGTTCGCCCGGCTCGATCATGTGGGCGTCGCGCAGGGCGCGCAGCTGTTTCCTCGCTCGGGGCACGGAACCGCCGGTGAGCGCCGCGGCGGCCGCCAAGCTCACCTGCTGCCCCAGATTGAGCGAGAGCAGCCGGAACATCCTCGCTTCCTCGGCAGTCAGGCGCGCGTACGACAGCTCGAAGGCGGCGGCGACGGAACGGCGTTGCCCGTACGTCAGCTCCTCCAGACGGGTCGCACGGTCACGCAGCGCCGCGGTGAGTTCGCCGACCGACTGGTCCGGGTCACCCGCCAGGATCGAGGCGACGACGGCGAGCGCGAGCGGGAGGTGCCCGCACAGCGCGGCGAGATCGCGCACGGCGTCGGGTTCGTCCTGGGCCCGGGTGTCGCCGGGACGGCGGGTGCGCAGCGTGCGGCTGATCAGCGCGGCGGCCTCGGCCGGTTCCAGTACTCCGACGTCCACGATCCGCGAACCGGGCAGATCACCGAGGGTGTGGCGGCTGGTGACGAGGACCCGGTGCGTCGGCGCGGCGGGCAGCAGGGGCCCTATCTGCTCGGTCGACGAGGCGTTGTCGAGGAACACCAGGACCGCGCCGTGCCGCGATGCGATCTCCGCGAGTTTCGAGCGGTAGAGCGAGAGGCGGCCCTGGAAGGTGGGCGGGAAGAGTTCGTCGGGGACGCCGAGGGCACTCAGGAAGACGGACAGTGCGATGTCGGGCCGCACGGCGCGGTCGACGTCGTATCCCTGGAGGTTGATGAAGAGCACGCCGCCGGGGAACCAGCCCGCCGCCACGGCGTCGTGGGCCGCGCGCACCGCAAGGGCGGTCTTTCCGATGCCCGCCGTGCCGGCCAGCGTGGACACCACGAGCGGGGAGGCAGCGGAGTCGGGGCGCAGTCCGGCGGTGACGGCGTCCAGGGCCGTGCCCCGGCCCGTGAACTCCGGCACGTCCGGGGGCAGGCCGGCGAGCGCGGTGGGCGCCGCGGGCGCCGCCGGCGCTGCGGGGGTGATGTGCAGCTGCCCCACGTGGCCCGCCTGGACGACGGGACCGCTGACGGTTCCGCTCAGATCGTTGGACGACTGGTTCACGGTTCTCTTTGTAGCCCACTGGGCCCTTGCGCAGGAGGGTTCCGCCCACCCTCGTCGTCCGGCCCTCCCCGGTTGCCGTCCGGTCCTCCCGGGTTGTTGTCCGGTCCCGACAGGTACGGCACCCGGTTCCTGACCGGGGGCCGACCTCTGCGGCGGGCCCGGTCGGAGAGGATGAGGGGGTGATCGTTCCTTCGGAGATTGTGGATGCCACGGGCGCCATGGACGTCCTGGCCCCCTTGGACCCCGCGGATCCCGCCTTCGCGCGCGACCCGTATCCGTACTACGCACGGCTGCGCGGTCAGGGGCCCGCGGTGCGGGTGCCGCTGGCCAACGGCACGCACGCGTGGCTCGTCACCGGGTACGAGGAGACGCGGGCCGTGCTCGCCGACCCCCGTTTCTCGAACGTGCCGCCGCCGGACGCGGGCCGGCCGAAGGCCGACTCCCCCGCGCGGCAGGCCCGCGCGTGCCTGGCCCGCCACATGCTCAACTCCGACGCCCCCGATCACACCCGGCTGCGCAGGCTGACCGCCGCCGCGTTCACGCCGCGCCGCGTCGACGCGCTGCGGCCACGGATCGAGGAGCTGACCGCCGGTCTGCTGGCCGATGTGGCGGAGCGGGCGCGGCGCGACGGAAGCGTGGACCTCGTCGACGCCTTCGCCTTCCCGCTCCCCGTCCTTGTCATCGGCGAGGTGCTCGGGGTCCCGGAGGCCGACCGGGCGGACCTGCGGGACTGGACCTACCGGGTCGGTTCGCCCGCCGACGCGCTGACGCCGGGCGCGGTGGACGACGCGTGGACCTCGCTGCACGCCTACTTCACCGAGCTGATCGCCCGTAAGCGACGCGCGCCGGGGCCGGATCTGTTCAGCGCGCTGACGCACGACGCGACGGAGGGCGGGCTCGACGACGGCGAGCTGCTCGCCATGGCGTTCCTGCTCCTGTTCGCGGGTTACGAGACGACCATGAACCTGCTGGCGTCGGCGTCCCTGCTGCTCCTCACCCACCCCGAGGAGCTGTCGGCCGCACGCCGTGACCCCGCACGCTGGCCTGCCGTCGTCGAGGAGACGCTGCGCCACGCAAGCCCGCTGGAGGGCACGACCTGGCGACGGACCACCGAGGAGGTGGACCTCGGCGGCGGCGCGGTCATACCCGCGGGCGCATCCGTCCTGGCCGTACTCGCCGCAGCCAGCCGCGACCCCCGCCACTTCCCGGATCCGGACGCCTTCCGCCCGGACCGCTACCTGGCGGGGGC
>NZ_SRIC01000323.1 GCF_004684775.1 Streptomyces sp. MZ04
GCTCCGGCCCCCGCTCCGGCCCCCGCTCCCTCGGCCAATGCCGACTCGAAGCTTCCCGGCGACCTCGCCCTCACCCCGCCCATGGGCTTCAACAACTGGAACTCCACCCACTGCAGGGCCGAGTTCGACGAGGCGATGGTCAAGGGGATCGCGGACATCTTCGTCGAGAAGGGCCTCAAGGACGCCGGCTATCAGTACGTCAATCTCGACGACTGCTGGGCGCTGCCCGAACGGGACGCGAACGGCAAACTGGTCCCCGACCCCAAGCGATTCCCCAATGGAATCAAGGCAGTTGCCGACTATGTCCACTCCAAGGGGCTGAAGCTCGGCATCTACACCAGCGCCGGCACCAAGACCTGCAGCGACATCGGCTTCCCCGGAGCGCTCGGCCACGAGGTCAGCGACGCACAGCAGTTCGCCGACTGGGGCGTCGACTACCTCAAGTACGACAACTGCAACAACCAAGGCGTCGACGCCAAGAAGCGGTACATCGCGATGCGCGACGCGCTGAAGGCCACCGGCCGCCCCATCGTCTACAGCATCTGCGAGTGGGGCGAGAACAAGCCCTGGGAGTGGGCCTCCGACGTCGGCCATCTCTGGCGCACCACCGGCGACATCAGCGACAACTGGAGCTCGATGCTGTCGATCATGAAGCAGAACCTGCCGCTCGCCGAGCACGCGAGTCCGGGGCACTGGAACGACCCGGACATGCTCGAGGTCGGCAACGGCGGGATGACGGACACCGAGTACCGCACGCACTTCTCGATGTGGTCCGTCATGGCGGCGCCGCTGCTCATCGGCTCGGACCTGCGCAAAGCCACGCCCGAGACCTTCGAGATCATCTCCAACAAGGAAGTCATCGCCGTCGACCAGGATCCGCTGGGCAAGCAGGGCAAGGTGCTCTCCTCCGAGGGCGGCCGGTGGGTCGTCGCCAAGGAGATGAAGGACGGCAGCCGGGCCGTCGCGCTCTTCAACGAGACGGGCAGCGCCCAGTCGATCGCCACGTCGGCGAAGGCCGTCGGCCTCCCGGACGCGGACGGCTACACGCTGCGGGACCTCTGGCAGCACAAGAGCTACAACACGGCGGGCGCGATCTCGGCGACCGTCCCCGCGCACGGCACCGTACTGCTGCGGGTGTCGGCGGACGGCAAGTGGGCACAGCAGCCGCCCGCCGTCGAACTCGGCCTGGGCGGCGCACCGTTCATGGAGGCCGGCAAGCCGACCGAGCTGACGTCGAAGGTCACCAACCTCGGCCGCACACCCGCGCAGCAGGTGACGGCCGCCATCAGCGGACCGTCCGGCTGGCAGATCAAGGCGAAGTCGCCGTCGACCGCGAGCTCCCTGGGCACCGGCAAGTCCCTCAGTACGAAATGGTCGGTCACCGCGCCTCAGGGCGCGTCGCCGGGAGCGTACGACCTGACGATCAAGACCGCCTATCGATCCCCCTCCGGCACCCGCGCCCAGAGCACGCTGCCCCTGACGGCGCATGTCGTCGTGGCCCCGCCCGCGGGCAGTTCGGCGATGAGCGACCTGCCGTGGCTCTCCACGGCCAACGGCTGGGGTCCGGTCGAGAGGGACACCAGCAACGGCGAGAGCGCGGCCGGCGACGGCAATCCGATGACCGTCAACGGGGTGGTGTACGCCAAGGGGCTCGGTGCGCACGCGTCGAGCAGCATCGAGTACTACACCGGCGGGGCCTGCGAGAAGGTCACGGCCAAGGTGGGTGTCGACGACGAGAAGGGCCTCAAGGGTTCGGTCGCCTTCGAGATCTGGGCCGACGGCAAGAAGGCCGCGTCGACGGGCGTACTGACCAATGTCCAGCCCGCGCAGGGCCTGTCGGCCGACGTGAGCGGTGCGCAGACGGTACGGCTCGTCGTCACCGACGGTGGTGACGGGACCGACTCCGATCACGCGGACTGGGCGGAGCCGGCATTGAGCTGCTGAGCCGTGGGCCGGACGGGCTGGATACTCCCCGGAGGCGGGCCCGAAGCCTTCAGCCCGTCCGGCTCTCGAGGACCGTAGTCTGCGTCGGCGCCACGCTCAGCCGCTTGCCGCCGAGCGCGGCCGCCGCCGCACCCACCAGACCCGCGTCCGTGCTCATCAGCGCGGGGGCCACGGTGAGTTCGCGTACGAAGGACAGTGTGGCGTAGTCGCGCAGGGCTCGGCGCAGGGGTGTGAAGAGGACGTCGCCCGCCTTCGCCACGCCGCCGCCGATGACGGCGATGTCGATCTCGACGAGCGTCGCCGTCGCGGCGATCCCGGCGGCCAGCGCTCTGGCCGCGCGGGCGAAGGAGGCGAGGGCCACCGGGTCGCCGGCCCGGGCGGCGACGGCGACCGCGGCGGCGGAGGTGTCGCCGTCCGGGCCGGGGCGCCAGCCACCGTCCAGGGCGCGGCGCGCGATGTTCGGGCCGCTCGCTATGCGTTCGACGCAGCCGCGCGCACCGCAGGGGCAGGGGTCGCCGTCGAGGTCCACGCTGATGTGACCGATGTGGCCCGCGTTGCCGGTGGGGCCGGGGTGCAGTGCGCCGCCGAGGATGAGGCCGCCGCCGACGCCGGTGGAGACCACCATGCACAGGGCGTTGTCGTGGCCGCGGGCCGCGCCCTGCCAGTGCTCGGCCGCCGTCATCGCCACGCCGTCGCCGACGAGTTCGACGGGCAGCCCAGCGGCCGCCGCCCGCACCCGCTCGACCAGGGGATAGCCTCGCCAGCCGGGGACGTTGACGGGGCTGACCGTGCCCGCCGACGCGTCCACGGGGCCCGCGCTGCCGATGCCCACGGCACGGGCGCGGCCCCACAGCGGGGAGCTCCGGAGCTCGGCGACGACCTCTTCGACCGCCCGCATCACGGTGTCGCCGTCCTCGCGCGCGGGCGTCGGCCGCTGGGCGCGCAGCAGGATCCGGCCGTGCTCGTCCACCAGGGCGCCGGCGATCTTGGTGCCGCCGATGTCGAGTGCGGCGACGAGGTCCGTGTGCATCAGTGTCAGATCTCCTGGTGAAAGGGCAGGCCGGAGAGTGCGATGGACAGTCTCTCTTGCATCTGACAACGTTGTCCAGGTTCTATGCTCGACGCCACATCATTTCCGCCGACGACAGGACAGCGCACCGTGGCCGAGACCGCTCGCCGCCCCGAGAACCGATACGGCTCCCGTCCGACGATGAAGGACGTCGCCGCGCGCGCCGGAGTGGGCCTCAAGACGGTCTCCCGTGTCGTGAACGGCGAACCGGGAGTCACCCCGGACACCGAACGCCGCGTCCAGGAGGCCATCGAGGCCCTGGGCTTTCGCCGCAACGACAGCGCGCGGGTCCTGCGCAAGGGCCGCACCGCCAGCATCGGCCTCGTCCTGGAGGATCTCGCCGACCCTTTCTACGGCCCGCTCAGCCGCGCCGTGGAAGAGGTCGCCCGCGCCCACGGCGCGCTCCTGATCAACGGTTCGAGCGCCGAGGACCCGGACCGGGAGCAGGAGTTGGTGCTCGCGCTGTGCGCACGCCGGGTCGACGGGCTCGTCGTCATCCCGGCCGGTGACGACCACCGCTATCTGGAGCCGGAGATCGCCGCCGGTGTCGCCACCGTCTTCGTCGACCGTCCCGCCGGGAAGATCGACGCCGATGTGGTGCTCTCCGACAGCTTCGGCGGCGCGCGGGACGGCGTCGCCCATCTCATCGCCCACGGTCACCGCCGCATCGGCTTCATCGGTGACCAGCCGCGGATCCATACGGCCATAGAGCGCCTGCGGGGCTATCGCGCCGCCATGGAGGACGCGGGCATCCCCGTCGACGAGGAGTGGGTGTCCCTCGGCGCGACCGCCCCCGAGCGCGTCGGACCGGCCACGGAGGCGATGCTGAGCGGACCGGACCCCGTGACGGCGATCTTCGCGGGCAACAACCGGGTGACGGTGACGGTCGTCCGTGTCCTCGCCGGGCTCTCCCGCCCGGTGGCGCTCGTCGGCTTCGACGACATCGAGCTCGCGGATCTGCTGCAGCCGGGCGTGACCGTCGTCGCCCAGGACGCCGCGCAGCTGGGCAGGACCGCGGCCGAGCGCCTGTTCCGGCAGCTTGACGGCGCGTCCGACGCTCCGGAGCGCATCGAGCTGCCCACCCGGCTGATCACCCGGGGGTCGGGCGAACTGCCGCCCGCGGGCTGAGGGTTGACGGTGCGTCGACAGCGCCGATGTGTCAGCAGACGGGAAGGCCCGGCAGCGGCTTGTCGTTGTCGCCGCCCTTGATGTAGACGTCGCTGATGAACACGTTCGTGTTGCCGCTGTCGTCGTCCGTCTTGGCCCACCAGACGTTCGTCCACTCGCCGTACGTCTCGCGGCGGCCGAGGTTCTGCTGACAGTAGAAGTAGTTGGTGCCCGCGTTCAGTACGCCCGCCTCGGTGCCCGACGCGGTGTACGACTTGGCGGTGCGCCACACCGAGCAGTCGTACTTGCCGCCGCCCGTGGCGTGGCAGACGGGCTCGGGGGCCGGGTCGCCGCCGCCCGATGTGCCGCCGTCCGAGCTGCCGGAGCCGCCGGAGCCGCCGCCGGTCGTGCCCGCGTCCTCGGTCGGCTCGGTCGAGGGCTTGGGA
The DNA here is from genome assembly GCF_004684775.1 of Streptomyces sp. MZ04. Taxonomy (GTDB): domain Bacteria; phylum Actinomycetota; class Actinomycetes; order Streptomycetales; family Streptomycetaceae; genus Streptomyces. Next base: position 4,567 of record NZ_SRIC01000323.1, read on the forward strand.
CGGCTCGTCGGCTTGACGGTGGACTTCGGGTCGTCTTTGTCCGACGGCTTCGCGTCCGGCTCGCGGGACTTCTCGTCACCCTGCTTCGACGGCTTGGGAGCGCGCGTGCCGTCCAGCGAGCCACGGCTGTTGTCCGGCTCCGGCTCGGCCGTGTCGCCGGGGGACGCGGGGCCCTGCGCCCGGTTTCCGTCCTCTCCCCCGTTGTTGAGGAGGGCCACGGTGACGCCGGTCGCGGCCAGTACGACGGTGACGGCCGCCGCGGCGAGCAGGGCGCGGCCGCGGCGCGGGCGCTTGGGCTGCCGCGGGGCCGCGGGGGACGGCGGCGGGACCAGGGCCGCGGCGTGCGGCGCGGCAGCCGATGCCGCGGGGTCGGGCAGCGGCGGCCCGAAACCCGGCGGCGGCCCGCTCGGGATGCTCCGCTCGGTGGTCTGTCTCGGCTGCGGCGCGGGCTCGCGCAGCGCCGTCGTGACCGCGCCGCTGCCGGCCGCGTCGGCGAGCAGCAGCACCGCCTGACCGGCGTCCGGCCGCGCCTGCGGGTCCTTGTGCATCAGCTGTTGCAGTACGGGCGTCAGCGGGCCCGCGCGCTGCGGCTCGGGCAGCGGGTCGGTGACGATCGCGGTGAGCGTGGACCACGTCGACGTACGGCGGAAGGGCGACGATCCCTCGACCGCCGCGTACAGAGTGGCGCCGAGCGCCCAGACGTCGGAGGCGGGGCCCGGGTCATGGCCCTGGGCGCGCTCGGGGGCCAGATAGTCCAGGGAACCGACGAGCTCGCCGCTGCGGGTGAGGTGCGTGGACGAGCCGTCGGCGGGGTCGTCCATCGTGGCGATGCCGAAGTCGGTGAGGACGACGCGGCCGCCGCCGGACTCCAGGAGGATGTTGCCGGGCTTCACGTCGCGGTGCAGGACGCCGGCGCGGTGGGCGGCGGCGAGCGCCTCCATGACCTTGGCGCCGATGGCCGCGGCCTCACGGGGGTCGAGGGTGCCGCGGTCGCGAAGGACGTCGTCAAGGGACGGTCCTTCGATGAGCTCCATGACGATGAGGGGCCGCCCGTCGACCTCCGCCACGTCGTGCACGGCGACGACTCCGGGGTGCCGGACGCGGGCGGCCGCGCGGGCCTCACGCTGCATCCGCACGCGCAGGTCGGCCAGCTCGGGCCCGGCCGCGTCCGAGTACGTACGCAGCTCCTTGACCGCGACCTCGCGGTGAAGGACCTCGTCGGCCGCGCGCCAGACGACGCCCATGCCGCCCCGACCGAGCTGCGCCACGACGCGATAGCGCCCGGCGAGGAGTCTGCCGACCCCGCCCGGCTGTTCCTGATCCCCCGAAGACACCGCTGCCCCGTTCCTGTGACGCCACTTCCGTGGGCTACAGGGTACGGGGCAGGGGTGACAGCGCGTGCCGGAGTTACTTGGCGTTGGCCGTGAGGTCGCCGCGGCGGGGGCCCGCGAAGGACTGCAGACCGGCCAGCGTGAGGCCGGTGCCGCGGGTGACCTCGGCGGTGTCGAGGGCGCCGCAGTCCAGGCCGCGCAGCAGATAGCCGGCCAGCGCCTTCGCGGTCGCGGGCTCGTCCGCGACCGCGCCGCCCTCGTGATGCCCCGCGTAGGCGGAGAGGCGCGCGGCGGCCCGCTCGAAGCCCTCGCGGTAGAACGCGATCACGGCCGCGTACCGCGTCGGGATGTGGCCCGGGTGCATGTCCCAGCCCTGGTAGTAGGCGCGGGCCAGGGCGCGCCGGGTGAGGCCGAAGTGCAGCCGCCAGGCCTCGTGCACGTTCGCGGTCGAGCCGACCGGCAGGACGTTGGTGGAGCCGTCGGAGACGCGTACGCCGGTGCCGGCCGCCGCGACCTGCATGACCGCCTTGGCGTGGTCGGCGGCCGGGTGGTCGCTGGCCTGGTAGGCGGCGCTGACGCCGAGGCAGGCGCTGTAGTCGAAGGTGCCGTAGTGCAGGCCGGTGGCACGGCCCTCGGCGGCCTGGATCATCCGGGCGACGGCGGCGGTGCCGTCGGTGGCGAGGATGGACTGGCTGGTCTCGATCTGGATCTCGAAGCCGATCCGGCCCGCCTCCAGGCCGCGCGCCTTCTCGAACTCCTCCAGGAGGCGCACCATGGCGGTGACCTGCTCGGGGTACGTCACCTTGGGCAGGGTCAGGACGAGGCCGTCGGGGAGACCGCCGGCCTCCATGAGACCGGAGAGGAAGATGTCGAGGGTACGAATGCCACGGTCGCGGACCGCCGCTTCCATGCACTTCATACGGATGCCCATGTACGGGGCCGCCGTGCCGTTCTTGTAGGCCTCGGCCACCAGGCGGGCGGCGCGGGCCGCGTCCTGGTCCTCGTCCTTGCCCTTGTAGCCGTCCTCGAAGTCGATGCGCAGGTCCTCGATGGGCTCGCGCTCCAGCTTGGCGCGCACGCGGCTGTAGACGGGCTCGGCGAGATCGTCGGTCAGGCCGAGTACGGCGGCGAAGGAGGCCGCGTCCGGGGCGTGCTCGTCGAGCGCGGTCAGGGCCTGGTCGCCCCAGCTGCGGATGGTGTCGGCGGCGAAGGCCTCGCCGGGGACGTACACGGTGTGGACGGGCTGGCGGGTGCCTGGGTCTCCGGGGTAGGCGCGCTCGAGCTCAGCGTCCACCGGGGCGAGGGAAGCGCTGATGCCCTCGCTGACCGCACCGGCGAGGCTCGTTGCCACCTGCTCTTGCTGACCCATTCCTGCATCCTCCACACGCTCGGCGCCGCGCCCGGCATTTCCGCTTCACGGAATCAACAATCCGTATAGCGAAGTTATCCGTCGACCTTCCCGCTGGTCAACACCCTCTCGTCTGCCGGACCGCGGCCGTTCACTCCTGTCTCAGATCCTGCTTCCGCACTTCCCCGCGCGCACCCCATGCTGACCGCCACCCACCGAAGGAGACCGCGTGCCGACCGACTCCCGCGTGACCCGCCGCCTCGGCCTGCAGACCGTACTCGCCGCCGCGGCGGTCCCCTTGATCACCTCAGCGCTCTCCGCGTCGCCCGCGCGCGCGGTGGAGCGCGCCGGGCGCCGTCTGGAGGTCATGTCGTTCAACCTCCGCTACGCGAGCACCACGCCGCCCAACACCTGGGCCGACCGCCGCCCGGCGACCCGGGAGCTGCTGCGCCGCGCGCGCCCGCACGTCATCGGCACCCAGGAAGGCCTCTACCAGCAGGTACGCGACATCGCCGCCGACCTGGGCGCGCACTACGACTGGATCGGCACCGGCCGTGCGGGCGGCAGCCGCGACGAGTTCATGACCGTCTACTACGACACCCGCAGGCTCGCCCCGGTCGAGTACGACCACTACTGGCTCTCGGACACCCCGGACGTCATCGGCTCCAACACCTGGGGCGGCGGCTCCATCCGCATGGTCACCTGGGTCCGCTTCCACGACCTGCGCACCGACACCGAGCTGTACGTCCTCAACACCCACCTCGACAACGCCAGTCAGTACGCACGCACGCGTGCCGCGAGTTTGATTTCCGAACGCATCGGCCGCCTCGAGCCGTCCCTGCCGCGCCTCGTGACGGGCGACTTCAATGTGGCCGCCCACAAGAATCCGGTCTACGACACCATGCTGGGCGCAGGTCTCGTCGACACCTGGGACACGGCGGACGAGCGCAGCAAGGCGTACGCCACGTTCCACGGCTACAAGCCGCTCACCCCGGACGGCGACCGCATCGACTGGATCCTGGCGACGCCGGGCGTCCACGTCCACTCGGCGACGATCAACACGTTCGCCCTCAACGGACAGTTCCCGAGCGACCACCTGCCGGTGCAGGCGAGCCTGACGCTGTGACGCACGAGGCCCCCGCCATCGCGCGGGGCGCGGACGGGGGCCTCGTACAGCTGGAGCTCTCAGCTCAAGCCGAAGCACTCAGCTCAAGAAGCTCAGCCCTTGCGGGTCTTGACCTCTTCGGTGAGGGCGGGGACGACGTCGAAGAGGTCGCCGACGACGCCGTAGTCGACGAGGTCGAAGATCGGCGCCTCGGCGTCCTTGTTGATCGCCACGATCGTCTTGGAGGTCTGCATGCCCGCACGGTGCTGGATCGCACCCGAGATGCCGGAGGCGATGTACAGCTGCGGCGAGACACTCTTGCCGGTCTGGCCGACCTGGTTGGAGTGCGGGTACCAGCCCGCGTCCACCGCGGCACGCGAGGCACCCACGGCCGCACCCAGGC
>NZ_SRIC01000324.1 GCF_004684775.1 Streptomyces sp. MZ04
CCCCGAGCACCACACCGCCCGAAGACCTCTGCACCCTCCTGATCACCAAGTGGGGCCGGCAGATCTACGACTCGGGCGATGAGACGTACGGCGACTACCAGTCGATGGGCCTCTCCAACGGCCAGTACATGATCCTGCGGGACACCCTCGACCTGGCCCGCGCCGAGCGCAAACGCCACGGAGCCGACGCGGGACGGAAGTTGATCGCCCGGGAGGCCCGCGAGCGGTGCGAACGGCGCTACCGCCACGGGCAGCCGAGCGGCGGGCCGTGGGTGTGAACGCCATCGGCCCCATCGAGCCGGGGGAGGACACCTATGACGCCCAGGAGGTCCAGGGCTCCCCGCACCCTGTCCGTGCCCGCCCGCTCCTCACCCGTCGCCGCCGCATCACGCTGGCCCTCGCCGCGGCCGCGGTCGTCGGGGCCGCCGGACTCAGCCTCTACCTGACCCGACCCCGGCCCCCCGCACCGCCGCCACCGCTCTACCCGTCGCAGACCGTGTCCGTGGCCTACCGGGGCGACATGACGCACCCTCAGGCGGGCGACCGCACGTTCAGTTTCACCGTCCGCGTCAGCCAGGACTCGGGGCCACCGGTGTCCGTCAGGCGGATCGCCCAGCCGTCGGCGGCCCTTTCGGTCACCGCCGCCCCCCGTACCCCCTTCACGGTGAAAACGGGAACCCCTCGGACGGCACGAATCACCATGCACATTCGCGAATGTGGAAATGTGCAACGGAATGCCGGTCTCCCTTTCCTCGCCGTAACACTGCGTAATGCGCGCGCAAAGCAGACGCAGAGCTTCATCCTCGGCTCGACGTACGCAAAAGATCTTTCCAGGGCCCTGACAGCTGCATGCCCCCAGAACACTGATGTCATGAGTAAAACACCCTGACAGTCCTGCAAGGTCTCAGCATGCGGGATGCGCCGAAGGTGGCGTATTCCGCCCCATCCACCCCCTGAGTTCCAGCCCCGAATCCTCCCTGGCATAACAAGAGCGTCACACCTTTGGCCTGACCACTCCACCAGGAACAATTCGGCCCTTAGAGTCACGGCCAGTCACCGCGCCCACCGGATTCCCTTCAGTTCGGTTCCGCGCTCGACTCGGCCACCCAACAGGGGAGGGCCGTGCCAGGGGAAAGGACTGATCGTGCGTCAACGTTCGCTCATAGCCATCACCGCTGCACTCACCGCGGGGGCACTCACCCTCACCGCCTGTGGCTCACGCGACGACAAGGACAAGGGAGACTCCGCGGGCGGCGGTACCACCGTCGTCATCGGCGTCGACGCACCGCTGACCGGTGACCTGTCCGCGCTGGGCCTCGGCATCCGCAACTCCGTGGATCTCGCCGCCAAGCAGGCCAACGAGAAGAAGTACGTCGACGGCATCACCTTCAAGGTGCAACCCGCAGACGACCAAGGGCAGCCCGCTTCCGGCCAGACCAACGCCACGAAGTTCGTCGCCAACAAGGAAATCCTCGGCGCCGTCGGCCCCCTGAACTCCTCCGTCGGCGAGTCGATGCAGAAGGTCTTCGACGACGCGAAACTCGTCCAGGTCTCCCCCGCCAACACCAACCCGGCCATGACCCAGGGCCAGGACTGGAACGGCGGCAAGAAGGTCCGCCCGTACAAGGCCTACTTCCGTACGGCGACCACCGACGCGATCCAGGGTCCGTTCGCCGCGCAGTACCTGTACAACAAGGCCAAGAAGAAGAAGGTCTTCGTCGTCGACGACAAGAAGACCTACGGCGCCGGCCTCGCCGCCACCTTCAAGGACGAGTTCACCAAGCTCGGCGGCAAGGTCGCCGGCACCGAGCACGTGAACCCGGACACCAAGGACTTCGGCGCCGTCGCCACCAAGATCAAGAACTCGGACGCGGACGTCGTCTACTACGGCGGCGAGTACCCCGCGGCAGGACCGCTCAGCAAGCAGATGAAGAAGGCCGGGGCCAACATCCCGCTGGCCGGCGGTGACGGCATCTACAGCGCCGACTTCGTCAAGCTCGCCGGCAAGGAAGGCAAGGGCGACTTCGCCACCTCCGTCGGCCAACCCGTCGAAAAACTGCCGTCCGCCAAGGAGTTCATCGCGAACTACAAGAAGGCCGGCTACAAGGAGGCCTACGAGGCCTACGGCGGCTACTCCTACGACTCCGCCTGGGCGATCATCGAAGCGGTCAAGAAGGTCGTCGAGGACAACGACGGCAAGCTGCCCGACAACGCCCGCGAGAAGATCGTCGAAGCCATGCAGAACGTCTCCTTCGACGGCGTGACCGGCAAGGTCTCCTTCGACCAGTACGGCGACGCCACCAACAAGCAACTCACCGTGTACGAGGTCAAGTCCACCGAGGACCCGACCAAGGGCTGGAAGCCCGTCGAGTCCGGTACCTACACCGGCTGACCCTCCCCGCAGCCCACGACACCACCGCGCGGGGCGCTGCCTCAGCAGCGCCCCGCGCGGCGTCGCATCCGTCACCTGAGCCGTCCGGCCACCGCGTAGGCCCCCCGCCGCCGCAAGCAGGCCGCACGGCACCGAAAGACTCGGAGGACCTGCGGTGCACGAACTGCCGCAACAGCTGGTCAACGGCCTGCTACTGGGATCCATGTACGGCCTGATCGCCATCGGCTACACAATGGTCTATGGCATCGTCCAGCTCATCAACTTCGCCCACGGCGAGATATTCATGGTCGGCGGCTTCGGCGCCCTCACCGTGTGGCTCTGGCTGCCGGGCGGCACCAGCATGTGGCTCGCCCTGCCACTCATGCTCATAGGCGCCGTGATCGTCTCCACCCTCATAGCGGTCGGAGCCGAACGCTTCGCCTACCGCCCCCTGCGCGGCGCACCCCGCCTCGCACCCCTCATCACCGCCATCGGCCTCTCGCTGGCCCTGCAACAGGCCGTCTGGGCCTGGTACCCCAACGCGAAGTCGTCCCGCACGTTCCCCGAGATGCCCGGCGACACCATCCACATGGGCTCCGTCACCATCCAGCCCGGCGACATCTTCCTGCTGATCACCGCACCGATCTGCATGTTCGCCCTCGGCTGGTTCGTGATGAAGACCCGCGTCGGACGCGGCATGCAAGCCACCGCGCAGGACCCCGACACCGCCAAGCTGATGGGTGTCAACACCGACCGCGTCATCGTCGTCGCCTTCGCCATCGGCGCCGCCTTCGCCGGCATCGCCGCCGTCGCCTACGGCTTCCGATACGGCGAGGTCCAGTTCCGCATGGGCTTCCTCTGGGGCCTCAAGGCCTTCACCGCGGCCGTACTCGGCGGCATCGGCAACATCTACGGCGCCATGCTCGGCGGCCTCGTCCTCGGCATCGCCGAAGCCATGGCCACCGCCTACATGAACGACCTCCCCGGCATGAGCCAGCTCGGCGGGCAGTCCTGGGCCGACGTCTGGGCCTTCGTACTCCTCATCGTCGTACTCCTCGTCAGGCCACAAGGTCTCCTTGGCGAGCGCGTCGCGGACAGGGCGTGACAACCATGACCACACAGACCACCGCGGCCGACGCGCCCAGCCCCAAGCAGGACGACACCCCCACCGGCCTCATCGCCATACCCGTGGGCACCGCCCGCGCAATGGCCACCGGCGGCGGTGCCCTCACCGTCATCTCCGCGTTCCTCGCCTGGACCTGGACCGCGGCGTTCCCCGGCGACCTCACCGTCTACGGCTACCCCGGTGGCCTCCAGGTGCTCATCCTCATCGTCGGCGCCCTGACCACCCTCCTCGGCCTCGCCTCGTACGGCGTCAAGGGCGTACGCGCCATCGCGCCCGGCGGAGCCGACGCCGCGCTCAAGTACGCGGCGCTCGCCGCCTTCACCACCACCTGGTACACGCTCATCGCGATCAGCTACCAGCTCGGCGGGCTCGCCAACCTCGAAATCGGCGGCTGGATCGCCGGCATCGCGACCCTCGGCGCCTTCATCGGCGCCCTCGGCCTGCCCTTCAAGCGGCCGCACACCTACCCGGTCGACCCCGAAGACAGCAGCAGCGAGCAGTTCAAGCACCGCATGCGCAACGCGACGACCGTCTTCAAGGGCGCCTTCGCCGCCGAAGCGCCCCCCACGCCGCGCAAACTCCCGTCGTACGTCGAGATCCTGATCATCATCGCGGCGCTCGCCGTCGGCCTGCTGGTCTTCACCTACGGCATCGGAACCGAGTACGACGAGCTCTTCATCGGCTTCCTCGTCACCGTCGGATTCGGCTTCGCCGCACTCTCCAAGGCGGGGCTCGTCGCCCAGATCTCCACCTACACCGGGCGACACCGCAACGTCACACTCGCCGGAGCGTTCGCCGCCGCAGCGGCCTTCCCCTTCACCCAGAGCGACGACCAATACGCCACCATCGGCGTCTACATCCTGATCTTCGCGACCGTGGCCCTCGGCCTGAACATCGTCGTCGGCCTCGCGGGACTCCTCGACCTCGGATACGTCGCCTTCCTCGGCGTCGGCGCGTACGCCGCATCCATGGTGTCGGGATCGCCCTCGTCGCCCTTCGACGTGCACCTCCCGTTCTGGGGAGCCATCCTCGTCGGCGCAGGCGCATCACTGGTCTTCGGTGTGCTCATCGGCGCCCCGACACTGCGGCTGCGCGGCGACTACCTCGCCATCGTGACGCTCGGCTTCGGTGAGATCTTCCGGCTCGTCGCCATGAACTCCGACGGCACATCGGGCCCCGACATCACCAACGGGTCCAACGGCATCTCCTCGATCCCGAACCTCAAGATCCTCGGCTTCGACCTCGGCATCGAGCACACCTTCGGCGGCTTCACCATCGGCCGCTTCGCAAACTACTTCTTCCTGATGCTGCTCATCACCCTCGTCGTCGTCCTCGTCTTCCGGCGCAGCGGCGACTCCCGGATCGGCCGCGCCTGGGTCGCCATCCGCGAGGACGAGACCGCGGCGCTCGCCATGGGCATCAACGGCTTCCGCGTGAAGCTGATCGCCTTCGCCCTCGGCGCCTCGCTCGCAGGACTCGCGGGAACAGTGCAGGCGCACGTCACCTACACCGTCACCCCCGAGCAGTACCAATTCGCCAACACGGTCCCGCCGAACTCCGCATTCCTGCTCGCCGCCGTCGTCCTCGGCGGCATGGGCACCATCAGCGGACCGCTCGTCGGCGCGGCGCTGCTCTACCTGATCCCGAGCAAGCTGTCGTTCCTCGGCGACTACCAGCTCTTCGCCTTCGGCCTCGCGCTCGCGCTCCTCATGCGCTTCCGCCCCGAGGGCCTGATCCCCAACCGCCGCCGCCAGCTCGAGTTCCACCAGGCCGAACTGGCCCCCGGCGACACGCCCCCTCCCACAGTCCTCAGCAAGACAGGGGCCTGAGCCATGACCACCGACACCACCACCAACAAGGACAACGCCGCCGCTTCGCCGGCCGGCGAGACCGTCCTGGACGCTCGCGGCGTCACCATGCGCTTCGGCGGCCTCACCGCCGTACGCTCCGTCGACCTCCAGGTCAACAGCGGCGAGATCGTCGGCCTCATCGGCCCCAACGGCGCGGGCAAGACCACCTTCTTCAACTGCCTCACCGGCCTCTACATCCCCAGCGAGGGCGAAGTCCGGTACAAAGGCAAGGTCCTGCCCAGCAAGTCCTTCAAGGTCACCGCGGCCGGCGTGGCCCGCACCTTCCAAAACATCCGACTCTTCGCCAACATGACGGTCCTGGAGAACGTCCTCGTCGGCCGCCACACCCGTACCAAGGAAGGCCTCTGGTCGGCCCTCCTGCGCGGCCCCGGCTTCCACAAGGCCGAAGCCGCCTCCAAAGCCCGCGCCATGGAACTCCTGGAATTCGTCGGCCTCGCCGACAAGGCCGAGCACCTCTCACGCAACCTGCCCTACGGCGAACAGCGCAAGCTGGAGATCGCCCGCGCGCTCGCCAGCGAGCCGGGCCTGCTCCTCCTCGACGAACCGACCGCCGGCATGAACCCGCAGGAGACCCGCGCCACCGAGGAACTCGTCCTCGCCATCCGGGACATGGGCATCGCCGTCCTCGTCATCGAGCACGACATGCGCTTCATCTTCAACCTGTGCGACCGCGTCGCCGTACTCGTCCAGGGCGAAAAACTCGTCGAAGGTGACAGCGAGACCGTCCAACAGGACGACCGCGTCATCGCCGCCTACCTGGGCGAGCCCTTCGAAGGAGACCCCGGCAGCACCGAGACCGGCGGCTCGGGCGACGAGGAGAACCACTGATGACCACACTGCTCGAAGTCGAAGACCTCAAAGTCGCCTACGGCAAGATCGAAGCCGTCAAAGGCATCTCTTTCAAGGTCGAAGCCGGCGAGGTCGTCACCCTGATCGGCACCAACGGCGCGGGAAAGACCACCACCCTGCGCACGCTCTCCGGCCTCCTCAAGCCGGTCGGCGGCACCATCCGATTCAACGGAAAACCACTGCGGAAATACCGCGCCGACCAGATCGTCGCGCTCGGACTCGCCCACTCCCCCGAGGGGCGACACATCTTTCCGCGCATGACCATCGAGAACAATCTCCGGCTCGGCGCATATCTCCGCAGCGACAAAGCGGGCATCGAAAAGGACATCAAACGCGCCTACGAACTCTTCCCCATTCTCGGCGAACGCAGCAAGCAGGCCGCGGGCACCCTCTCCGGCGGCGAGCAGCAAATGCTCGCCATGGGACGCGCCCTGATGTCCCAGCCGAAACTGCTCATGCTCGACGAACCCTCCATGGGCCTTTCGCCGATCATGATGCAGCGGATCATGGCCACGATCTCCGAGCTCAAGTCCCAGGGCACGACCATCCTGCTCGTCGAGCAGAACGCCCAGGCGGCGCTCTCCCTCGCCGATCACGGCCATGTCATGGAAGTCGGCAAGATCGTCCTGTCCGGCACGGGGAACGACCTGCTGCACGACGAGTCCGTGCGCAAGGCGTACCTCGGCGAGGACTGAGCAGCACCTCGCGTACGAAGAAGGCCCGCACCCCGGCTTCGGGGTGCGGGCCTTCTTCGTAGGCATATGAAGGGCTGGGCGGGGGCTACTGCCCCTTGGACGCCTTCTTCTCCTCGGCGTCCTCGATGACGGCCTCCGCGACCTGCTGCATGGAAAGACGGCGGTCCATCGACGTCTTCTGGATCCACCGGAACGCGGCGGGCTCGGTGAGGCCGTACTCGGTCTGCAGGATCGACTTCGCGCGATCCACCAGCTTCCGGGTCTCCAGACGCAGGGTGAGGTCGGCGACCTCCTTCTCCAGCGTCTTCAGCTCCGTGAAGCGCGAGACGGCCATCTCGATCGCCGGGACGACGTCGGTCTTGCTGAACGGCTTCACGAGATACGCCATCGCGCCCGCGTCCCTGGCCCGCTCGACGAGGTCGCGCTGCGAGAAGGCGGTGAGCATGAGGACCGGGGCGATGGACTCCTCGGCGATCTTCTCGGCCGCCGAGATGCCGTCGAGCACCGGCATCTTCACGTCCAGGATCACCAGGTCGGGCTTGTGCTCCCGGGCCAGCTCGACGGCTTTCTGGCCGTCTCCGGCCTCGCCGACGACGGTGTAACCCTCTTCCTCGAGCATTTCCTTGAGGTCGAGCCGGATAAGAGCCTCGTCCTCGGCGATGACGACACGGGTCGTCAGCGGAGGCACGTGCGACTTGTCGTCGTCATCGGCTACGGGCTGGGGCGACTCGGGGGAAGTCACGGGGGCTCCTAGTTCGGGCTGGGTGCAGCTCCCAAGAGCCTACCTAGCTGCGGTATGGTGGTCGGGCAGCGGGTCGAGGTTAGCCTTCGATTCACTGGGCCCCGGTAGTCCAATTGGCAGCAGACGATGGATTCAAAACCCATACAGTGTCGGTTCGAGTCCGACCCGGGGCACTTTTCCTTCAATTCCAAGGCCGTCACCGGTAAGTGGATGTTCCCGTTCTCGTGAACATCCACTTTTTGCTGTATGCCGATCCTCTCCGTCGAGCAGAGTGCCTCACATGTACGACATGGGCACACGCAAACGGGCACTCGCTCTGGTCGCTCAGGGCCGCAGCCTGAACTCCGTAAGCAAGGAGACCGGCGTCTCCAGGGCGGCGATCCGGTCTTGGCAATCCCGCATCGACCCGCTCGGCTGGGACCGAGCGGCACCGTGCCCAAGGTGCCGCGATACTCCAGGTGAGCCAGAGGACCCAGCCGCCTACTCGTACCTACTGGGCCTCTACCTCGGAGACGGCTGCATCAGCATCCAACGGCGAGGCGTCTCCTCTCTGCGGATTGCATGCGCCGACGACTGGCCCGGCCTCATAGACGCCTGTGCCGATGCCGTGCGCGCCGCACGCCCGGACAACAAGGTCTGCCGCGTACAGAGTGAGGGCTGTCAGTACGTCACCTCCTGGAGCAAACACTGGCCTTGCCTCTTCCCCCAGCACGGCCCCGGAAAGAAACACAACCGCACCATCGCCCTCGAACCCTGGCAACAGGAGATCGTCGACTCCCACCCCTGGGAGTTCATCCGCGGCCTCATCCACTCCGACGGCTGCCGCATCACCAACTGGACGACCCGCCTAGTCGGCGGTGAGCGCAAGCGCTACGAGTACCCCCGGTACTTCTTCACGAATACGTCGACCGACATCATCCGCCTCTTCACGGACACCCTCGATCGCCTGGGCGTCGAGTGGAAGTCCCTGCACCAAAGCCGTGCCGCCGACACCATCTCCATCGCCCGCAAAGCCTCCGTAGCCCTCATGGACACCCACGTAGGCCCCAAATACTGAACCCGCCCCCGCGCACGCAATATGACGCGTCACTCCCC
>NZ_SRIC01000325.1 GCF_004684775.1 Streptomyces sp. MZ04
CCCCAGGCCACGCCCCCGGAGCAGCCGGCGCCCGCGCCCCCGCAGCAGCCCGCCGACTTCCCGCGCCCCGCCGCGGCGAACGCCGTCGTGGACCGGGAGGGCGCGAGCGTCCGCCTCGCGGGCTGCTGTACGCCCGTACCGCCCGACGAGGTGACCGCCTTCGCGGTGCGCGGCGGTGTCGTGACCGTGCACCGCGTCGAGTGCCCAGCGGTCGCGCGCATGAAGGAAGTGGGGCGCGCGGAGGTCGGAGTGCGCTGGGGGGACAGCGCGGGGTGCCGGGTCACGCTGACCGCCGAGTCGTTCGGGCGGGCGCATCTGCTGGCCGACCTCACCGAAGCCATCGCCCTGGAGGGCGTCGAGATCATGTCGGCGACGGTCGAGCCGCCGAGCCAGCAGCGCGTGCGCCACACGTACACGCTGCAACTCCCGGACGCGGCCCACCTGCCGGGCCTGATGCGGGCGATGCGCGCGGTGCCCGGCGTGTACGACGTGAGCCGTGCGCAGCATCCGGCGGCGGCCACTTCGTAGCGGTCGGCAGACGTCAACCGGCGTCTGTCCACGGGCCGCCGGGGAGGCATCCGAGACTCGTTCGGGTGGCATGGCGCGCGCCGACACCGATGTCGAAGGCCCGCGCTGATAGCGGTGGTTCATGCTGCTCACCCCCCGGGTCAAGGCCGCACGGCCGAAGACCCTCCGCATCGCGGCCGCGCTCCTGGCCGCGGCCACCTCCGCCACCCTGCTCGCCGCGAGCGCGCCGTCACCGGCCACTCCGCTCGGCATCGGCGACCGGCTCTTCCCGCATCTGGGGAACCCCGGATACGACGTCGCGTCGTACGACATCTCCTTCGCCTATCACGGCGACAACAAGAAGCCGCTCGACGCCGTGACGGTGATCGACGCCCGCGTGACGTCCCCGCTGGAGCGGGTCAACCTCGACTTCGCGCACGGCAAGGTCCGCTCCGTCGCCGTCAACGGCGCCCCCGCCCGTTTCGACTCCACCGGTGAGGACCTGGTCGTGACGCCGCAGCGGCCGCTCGGCCAGGGCGATCGGATGCGGATCACCGTCCGCCACACCAGCGATCCCACCCCTGGGAAGAATGCGGAAGGCGGCTGGGTGCGCACGGACGACGGGCTCGCCATGGCCAACCAGGCCGACGTCGGGCACCTGGTGTTCCCGTGCAACGACCACCCCGCGGACAAGGCGCGCTTCACGTTCCGTGTGACGGCCCCCAAGGGGCTCACCGCCGTCGCGAACGGCCTCCCCCTGGGGCAGACACGGAACGCGGGCAGCACCACCTGGGCCTACCGCTCCCACCACCCGATGGCGACCGAACTGGCCCAGGTGTCCATCGGCCGTTCCTCCGTAGTGCACCGCTCCGGGCCGCACGGTCTCCCCGTACGCGATGTGGTGCCCACCAAGGACCGGCAGAAGATGGAGCGCTGGCTGAAGAAGACGCCGGACCAGATCGGCTGGATGGAGGAGAAGGTCGGCCGCTACCCCTTCGAGACGTACGGCGTGCTGATCGCCGGGGCGCAGACCGGCTTCGAACTGGAGACACAGACACTCTCTCTCTTCGAGAGAGACCTGTTCACGCGGCCCGGGTTCCCCGAGTGGTACGTGGACTCGATCATGGTCCATGAGCTGGCGCACCAGTGGTTCGGCGACAGTGTGAGCCCGCGGTCCTGGTCCGATCTGTGGCTCAACGAAGGCCACGCCACCTGGTACGAGGCACTCTTCGCCGAGGAGAAGTCGGGGAAGTCGGGGAAGTCGCTCAAGAAGCGGATGCGCGAGGCCTACCGGCAGTCGGACGTCTGGCGTGCCGCGGGCGGGCCGCCCGCCGCCCCGAAGAAGCCCGCGCCGGGGCAGAAGATCAGCATCTTCCGTCCGGTCGTGTACGACGGCAGCGCCCTGGTCCTCTACGCGCTGCGGCAGGAGATCGGGCGGGACGCCTTCGACCGGCTCGAGCGGGAGTGGGTGCGCACCTACCAGGACGGGAACGCGGCCACCGCGGACTTCGTGCGCCTCGCATCCGAGACCGCGGGGCGCGACCTGGGCGGATTCTTCGAGGCCTGGCTGTACGGCGCGAAGACGCCGCCGATGCCCGGACATCCGGACTGGCGTAAGCCCGCTCCCGCCGGGAAATAACCCATGTGACGAGACGGGCCGTTCCGTGCAACCATCTGCTGGTCGGCGTCGCGGCCGGTCCGGGAGAACCCTTCGGGGGAATCTCAGGGTCGGCCCGGGTCGGCCCGGGGAATCCCGGGACGGCCCCGAGCGTTGACGACTATGACGAAATCCCATCGACGCAAAGGATCCAATGACCTCCTCTTCTTCCCCTTCCCAGGACGCGCAGAGCCTCGCGCAGAACTACCCCGAAGGTCTTCGGGCCGATGCCCTGATGGAAGAGGACGTCGCCTGGAGCCACGAGATCGACGGAGAGCGGGACGGCGAGCAGCTCGACCGCTCCGAGCGCGCGGCTCTGCGCCGCGTCGCGGGCCTCTCCACCGAGCTCGAGGACGTCACCGAGGTCGAGTACCGACAGCTCCGCCTGGAGCGTGTGGTGCTCGTCGGTGTGTGGACCTCGGGCACCGTGCAGGACGCGGAGAACTCGGTCGCCGAGCTCGCCGCCCTCGCGGAGACCGCGGGCGCGCTCGTGCTCGACGGACTCATCCAGCGCCGCGACAAGCCCGACCCGGCGACGTACATCGGATCCGGCAAGGCCCAGGAGCTGCGCGACATCGTCCTCGAGACCGGGGCCGACACCGTGGTGTGTGACGGTGAGCTGAGCCCCGGCCAGCTGATCCACCTCGAAGACGTCGTCAAGGTCAAGGTGGTCGACAGGACCGCCCTGATCCTCGACATCTTCGCGCAGCACGCCAAGTCCCGAGAGGGCAAGGCGCAGGTCGCCCTTGCCCAGATGCAGTACATGCTCCCGCGCCTGCGCGGCTGGGGTCAGTCGCTCTCCCGTCAGATGGGCGGCGGCGGATCCAGCGGTGGCGGCGGCATGGCGACCCGTGGTCCCGGTGAGACCAAGATCGAGACGGACCGCCGTCGGATCCGCGAGAAGATGGCGAAGATGCGCCGGGAGATCGCGGAGATGAAGACGGGCCGCGACATCAAGCGCCAGGAGCGCAAGCGCAACAAGGTGCCTTCGGTCGCGATCGCCGGTTACACGAACGCGGGCAAGTCGTCCCTGCTCAACCGCCTCACGGGCGCGGGCGTCCTGGTGGAGAACGCGCTGTTCGCCACCCTCGACCCGACCGTGCGCCGGGCCGAGACGCCGACCGGCCGGATCTACACCCTGGCCGACACCGTCGGCTTCGTCCGGCATCTGCCGCACCACCTCGTCGAGGCGTTCCGCTCCACGATGGAGGAGGTCGGCGAGTCCGACCTGATCCTGCACGTGGTGGACGGTTCGCACCCGGTGCCGGAGGAGCAGCTGGCCGCCGTGCGCGAGGTGATCCGCGACGTGGGTGCGACCGACGTACCCGAGATCGTGATCGTCAACAAGGCGGACGCGGCCGATCCACTGGTGCTCCAGCGGCTGCTGCGCAACGAGAAGCACGCGATCGCGGTGTCCGCGCGTACGGGCGCCGGTATCGACGAGCTGCTCGCGCTGATCGACGACGAACTGCCGCGGCCCGAGGTCGAGATCGAGGCCCTCGTGCCGTACACGCAGGGTCAGCTCATCTCGCGGGCGCACGCCGAGGGCGAGGTGCTCTCCGAGGAGCACACCGCCGAGGGCACGCTGCTCAAGGCGCGGGTGCACGAGGAACTGGCGGCGGATCTCACGCCGTACGTTCCGGTCGCGAGCTGAACGCGGGCTCTGGCAGGCGCGGTTCACGCATCGGTTGACATGGCGAAGGCCCGCCCCCTTTCGTAGGGGGCGGGCCTTCGCCATGTCAGGTTCGACGGTTCGACGCGCGAGGTGCGGCTACTTGGAGCCGTACTTCTTGCTCATCATGTCGTAGACCTGCTGGGCACCCTTGCCCAGCTGCGGTCCGGCCAGCCAGGTGTTCTCGGCCGGGCCGATCGAGGTGTTCGACACCAGCTTCATCTTGTCGCCCACCATCCGGAACCAACCGCCACCGGACGAACCGCCGGTCATGGTGCAGCCGATGCGGTACATCGTCGGCTGGGCCGCGGTCAGCGAGAGACGGCCCGGCTTGTCGATGCACTTGTGCATGATCTGGCCGTCGTACGGCGGGGCGGCGGGGTAGCCCCAGGCGCCCATCGAGCTCACGCTCGGCGCCGACGGAGTCGAGAAGTCGACGTCCAGCGCGGCACCGACCGTCTCCTCCAGGGACTTGGAGCCCTGCTCCGGCTTCACGTGCATCACGGCGTAGTCGTACGGCGCACCGGCACCGCCCGAAGCGGCACCCTCGTCGATCCACTCGGCGGACGTCGAGACCCAGTCGGCCCAGTACTGGCCGTAGGGGGCGATCTCCTGCGGAGCGGCGTTCTGCAGCTCGGCCTCGGACTTGCCCAGGTCGTTGTACGCGGGCACGAAGGTGATGTTGCGGTACCAGCCACCGGCGGAACCGGCGTGCACGCAGTGGCCCGCGGTCCACACGAGGTTGGACTTGCCCGGGTTACGGGGGTCCTTCACGACGGTGCCGGAGCAGACCATCGAGCCCTCGGGGGAGTCGAAGAAGATCTTGCCGACCGGGGCGGCGTTCTCGGTGTACGGCGTCTTCTCGCGCTTGGCCTTGACCGGAGACGGCTCGGGGTCCGTCGTGCCCTGGTCGGCGGCGGCGTCCTTCGCGGCGATCGTCTTGTTCGGGTCCTTGGCCTTCGTCATGCGCTCGGGCTTCCACAGCCCGTCGATGACCGGGTTGACGAAGTCCTTGGCCTCGCGCAGCCAGTCCTCCTTGGCCCAGTTCTTCCAGGCCCCGTCCTTCCACTTGTCCGGGTCGATGCCGTGCTCCTTGAGCCGGTCGGCGATGTCGCCGGGCAGCTGGGCCTCGGAGCCGGTGTCGGAACCCTTGTCGGCGCCCTGCGAGGCGCCGGAATCGGCCTTGTCACTGGCCTTGTCGTCGCTGGGGCCGCAGGCCGTGGCGGTGAGCGCCAGAGTCGCGGCGAGCCCGGTGGCGGCGAGTGCGAGACGCCGCCCGCGACTGCGCGCGAAGGGCGCACGAGTGGAACGCATGCTGTTGTAAACCCCCGAATAGAGCGTGTAATTGCCATGTACGTGTCACATGCGGGCGTGGCTGCTCCGGGAGCCCCACGCCGACGCAACACCCCACTATGCCTGGGCGATTGAGGACGAACGCAGGCGGGGTCGTGAAGGTTTCCGGCAACCCCGACGCCGTGCGCCCGCGTACGCCAGGCGACCTGGGACGCGCGGCCGACGACCTACGGTTGTCGGCCGCGCGTCCTTCGCGCGAACTACTGGTCGGCGAACTTCTTGCTGACCGCGCCGTAGATGCCCTTGGCCTCCTTGCCCAGGCGCGGACCGGCCAGCCAGCCTGCCGTCACCGGACCGATGGAGGTGTTGGACACCAGGGCCGGCTTGCCGTCCGAGCCCGCGGCGACCCAGCCGCCACCGGACGAACCGCCGGTCATCGTGCAGCCGATGCGGTACATCGTCGGGTCGGGCTTGCTGATCGAGAGCCGGCCCGGCTTGTCGGCGCACTGGAACGCCTTCTGGCCGTCGAACGGCGGTGCGGCCGGGT
Source organism: Streptomyces sp. MZ04 (assembly GCF_004684775.1). Taxonomy (GTDB): domain Bacteria; phylum Actinomycetota; class Actinomycetes; order Streptomycetales; family Streptomycetaceae; genus Streptomyces. The sequence goes on from NZ_SRIC01000325.1 coordinate 5,677, forward strand.
AGCCGGTCGCCGTGATCTTGGAGATCTGGGGCACGGCCGGGGCGTTGAAGTCCACCGGAAGCGCCGAACCGACCTGCTCCTCGAGGGACTTGCCCTCGTTGCCCTTCTCGGGCGTCACGTGGATGACCGCGAAGTCGTACGGCGCACCCGTGCCGCCCGTCGGGCCGCCCTGCTCGATCCACTGGTCGGAGGTCTGCGCCCAGTCACCCCACCAGACGCCGTACGGCGCGACTTCTTCCTTGGGGGCGTTCTGCAGCTCTTCGACCGACTTGCCGCTGTTGTTGTACGAGGGCACGAAGGCGATGTTGCGGTACCAGCCGCCCTTCGCGCCGGCGTGCACACAGTGGCCCGCGGTCCACACCATGTTGGACTTGCCCGGGTGGGCGGGGTCCTTCACGACGGTGGCGGAGCAGACCATCGAGCCCTCGGGGCCGTCGAAGAAGAGCTTGCCCGACTCGGGAACGGCGTCGTGGTACGGCGTCTTCACGGCCGCCGCGTCCACCGGCTCGGGCGTCGGGTCGGTCACGCCCTGGTCGCCGGAGATGTCGTTGTCGTCGACGCCCCGGTCCGGGTTCTTGTCGGCGTCCCGCATCCGGTCCGGGTCCCACAGACCGTCGATGATCGGGTTGACGTAGTCGCCGGCCTCGCGCAGCCAGTCGTCCTTGTCCCAGTTCTTCCAGGCCCCGTCCTTCCACTTGTCCAGGTCGATGCCGTGCTCCTTGAGCCGGTCCTGGATGTCGTCCGGGATCTGGACCTTGCCGTCGTCGTTGCCTTCGTTGCCGTCATCGGCGGGCTGGGACGCGGACGGTTCGTCGCCCGCGTTGTCCGCGCTCGGGCCACAGGCCGTCGCCGTGAGAACGAGCGCGGCGCCGATCGCGACAGCGGCCGCCACAGGGGAGGTTCTGCCGCGCGCGCTCCTCCCACGACGGGCGGTATTGAGCGGGCGTATGGGTCGCATAGAGAGATTCCCCCTGGGCTTCGAGATCGTTCCACTTGCCGGACACCGTGCGTCATTTGGCGCGTTCCGCACCGAATGACCCGGCGCTGCACACCCTGTTGCCGGTGAACGGCCCCCCACACTATGCCGGTGCCGTAGGGGACTGCCGACGGGACGGCAACGGTTTCGTCACGGCAAGGATCTTCCGATTACCCGTGATCCCCCGCATCCCCCGTCGTTGGTACGTACGGGGGACTCGCGGCATGCGTTCAACTCCCCTGCCAACTCGTCGGCGCACAAGCCCAGACCGAGTGGGACGTGCGCATTCCCAGCGGGAGGACCAACAGTCGTGGCCGTGACCGAGCCTGCGCCCGCGGCGGTTTCCGCGGCACCGTCCGTGGGGCGCTCAGCGGCGCACTCCGCCGCACACGAGGGGATCCTGCGACGCCAGTCGGCGCGCGAGTCGGCGGCGCGCACCTATGCGCGCGCCCTGCCGATCGTGCCCGTACGGGCACGCGGTCTCACGATCGAGGGCGCCGACGGACAGCGCTATCTCGACTGCCTCTCGGGAGCGGGGACGCTGGCCCTCGGCCACAACCATCCGGTGGTGCTCGAGGCGATCAGAAAGGTCCTCGACTCGGGGGCGCCCCTGCACGTCCTCGACCTGGCCACACCGGTCAAGGACGCCTTCACCACGGAGCTGTTCCGCACACTTCCCCGCGGGCTCGCGGACCGTGCGCGCATCCAGTTCTGCGGCCCCGCCGGCACGGACGCGGTGGAGGCAGCGCTCAAACTCGTGCGTACGGCGACCGGCCGCGGCGGCATGCTCGCCTTCACCGGTGCCTACCACGGGATGACGGCGGGGGCGCTCGAAGCATCCGGCGGCGCATCGGACGTACGGGTCGCGCGGCTGCCCTATCCGCAGGACTACCGCTGCCCGTTCAGGATCGGCGGGGCACGCGGGGCCGACCTCGCGGCCCGCTGGACCGAGAGCCTCCTCGACGACACCAAGTCGGGCGTGCCGGCACCGGCCGGGATGATCCTCGAGCCGGTGCAGGGCGAGGGCGGAGTGATCCCCGCCCCTGACGCGTGGCTGCGCCGGATGCGCGAGATCACCGCCGCGCGCTCCATCCCGCTCATCGCGGACGAGGTCCAGACGGGCGTCGGGCGCACCGGCACCTTCTGGGCGGTCGAGCGCAGCGGCATCGTCCCCGACGTGATGGTCCTGTCCAAGGCCATCGGCGGCAGCCTGCCGCTGGCCGTCGTGGTCTACCGCGACGACCTCGACGTCTGGCCGCCCGGCGCTCACGCGGGCACCTTCCGCGGCAATCAGCTCGCCATGGCGGCCGGCGCGGCCACATTGGCGTACGTCCGAGAGAACCGCCTCGACGAACGTGCCGCCACCCTCGGCACCCGCATGCTCGCCCAACTGCGGTCCCTGGGCCACGAACACCCCTGCGTCGGCGACGTCCGCGGCAGAGGCCTGATGATCGGAGTCGAGTTGGTGGACCCGACCGCTGCCCCGACCGCTGCCCCGATCACTGTCCCGAACGAACACCGGCCCGACGCGGGGCGACTTGGCGCGGAGGCGGGGGCGGATGCGATGGCGAACCCGGCCCCGGCCCTGGACCCGGAGGCGGCCCCGGAGGCGGCGACGGACCGCTCAGCGCTGCTGCCGCTGCCCCCAGCCCCCGAACTGGCCGCCGCCGTACAGCGGGAATGCCTGCGCCGCGGCCTCATCGTCGAACTGGGCGGTCGGCACTCCAGCGTCGTACGCCTCCTCCCTCCTCTCACCATCACGGACGAGCAGGCGGCCGCGATCCTCGACCGCCTCGCCGACGCGCTGGCCACGGCGGCGCGCTCACACCTCGGATGACCACGTCCGACGCGGGGCGCTCCCGGTCGGACACGAGACAACAGCACAGCTCCAGCCCGTCCCCACGGAGCCCGAACGACCCCACAACTGTCTCTTAGACACATCTCCGAGCCCACGAGACGCTCAT
>NZ_SRIC01000326.1 GCF_004684775.1 Streptomyces sp. MZ04
GTGGGGTAGTGGCGGCGGCGGCGGTGCGTTCGGTGTCGGGGTTGCGGGGAAGGATCACGGGCGGGAGGATTTCGCGCGGCGCAAGCGGGAGTTGACCGCGCACTCGTCGTCGCGGTGGGCGGGGACCATCACCAGGGGCAGCAACGATCAGTGGGCGCTGGCCCGCCGCGCCCAGACCGCCCACCTTCAGGAGCTGGCGCAGGCGATTGACGCAGTGCGTGCGCGGCTTGCGGTGCCGGTCGGGGCCTGCGATATCGCCACCCGCGCCCAGGGCTACCCGAGCGCGGCCACTCAGCGACGCCCAGGTGAAGCAACTGAAGTCACATCCATTCGCTGGTGCGCAGCCAGCCCATCATGTTGTCCATGGCCTGCTCGGAGAGGTCTTGGCGGCGGCTGGGGGGCGGTGCGGAGGCGGCGCGGCGGGCGCGCCCGGGGCCGTACAGCTCGCGCCAGACGGTGCGGGCGCAGGCCAGTACGGCGGGTGCGAAGCGGTCGAGGTCCCGGTGAAGTCCCTTGCCGGACAAGGAGATCGCGGCCACCGCGCGGCCCGCGCCCCGCAGCGGCGCCGCCACGCAGGCCACGCCCCGCACACTCTCCTCGCGGTCGTACGCGAACCCCCGGTCGCGTGCCGCCGCGAGCTCGGTGCGCAGGGCGATGGGGTGGACGAGCGAGCGCGGGGTGCGCGGGCGCAGTCCGCGGGCGATGACCTGCTCGGCCGCCGCGGGCTCGCTGAAGGCGAGGATCGCCTTGCCCGACGCCGTGCAGTGGGCGGGCATCCGGCCGCCGACGCGGGACGGTACGGAGGTGTCGTCCAGGCCGCCTATCCGCTCCAGGAAGACGACCTCGGGGCCGTCGAGCACGGAGAGGTGGACCAGGTGCCCGGTCGACTCGTGCAGGGAGTGCAGGTGGGGCAGCGCGGCGCGGCGCAGCCGGTTGTGATGGGCGGCGAGCGCGCCGAGCTCCAGCATGCGCATGCCCATGCGGTAGTCCCGGCCCTCGCGGTCCAGCCAGCGCAGCTGGACCAGCTGATCGAGGATGCGGTGGGCGGAGGAGCGCGGGATCCCCGAGCGGCGGACCACATCGGTGAGCGAGAGCCGGGGCTCGGGGCCGTCGAAGGCGCCGAGGACGAGGGCGGCCTTCTCCAGAAGCGAGGGCGGTGCCTGGTGGGGTTGCTGGGTCTGCTGGGGCATGGCTGAGCTCCCACGGGACAGTGCGCATCCGCGACATTGCGGGCGCGTTGGCGGCCTCGGGGTGACCTTGCCATGAGGGAAAGGGTGGGGGGAAGGGCCGGGATGTATTTCTTTTCGAAATAGGTTGAGCGGGGTGTGAAGGGGCGTCGTCCATGCCTTCGTAACCGGGGCTTCATCCCTGACTGTCAGGCTTCAGCCGCCCAGAAGTTGGCTATACAACTTTGAGTCCGCACTCGATGAGCCGCGACCGGCAGGAGACCCACCGATGACCGCGCCCACTCTTTCGCCCGTATCACCGAACGAACCCCCGCCCGCCCTCTGGCTGCGCGACAACTGCCCCTGCGAGCGCTGCAGGAACCCCCGCAACGGCCAGAAGCTCTTCCAGATCACCGAGCTGCCCGCCGGCCTCGGCATCGAAGCCGAGCGGGACGTCCGCACCCCGGACGGCGCCCCCGCCCGCGAGATCACCTGGGCCCCCGACGGCCACCGCTCCGTCTACCCCGAGGCCTGGCTGACCGCCCACCGCCCCGGTGCCGGCGCCGGTGCGCGGGACGGCGGCGACGGACGCACCGAGGCCGGCAAGGAGCTGTGGGCGGCCGGCCGGCTGCGGGGCGTCGGGATCCCCGAGGCGGACTGGGCGGCGTACAGCACCGAGCCCGCGGTCCGCGCCCGAGCCCTGGAGCAGGTGCTCCGGCTCGGCTTCGTCCTGCTGCGCGGGGTGCCCCGCGAGGACCGGCAAGTCCTCGACGTGGCACGGACCTTCGGATTCGTACGCGAGACGAACTACGGAGAGCTTTTCGAGGTCCGCGTCGAGGCCGACCCGAACAACCTCGCCTTCACCGGCGCCCGCATCACCCCGCACACCGACAACCCCTACCGCGACCCGGTCCCCACCCTCCAGCTCCTGCACTGCCTGGCCAACGCGGCGGTCGGCGGCGACTCCGGGCTCGTCGACGGCTTCTACGCGGCGGCACTGCTGCGCGAGGAGTCGCCGGAGGACTTCGCGGTCCTGACCCGCACGCCCGTGCCCTTCGCCTTCCGTGACGCGCGGACCGAACTGCGGGCCGAGCGGCCGCTGATCGACGTCGACCCGCTCGGCAGGATCCGCGAGATCCGCTTCAACAACCGTTCCATCGGCACCCTGCACGCCCCCGCCGAGGAACTCGACGCCTTCTACGGCGCCTACCGCCGCTTCGGCGAGCTGCTGCTGCGGCCCGAGCTGCAGCTGGACTTCCGGCTCGCGCCCGGAGACTGCGTCATCTTCGACAACACCCGCCTGCTGCACGCCCGTACGGCCTTCGAGGAGTCCGGCGACCGGCACCTCCAGGGGACCTACGCCGACCTCGACAGCCTCGCTTCGACCCTCGCGGTCCTGCGCCGCTCGTCCGTCGAGACGGAGGCCGGCCGATGAGCCCCGTCGACCGGCTCGCCGAACTCTTCGAGGGCGAGGGCAGTGCCGAGTACCTGGGCGAGGCCGTCACCCAGGCCGAGCACATGCTCCAGGCCGGTGCGCTCGCCGAGGCCGCGGGCGCGCCGCCGCACCTGATCGCCGCCGCGCTCCTGCACGACATCGGGCACTTCCACGGCACCGTCACGGGCCGCGACCTGATGGAGGGCGGCACCGACAACCGGCACAGCCACACCGGGGCCGACTGGCTCGACCAGTGGTTCGGGCCGGGAGTCACCGGCCCTGTCCGCCTGCACGTCGCCGCCAAGCGGTATCTGTGCACCGCCGAACCCGGCTACTTCGACCTGCTCTCGGAGGCCTCCGTGCACACCCTGCGGGTGCAGGGCGGGCCCATGACGCCCGAGCAGGCACGCGACTTCGAGGCGCTGCCGGGGGCGCGGGACGCCGTCGCCGTACGGCGCTGGGACGAGCAGGCCAAGGACCCGGACATGGACACCCCCGGCTTCGACCACTTCCGGCCGCTGCTCGAAGGACTGCTCACCGACCGCTGAGCTCACCGACCGCTGAGCTCACCGACCGCTGAGCTCGCCGACCGCTGAGCTCACCGCTCGCTGAGCCGTCGGCCGAGCGCGCTCGTCGCCGTCGAGTTGTGCACCGTGAAGGCCACCGTGCCCGGCAGATACCGGTCCTGTGACCACTCGACCGGCGTCCCCGCCGGGTCGGTGGAGCGCCGCCGCTCCCGCAGCAGCGCCTCACCGGCCCGGCAGCCGAGCAGCTCCGCGTCGTCCGCGTCGGCGACGGCGAGGTCGATGGTGTGATGGGCGTCGGTGAACAGGACGCCGTGCAGCTCCAGTTGTTCGGAGTACGAGACGGTGTCCAGCGGCATCCCGGCGACCAGCTCGCCGATGTGCTCCGGGTAGGTCGTGCGCTCCACCATCACCGGAGTGCCCGACAGGGTGCGCACCCGGCGAACCCTGAACACCCTTGCGCCCTCGTCGAGTTGGAGCTGCGACGCCTCCTCGTCGGTGGCGTCCCCCGGGTCGAGCGCGACGACTCTGCCGCCCGGCTCCTCGCCGAGCGAGCGCGCCCAGCGGGTGAAGGACCGCAGCTCGGCGAAGCTCTGCAGCCGGGTGCCGCCGCCGAGCACGACCCGGCGGGTGCCGCGTCGCGAGGTGACCAGGCCGTCGGTGCGCAGCGCGGCGAGGGCCTGGCGGACGGTGCCTCTGGACACGCCGTAGCGGCGGGCGAGTTCGTCCTCGGCGGGCAGTCGCTCCCCCGAGCCGTACTCGCCCGCCGCGATGGCGGTCCGCAGGTCCGCGGCCACCTTCCGGTAGAGCGGCGATGCGCCGGGCACACGGACCCCCTCGGTCGATCTCGGCAGTTCTTTCCGGGCTTCTGGGCGGTCCCGCCCGGCCTCAGTCGCCGAGCAGGGCACGCAGCAGGGCCACGTCCGCCGCCTCCAGGGTATCCAGCACCGTGACGCCGCCCGCGGGCGAGATCGCTTCCACCGACGGCACCGCGAGCACCACACACCCGGCGGCCCGCGCCGACGTCACTCCCGTCACGGTGTCCTCGACCGCGACGCAGCGCGCCGGGTCCGCGCCGAGCGCCGCCGCTGCCGCCAGATACGGATCGGGCGCGGGCTTGGTCCGTGCGGTGTCCTCCGCGCCGTACAGCGCGTCGAAGGGGTGCCCGAGCGAGGCCGCGACGCCGTCCACGACGACCCGTGGCGACGCCGAGACCAGGGCCGTCGGGATGCCCGACTCCCTTAGTTCGCCCAGGAGTTGGAGGGCGCCGGGCCTGGGTTCCGCTCCGTCCGCCACGCGTGCGGCGAAGCCCGCACCCAGCTCGGCGGCCAGCTTTTCGCGGGGGGCGCCGACGGTCTCGTACAGCAGCTCGGCCGTGTCCTCGACCGCGCGCCCGAACACCGCGCGGCGCCCCTCACCCACCAGCGCGTGCCCGTACCGTGCGACGACCTTCTCGACCGTCTCCACCCAGGCCTCCTCGGTGTCGACGAGGGTGCCGTCCATGTCGAACAGGACCGCGCTCAGCCGCTCGCCGCTCACACCGCCTCCAGGACCGGCCGGTCCTGCGGCCGCACGGTGACCCGGGTGCCGGCGCCGAGCGCCGACACGGCGTGCGAGGGCAGATCGGCCTTGACGTCCGTGCCGTCGGCGAGGCGGATGAGCAGCCGGGTGCTCGCCCCGTGGAAGGAGCTCGCGGTGATGACGTCCGGGCCGTCGTCACCGGGACGGACGTCGAGAGCCTCGGGCCGCAGCAGGAACACCGCGTCGCGCGCCGCCGCACCGGAGCCGCCGCCGTCCAACGGCAGCCGGGCGCCCAGGACTTCGGCCTGTCCCTCGCCCGTCACCCGCCCCGGAATACGGTTCATGGTGCCGACGAACCCCGCCACGAAGGCGGTGGCCGGACGGTCGTACAACTCGGCCGGGGCGGCGCACTGTTCGAGCCGCCCCGCGCGCATCACCGCGACCCGGTCGGCCAAAGACAGGGCCTCCTCCTGGTCGTGCGTGACGAACACCGTCGTGATGCCGAGCTCCAGCTGGAGGCGGCGGATCTCCTCGCGGAGGTTCACCCGGACCTGGGCATCGAGCGCGGAGAGCGGCTCGTCGAGGAGCAGCAGGCGTGGCCGCAGGGCGAGCGCGCGGGCCAGCGCGACGCGCTGCTGCTGGCCGCCGGAGAGCTGGTGCGGGAAGCGCGAGCCGTGGTCGGGCAGACCGACCAGGTCCAGCAACTCGGCGGCACGGGACCGGCGTTCGGCGGGACCCGTCCTGCGCATCTTCAGACCGAAGGCGACATTGTCGGCAGCGTTCAGATGCGGGAAGAGGCTGTACGACTGGAAGACCATGCCGGTGTCGCGCCGGTTCGCCGGCACCGGGACGATGTCGTCGCCGTCGAGCAGCACCTCGCCCGCGTCCGGCCGCTCGAAGCCCGCGAGGACCCGGAGCGCGGTGGTCTTCCCGCAGCCGGAAGGGCCGAGCAGGGCGAGGAGTTCACCGGGCGCCACATCCAGGTCGAGCCCGTCGAGGGCGACGGCGGAGCCGAAGGCGCGCCGCAGCCCGCGGATCCGCAGGGCGGCGCCGGTGCGCGCGGGAGCCGTGGTGCGCGGGGGAGCGGTGGTCATGAGCCGACTTCCTTCTTCGTACGACGATGGGTACGACGCTTGCGGGCGAGCCCCGTCAGGGCGAGCAGCAGCACCCAGGTGAGCAGCAGGCCGAGCAGCGAGACCGCCACCGAGAGCTGGGCGTTGGACCCCGATGCCTGCACGATCCACACCGCGAACGGCTGGAAGCCGAGCAGCTGCGCCACGGTGAACTCGCCGAGGACCAGGGCGAGTCCGAGGAACGAGGCGTTCAGGAGGGCCGTGCGCAGATTGGGCAGCACCACGCCGAGCAGCGCCCGCGGCCAGGAGGCGCCCAGGTCACGGGCGGCCTCGACGAGCGTGCGCACGTCGACGGCGCGCAGGCCCGCGTCCAGGGCGCGGTAGACGAAGGGCAGCGCCATCACGGCGTACGCGAGGACGAGTACGAACGGGAACCGCGGATTCTGTACGGCCACGAAGGTCTGGTAGAGCGGCGTCCGCGAGAGGTGGTCGGGCCCCCACTTCAGGACCGTCCCGATCCCGGCGGCCAGCGCCACCGGCGGCACCACCAGCGGCAGCGTCGTCACCACTTCGAGCACGGCCCGTAGCCGCCCGTCGCCCGAGAGACGCACGGCGACGGCGGCGGGCACGGTCAGGAGCAGCGCGAGCGCGACCGTCGCGAGGGCCAGGCCCAGCGAGAGCAGCAGGCTGGTGGTGAAGCCTTCGGCGGCGAAGATCCGGGTGTACGAGGAGAGGGTGAAACCCTGCCCCGGCACGTCCAGGGTGAACAGCGCGGAGGCGAGCAGCGGCACCAGGAAGTACGCCCCGGCGATGAGCGGGACGAGCGCGCGCCAGGGGCGTACGGGGTGGACCGCGTGGGTCATGCGGGCCGAGGGGGTCAGGCGAGCCATCGGGCGCTCCTTCGCTGCAGCGGCAGATGCACGGCCATCACCAGCGCCGCGACCACGACCATGTCGAGGCTGAGCGCGAGCGCCACGTTCTCCTGGCCGATGAGGACGTTGCCGGACAGCGCGTCGGCGATCTGCATCGTCACCAGCGGCACCGAACTGCCCACCATCGCGGCGGCCGTGGCGTACGAGGCGAAGGCGCTGCCGAAGAGCAGCACGAACCCGCCGAGCAGGGTGGGCAGAAGGACCGGGATGCCGACGTGCCGCCAGTACTGCCAGGCGCTCGCCCCGGAGCTGAGGGCCGCCTCCCGCCACTGCGGACGCAGCCCGTCGAGCGCGGGCGCCACGGTCAGGACCATCAGCGGGATCAGGAAGTAGAGGTACGTCAGGGCGAGTCCCCAGAAGCTGTACAGATTCCAGCCGTGCTGATCGAGGCCCAGCTTGGTGGTGAGTACGCCCGCGTTGCCGAGCGTGGCGACGAAGGCGAAGGCGAGGGGCACCCCGCCGAAGTTGGCGAGCACGCCGGACGCGGTGAGGACGGCCTCCCGCAGCGCGCGGCTGCGGGAGGTCACTACCGCCTGGGCGAGCAGCAGTCCGAGTACCGAGCCGACGGCCGCGGTGAGGGCCGACAGCTTGACGCTGCCGAGGAGTGCGGTCCAGTAGGCGCCTTGTACGGAGGCGCTGAGGTTGCCGAGGCCGTAGGAGTCGCCTGTGGTGAGGGCGCCGTCGAGCATGGCGATGGCGGGGATGCCGAAGCTGAGGGTGACGAAGAGGAGGAGGGGGAGGGCGGCGAGGCTTGCTGTGCGGCTGCGGGTCTGTCGTGGCTGGGCGCGCAGCTCCCCGCGCCCCTTACGGGGCGCTTCAGTTTGACTCACCGATCAGCCCCCGATCGCCTTGGCCCAGCCCTCGGAGAGGGTCTGCTTGGCCTTGTCGGTCTGCTGCTCGGAGGGGAACTTCGGGGTGCCGGAGACCTTGGGGAGCTTGGCTGCGGCCTGCTTGTCCAGGGTGCCGTCCTGCTCCATGGCGGTCATCAGGGCCGGGCGCGCGTACCCCTTCAGCCAGAGGTTCTGGCCTTCGGCGCTGTAGAGGTACTCCTGCCAGAGGCGGGCGGCCGCCGGGTGCGGGGCGTCCTTGTTGATGGCCTGCGAGTAGTACTGGGCGTAGACGCCGTCCGAGGGGACCGCGACCTTCCAGTCGACGCCCTTGCCCTTGAACTGGTCGGCGTAGCCCGCGTTGAGGTAGTCCCAGTCGATGCTGATCGGCGTCTCGCCCTTCTCGACGGTCGCCGGGGTGGACTCCACGGGGGTTGAAGTTGCCGTTCTTCTTCAGCTTCGCGAAGAAGTCGAGGCCGGGCTGGATGTCGTCGAACGACCCCTTGTCGGCCAGCGCCGCCGCGTACACCCCGGCGAAGGCCGAACCCGACTTGGTGGGATTGCCGTTGAGCGCGACCTTGCCCTTGTACTCGGGCTTCAGGAGATCGGCGAACGTCTGCGGGCAGTGCTTGACGCGCTCGGCGTCACAGCCGATCGAGACATAGCCGCCGTAGTCGTTGAACCAGCGGGCCTCGGCGTCCTTCTGCCCCTCGGGGATCTTGTCGTACGCCTCGACCCGGTAGGGCGCGGTGATGCCCTGGGCCGCCGCGGCCTGCGCGAACGCCCCGCCGAGGTCGAGCACGTCGGGCGCGCGGTCCTGCCCCTTGCGGGTCTTCACGGCGTTGATCTCGTCCTGGCTCGCGCCGTCCGGGTTCTCGACGGCGACCTTGATGCCGTACTTCTTACTGAAGCCGTCGATGATCGCCCCGTAGTTGGCCCAGTCGCGCGGCAGGGCGATCGCGTTGAGCGTGCCCTCCTTCTTCGCCGCGGCGACCAGCGCGTCCATGCCGCCCGCCTCCTTCGCGGAACCGGCGGTGGCGAGGCTCTTGCCGTCGGCGCCGACGGTCTCGGTGTCCGGGGCCGCGCCGCAGGCGGCGAGCGCGAAGGCCGATGCGGCCAGGGTGAGGGCGAGACCGGCGGTGCGTGTGCGAGGGGCGGTCACAGGGGCTCCTGGGGGC
>NZ_SRIC01000327.1 GCF_004684775.1 Streptomyces sp. MZ04
GTTCATCACGGGGGCGGAGCTGGTGGCGGACGGGGGGTATGGGGCGTAGGGCAAGTCCCTGCGGGGCTCTCGAACGCCGGACGGGCTGGATTTCCCGGCCCGCCCGGCGTTCGCCGAGCAGCGGGCGACTAGCCGCCCAGCTCCTGGTGACGCGCGGTCAGGGCGACCGCGCCCGCCTCCGTCAGAGAGCCGTACAGCCGCAGCCGCGAGATGCCGCCGTCCGGGAAGATGTCGACACGGACGTGCGTGCCGACCACCGGGGTGTCCAGGACGAAGCGGTGGTTCGTGTCGGGCTGCAGGCGGGTACGGGGCAGGGCCTCGACCCATTCACCGTCCTCGCCGCCGTCACGTACCGAAAGAGACGCCCAGCCCGCCGAGTTGCCCTTCAGGTACGCCGTGTCGATCTCGACGGCGCGGATCTCCGACTGGGCGACCAGCTGGTAGCGGATCCAGTCGTTGCCGGTGTCGCGGCGGCGGCGGGTCTCCCAGCCGTCGTCCATCTTGCGGGAGCGGCCCGGCTGGATGGTGTTGGTGGCCGGGGAGTAGAAGCGGTCGGACGCGTCCTCGACCTGGCCGCCGTTCTCCAGGGCGACGACGTCGAACGTGCCGAGCGCCGCGAGCCACTTGGGGTCGGCGACGACCTCGCCGTACACACGCAGGCGGGCGATGCCGCCGTCGGGGTGCTGGTTGACGCGCAGGTGCGTGAAGCGCTGCTCGACGTCCACGGCGAAGCCGTTCGCCGCGTGGCCGCCGACCGCCGTGCGGGGCACGAGGGTCGTCCACTTCACGTCGTCGCCGAGGAGCTCCTCCGGCGTCGGCGAACCGGCGACCGAGGTGGCCTCGACGGAGACGGCCTGCGGGTAGTTGCCGCGGAAGTGGGCGGTGTCGATGACGATGCCGCGTACGACGCCGGGAGCACCGAGGCGGACAAGGGCCCAGTCGTGGTCATCGGCCGTCGGCCACGGGTGCTCGGCGGACACGCCACGGCGGCGGCGGGTCTCCCAGCCGTCCATGACCTTGCCCTTGTGCCCGAAGTGCTCCGGGTCGAACTCGGCGTCGTTGGCGAGGAGCAGGTTCTCGCGCATGGCGAAGAACTCGTCGTTGGCGGCGATCACGCCCGCGCCGAGCTGCCGGTCGGCGAGGTTGGCGTACTGCGTGAAGGGGAAGTCGGCGGTGCGGTAGTCCGCGTACGGGTCGCCGCCGCCGTAGGGGCTCGCGTCGCCGGTGAAGGTCGCCAAAGGAGATATAGGCTGCGCGGTCACAGTGATCAGTTCTTCCTTTCCAGAAGCCGGCCTGCGGGTTCGCTGAACTCGCCGCCGTGCAGGATGCGTTCGCCGCGCAGCCAGGTGGACTTCACGACGCCGCTGAGGGTCTTGCCCGCGTACGCCGTGACTCGGTTCCGGTGCTGCAGCTCCGCGGGGTCCACGGTGAAGGTCTCGTCGGGCGCGAGGACCGCGAAGTCGGCGTCGCGGCCGGCCTCGATGGCGCCCTTCTGGTCGAGTCCGACCAGTTCGGAGGTGCGCGTCGACATCCAGCGCACCACGTCCTCGAGGCTGTGGCCGCGCTTGCGGGCCTCGGTCCAGATGGCGGGGAGGCTCAGCTGGAGCCCGGAGATGCCGCCCCACGCGGTCGCGAAGTCGTCGGTCTTGAGCTCCACGGTGGACGGGGAGTGGTCCGTCACGACGCAGTCGATGGTGCCGTCGGCGAGCGCGGCCCAGAGCAGGTCCTGGTTGGCGGCCTCGCGGATGGGCGGGCAGCACTTGAACTCGCTTGCCCCGTCCGGCACTTCCTCCGCGGTGAGCGTGAGGTAGTGCGGACAGGTCTCGACGGTGAGCTTGACGCCCTCGCGCTTGGCGGCGGCGATCAGCGGCAGCGCGTCGGACGACGACAGGTGCAGTACGTGGACACGGGCGCCGAGCCGCTCGGCCTGGGCGATGAGCCCCTCGATCGCGACGTCCTCGGAGACGCGCGGCCGGGTGTCCAGGTAGTCCGTGTACTTGGGGCCGCTCTTGTGCGGGGCCGCGTCCAGCTCGTGCGGGTCCTCGGCGTGCACGATGAGCAGGCCCCCATCAGCACCGAAGCCGGCGATCTCGGCCATGGAGGCGGCGAGCTGGTCCTGGTTCAGGTGCGGGAACTCGTCCACGCCCGAAGGGGAGAGGAAGCACTTGAAGCCGTAGACACCGGCTTCGTGCAGGGGCTTGAGGTCCCGGACGTTGTCGGGCAGGGCGCCGCCCCAGAAGCCGACGTCGATGTGCGCCTTGGCGCGGGCGACGTCCTGCTTCGTGCGCAGGTTGTCGGCCGTGGTGGTCGGCGGCAGGGAGTTGAGCGGCATGTCGACGAGGGTGGTGATGCCACCGGCGGCCGCGGCGCGCGTCGCGGTCCAGAACCCCTCCCACTCCGTGCGGCCCGGGTCGTTCACGTGGACGTGCGTGTCCACGAGGCCGGGAAGCAGGACGTCGTCCCCGAGGTCCTCGAGCCGGGCACCGGCCGGTACATCGGCGTCGTGCGCGAGCACGGCCGTGATCTTCCCGCCGGAGACCGCCACCGACGCGGCGCGGGTTCCCTCCGGCGTGATGACGCGAGTCGAGCGCAGCACCAGTTCAACGTCCACCCTCAACGCCCTCTCTTCGCTGTTGTCCGTCGTCGTTTGCCGACGTTTGCCAGTATTTGTCGTTCGTTCTCTTCCGCTACACAGACCTTTCGGTTCCGCTAAACGGAATTCAACGTTCTGTTGAATGAGTCTTCACGTCCGACCCCCGGCCGTCAAGAGGTCACCTGGAACACCCTGGACGTTTCCACAAAGTGAAAATAGAATTCCGAAAGATAGAACGTAGCTACACACAACCGGACCGCCGAGCGATCACAGGACCCTCCTGTGGAGAAGCGGACAAAGGCCCCCTGACCGGCGAAGACGCCAGTACGGTCAAGGGACCACGTGAAGAACCGCCCGGTAGGCTGCTGCCTTGCCCGTCAGCCCCGAAAGGACTGCGCCGTGCCGACGTCAAGCGCCAGCGACGCCTCCACCGAAGTCGCCGCCTCCAAGCCGCCCGCTGCCAGCGGTGGTGTCCAGTCCCTCGAGCGCGCCTTCGACCTCCTCGAACGGATGGCGGACGCCGGAGGCGAGGTCGGCCTGAGCGAGCTCTCCGCCAGCAGCGGCCTCCCGCTGCCCACGATCCACCGCCTGATGCGCACGCTGGTCGCCTGCGGCTACGTACGCCAGCAGCCCAACCGTCGCTACTCCCTGGGCCCGCGTCTGATCCGCCTCGGCGAATCGGCATCCCGCCTCCTCGGCACCTGGGCGCGCCCCTACCTCGCCCGCCTGGTCGAGGAGACCGGCGAGACGGCGAACATGGCGCTGCTCGACGGGGACGAGATCGTGTACGTCGCACAGGTGCCGTCCAAGCACTCCATGCGGATGTTCACCGAGGTGGGCCGGCGGGTCCTCCCCCACTCCACGGGCGTAGGCAAGGCCCTCCTCGCCCACACCCCGCCGGAGGAGGTGCGGGCCCTGCTCGCCCGCACCGGCATGCCCGCCGCCACGGAGAAGACGATCACCACGCCGGAGGGTTTCCTCGACGCGCTGGAGGAGGTCCGCAGGGCGGGCTTCGCGGTCGACGACAACGAACAGGAGATCGGGGTGCGCTGCCTGGCGGTGTCGGTCCCCAACTCCCCCACGGCGGCGGCCATTTCGATCTCCGGCCCGGCGGGCCGCGTGACGGAGGCGGCCGTGGACAAGATCGTGCCGGTGCTGCAGGAGGTGGCGGTGGAGCTGTCCGCCGCACTGGCGAGTTCGGGGCCTGCGGCCTAAGGGTTCCATGGAGTGGGTCCGCAGGGAGGCACCCTGCGGCCCGCCGCCAAGAGGGCTTCGCCGCAGTGCCAGGTCAGCTCCAGGGATCTGCGACGCGGCCGTTCGGTTCGAGTCCGTACCGGAGCAGTTGCCGACGGCGGGGGTCGTCACCGCCGTTCCCCAAGAGCCACAGGGGAGAGGGATCCCCGGCCGCCACGGCTTTGAAGGCGAGGCTTTCGGCTTCGACGTGCTCGCCGGCTTCGTCGAGGAGCCGTGCCAGGCTGACGAGACCCCAGGTGAATTCCTGGTCGGCGGCCTTCTGGCAGAAGGAACGCAGCCTGGCGAGTCGGCCATTCTCGCGGTAGACCGTGGCCAGTTCATCCCCGATGTGCCAGTTACCGGTCTGCGTGGCACCCCGCAGGACATACTCCTCGGCACCGTCGAAGTCACCGGCTTCCATCCGCAGCACGGCCAGCTCGTCGTGGGCCGAGTGGTCGCCGGCAGCGACACACGCTTGGTACAGCGCTTCGGCTCCGGCGAAGTCTCCGGCCTCGTGCAGCCGTGCGGCCCTGACCCACAAGGCGTCGGCGCCCTCACGCTCTTCGATGACCTGGTGGAGGCGCTCTGCCTGCTCCGGGCCGAGTCGTGACGGCGAGAGCGCCATCTCCCCCACTGCCATGGTCGGGCTGACGTCGATCAGCTGATCGAAAAGACGGTCTGCGCGGACCTCGTCACCGTCCGCTCTCCACGCCGCGACCAGGTCGAGCATGTATGTGTAGTCGCCACGGCGAGCAGCCTCACGCGCGGGGGCTTCGGCGCCCTCCAGATCCGCGGCGCGCATACGGAGTTTGGACAGATAGGCCCAGACCCACTGATCGTCGTTGCCCGCATCGGCCAATGCCCGGCACAGACGCTCCGCTCCGTCCGTATCACCCGCGGACGCCAGTGGCATGGCCAGCAGTCCGACCAGTCCCGCGGCATCGGGCACGGGTTCGGCAGCGTCCTCGACTCGCCGTGCTGCCGCCTGGTAGAGCCGCAGGGCCTCTGCGGCGTCGCCGCTCTGGCCGCGTATCCGAGCGAGACGGATGAGGCCGTCGACGTCACCGGCATCGGCCGCGGCCTGGAAGCAGCGGACAGCTGTGGCGCGATGACCGACGCGATCGTGCAGGTTCCCCAGCTCGACCCACGCGCGGGGCAGGCCCTTGTCGGCGGCAGCCTGGTAGAGCAGCGAAGCCTGCCGGCGCAGCCACCGGTCGTCGGCCGCGCCCGCCAGTGCCATCAGATCGGCGGCCGACCCCGCGTGGTGCGCGGCGGCATTCCAGAACGCGGCCGGGGGCACGGTGAAGCGGCGCGTGTTCCGTGCGTACTGCTCCAGGTAATCGGCGAGCCGAAGAACAGTCTCCGCCGGGGCGGCATCTCCGGGGCGGGGCCGCCACGCCGTCAGCGGACCGGGAACGCCCTTGCAGGGTTGGCGGGCGTAGTCGAGGCCCTTCTCGAACCAGTCGTCGTCCATCAACTGCCATTGCTGGTCACTCAGGTATCCGGGGGCAGCCGCCCGCAGCAGCGCCGGACTCAGTGACGGGCCGTGTCCCAGGCGGCGGGCGTCCATGGCCGCAAGGATCACGGCTTGTGCCTCGGCCGGGGCAGCCTCGAAGCGCCGTACGAGCTCATGGGCGCCGGCAAGGAACTGAGTGACATGACGCCCGCCTTGCTCGACGGCAAGGGCCAGTCGCCGGTCCTGTGGCGCGACTTGGGCCAGGTGGTCCAGTTCGTCGTCGGTGAAGGCGTTCGGGACCGTGATGCATCGCCCGTCCAGGAGGTCGCGGGCCTGCGCGTGCGGGTCCTGTTCCGTCGGACGAGGCCGAACCGTCAAGAGGGAATGGTGCTCACGCCACAGCGTTCCCAGTACCAGGACAGGCGAACGCAGCGGGTCTGCCAGCAACGTCCTTAGTGCGCAGGCGGTTTCCTCCCCCAGAGGGCCGGTGAGATAGCGCTGTGTCTCGTTCAGCCACAGCACGGTGTGCGGGGCGATGTGCTGGCGCCGGTGCGTCTCGAGGAACTGCTCGGGCGAATGCGGCTGCCACAACCGCCATTTCGCGAGCTCGTGCAGGAGGACCACGACTTGCAAGGCACGCGTCTTGCCGGTCGACGAGTCCCCGACCAGCACCGCCATCTGACTGGACACCTCCGCCGCTCGACCGACCGATTCAAGGCGAAGGTCGTGCGGCCGACGGACATAGGGAGTCAATGAGGTGAGAGGCGGCAGTACGGGGTCGATGCTGTGGTGAACCCCGAGGTGGTCCACCGCGTACGTGTCGTCAGCCTCCTCGACGGAAACGCCGAGTGGGGATCGCGGGGTGTCGCCCTGGTCCGGCACCGCGGCGTCGTCCAGGTCGCCGGCGGCCGCGGCACGCAGCTGCAGCAGGGCGTGTACATCGAGCTTCAGGGCGCGGGCCAGCGCACCCACGGTGTCGGCCGTGGGGATGCCGTGGCCGGGGTTGAGCGCCGCGCTGACCGACGTGCGCGCCCGCTGGGCCCGGCGGGCGAGTTCGGTCTTGTTCAGGCCTGCGGCCACTCGCCCGGCTTCAAGGCGCGCCCGCAGCTCCCGCGATGCGTCCGCCGGATCCTGCGTGCCCTCTGCCGTCACCCTCGCCGCTCCTCACCTGCCGTGCTGTTCACCGGTGTTCATCTTTGTCCGCGTGCACCACGGCGAACAGTCGCTTCGGCAGATTCGGCACCGCATTCCTCAGCAGTCGGCGTCGAAGGAGAAGAACACTGTGTCCGACCACACCGTCATGATCGCGCTCGCCCTGGCCTTGACCATCGTGATCGCCGCCCTGGTCGCAGCGGGCGCCGGGTACCTCGCCCGTCGCGATCAGGCCACCTACCCGGCCGCGCTGACACGGGCCGCCGTGGCGTTCGCCGGCACCCTTACGCTGGCCGCTGTGCTCACCTCAGCGCTCGTCGGTGTCGGCGCGTAGTGACGCGACGAGCGTGTCTGGTGTCAGCGTCGAGGCTGGTGTGCGGGGCCGCCCCGGATCAGCCCCCGCCCCAGCGCCACCGCGACCGCCGCCGTACGCGAATCAACCCCCAACTTCGCGTAGATGTGCACCAGGTGAGACTTCACGGTGGCCTGGCTCAGGAAGAGGCGCTTGCTGATCTGCAGGTTGGACAACCCCTCCCGCACCAGCCGCAGCACCTCCAGCTCCCGCCCGGTCAGCGCCTCTCCGGGCGCCCGCATCCGGTCCATCAGCCGGTGCGCGATCGCGGGGGCCAGCGCGGACTGCCCCGCGGCAGCGGTCCGCACCGCCGCGGCGAGCTCCTCCGGTGGCGCGTCCTTCAGGAGATAGCCCGCCGCGCCCGCCTCGACCGCGGCGAGGATGTCGGCGTCCGTGTCGTACGTCGTCAGGACGAGCACCCGCGGCGCCCCCGGCTCGGCGGTGATCGCGGCCGTGGCCTGCGCCCCGTGCATGCCCGCCCCGAACTGGAGATCCATCAGGACGACGTCGAACCCGCCGGTCGCGGCGAGCGACACGGCGGCCTCGGCCGTCGCCGCCTCCCCCACGACGGCGAAGCCGGGCTCGGTGTCGAGCACCGCACGCAGCCCGGCGCGCACGACGGGGTGATCGTCGGCGAGGAGCAGCCGGATGGGCTCCGGCGCCACGGCGCTCACAGCGCGGCCCCCGTCGGAAGCGGCAGCGTGACCGCGACGGCCGTCCCCTGCCCCGGCGCGGACTCCACGCTGAGCGTCCCGCCGAGGGACCGGGCCCGCGCCCGCATCGCCGGCAGCCCGAACCCCCCGTCCTCCCCGCCTTCCGCGCTCGCCCGGGGCGCGGACCACGGATCGAAGCCCCGCCCGTCGTCGACCACGTCCAGGGACACCGACGTGTCCATGAAGCTGAGCGTGATCTCGGCGCGCCCGGCGTCCGCGTGCCGGACGGTGTTCGCGAGGGCGGACTGCGCGGTGCGGAGCAGGGCGACTTCGTACGGCGTCGGCAGCTCGGTGGGCGTACCGCTCACCGTGAACTGAACATGAACGTCGGAGCCGGGCGCCGCGGACGCGGAGAGCCGCTCAAGCGCTCCGGCCAGCGAGCCGCGCTCCAGGTCGGGCGGGCTGAGGGCCCGCACGAAGCGCCGCGCCTCCGCGAGGTTGTCCTGCGCGGCGGCACGGGCCTGCTCGATGTGCGGCGCGGCGGGCGATCCGGCGGGCAGCGCGCGTTGCGCGGCGCGCAGCAGGAGCTGGATGGAGGAGAGGCCCTGCGCGAGCGTGTCGTGGATCTCGCGCGCAAGACGCTCGCGCTCGGCGAGCGTGCCCGCGGTCCGCTCGGCGGCGGCGAGCTCGGCCCGCGTGGCCATGAGCTCGTCGATCAGCTCGCGGCGCCGCTCGCTCTCCCGGTACAGCGCCTCGTACCCGAGGACGGTCGCGACCGCCATGGCCGCGCCGAGCAGCGGCCCGATGAAGCTGCCGGGTGACAGGGGCGAGCCGTGCAGTACGAAGCTGGCGATGGCGGCAGCGGCGGTCAGCGCGACGGCGGGCAGCGCCCAGCGCACCGGCAGCAGATGCAGCTGCAGGAAGTACAGGGGAAAGGCCGTCCACAGCCCGTCCGGCGACAGGACGAGCAACACCACCCAGCACACACCAAGCACCGCGAGCCACACCGCCGCCGCACGCTGCGACCGCGCCACGCCCGGACTGAGCGTGCCCGCCGCGTAGACCCCGCCCATGACGACAACGGCCGCCACGACACCGCCGCTGTTCGGCGCACCGTCGGCGACGGCCCGCACGCCGGCAAGCGCAAGCAGCCCCGCGAACAGCCCGTGCAGACAGAGGCGCAGGGCGAGGGCGACGGGGGTGGTGCGGGAG
>NZ_SRIC01000328.1 GCF_004684775.1 Streptomyces sp. MZ04
CCCCCGCCAAGATCAAGTCCCAGGCCCCAGCGCTGGCCACCGCCTACAAGGCCGCCGGCGCCGCGCTCAAGGAGCGGGAGCTCACGGCGGTCCGCGCCCCCGTGTACCTCGTACTCGACCGCTCCGGATCCATGCGCCCGTACTACAAGGACGGCTCCGCCCAGAGCCTGGGCGAGCAGGTTCTCGCCCTGGCCGCCCACACGGACCCCGAAGCCACCGTGCACGTCGTCTTCTTCTCCACGGACATCGACGGCACCGGCACCCTCACCCTCCCCGAGCACGAGGGCCGTATCGACGAGCTGCACGCCGCGGCGGGCCACATGGGCCGCACCAGCTACCACCGCGCCATCGAAGAGGTCGTCGCCCACTACGAGAAGTCGGAGCACGAGGGCCCGGCCCTCGTCGTGTTCCAGACGGACGGCGCCCCCGACGCGAAGGGCCCCGCCACCCAGGCCCTCGCCGACGCGGCCAAGCACCCCCTCTTCTTCCAGTTCGTGGCGTTCGGCGACCACGAGGCGAAGGGCTTCGACTACCTCCGCAAGCTGAAGGCGGACAACGCCGCCTTCTTCCACGCGGGCCCGACCCCCCGCGAGCTCACCGACCAGGAGCTCTTCGAGGGCCTCCTGGCGTCCTGGCGCCCGTAGCCGCAGGTCGACCGGGGGGTGGCACCGGAAGTGCCGGGTCCACCCCCCGGAATCGATGTGAGTCGATCTCCATCCGGCCGTTAGGATTTCGACCATGGCGGCCACTGGATCCGAGAAGCAGGGAGCGAACGAGAACGCGAAGGCGTTCTACGTCTCGACCCCCATCTACTACGTAAACGACGCTCCTCACCTGGGCCACGCCTACACGACCGTTGCAGGGGACGTGCTCACGCGCTGGCACCGTCAGCACGGCGAGAAGGTGTGGTACCTCACCGGCACGGACGAGCACGGTCAGAAGATCATGCGCACGGCCGAGGCGAACGACGTCACCCCCCAGGAGTGGTGCGACAAGCTCGTCACCGAGGCCTGGAAGCCCCTCTGGGAGCACCTGAACATCGCGAACGACGACTTCATCCGCACGACGGAGAAGCGTCACACGGACCGCGTGCAGGAGTTCGTCCAGGATCTCTACGACAAGGGCGAGATCTACAAGGGCGGCTATGAGGGCCCGTACTGCGTGGGCTGTGAGGAGTACAAGCTCCCCGGCGACCTGATCGACGGCACGGGCGAGTACGAGGGGCAGAAGCTCTGCCCCATCCACAAGAAGCCGGTGGAGCTCCTCAAGGAGGAGAACTACTTCTTCAAGCTGAGCGAGTACGGCCCCAAGCTCCTGGAGCTCTACGCGGCGAACCCCGGCTTCATCCAGCCGGAGTCGGCCCGCAACGAGGTCGTGAACTTCGTCAAGCAGGGCCTGCAGGACTTGTCGATCTCCCGCTCTACGTTCGACTGGGGCGTCAAGGTCCCGTGGGACGACAAGCACGTGATCTACGTGTGGATCGACGCGCTCCTGAACTACGCGACGGCCGTCGGCTACGGCGCGAACCAGGAGAAGTTCGACGAGACCTTCCCCGCCAACGTCCACCTGGTCGGCAAGGACATCCTGCGCTTCCACGCGGTGATCTGGCCCGCGATGCTGCTGGCGCAGGGCCTGCCGGTGCCGGGTCGCGTGGCCGCGAACGGCTGGCTGATGGTCGGCGGCGAGAAGATGTCGAAGTCGAACCTGACGGGCATCAAGCCGCAGGACCTGACCTCGCACTTCGGCGTGGACGCGTACCGCTGGTACTTCCTGCGGGCGATCGCGTTCGGCAGCGACGGCTCGTTCTCGTGGGAGGACTTCTCGGCCCGCTACACGAGCGAGCTCGCCAACGACTACGGCAACCTCGCCTCGCGCGTGGCGGCGATGGTGGGCAAGTACTTCGGCGGCGCGCTGCCCGAGGCCACGGCTTCCGGTGACGCCGAGAAGGCGGTCCAGGAGGGCCTGGCGAAGGCGGTCTCGGACGCCGACCGCGCGATCGGCGAGGACCTGGACTTCCAGTCCGGCATCCTCTCGATCTTCGCCTTCGTCAAGCAGGTCAACGGCTACATCACGGAGCAGGAGCCGTGGAAGGTGGCCAAGGACGACTCGCCCGAGGGCAAGGCCCGCCTGGCGACGATCCTCTACACGGCCGCCGAGTCGCTCCGCGCGGTGGCGGTCCTCCTGAACGCGATCATGCCGGAGACCTCCCAGAAGCTCTGGGACTCCCTCGGCGCTGAGGCCTCCCTCGGCGCGCTCGCGGACCAGAAGGTCCAGGACGCGGGCACGTGGGGCCAGCTCCCCGCCGGCGCGACGGTGACGAAGGGCGCGGTGCTGTTCCCGCGCTTGGAGGAGAAGCCGAGCGCGTAGCGGTACGCACCCAGCGGGTTACGGGAAGTCCCGGCGACACGCCGTGTTTTACGGCGTGTCGCCGGGACTTCCTTACGACGTGGCGTCGAGGCGCAGCGGTTGGCGGCGGAGCCGCACCGAATTGCGCTCGATGACCCACTCCTGGAACCAGCAGGGCTGCGCATGGAAGCCGCATCTGCAGTCAGGGACGAACCCCATCCCCTTTTGGTGCTCGACCATGACGGCCAGCGGCAGCCGGAGCGTCTCGCGGATCTCCCGCGACGCCTCTCGGTACGCCTCCTCCACACCCTCCCGCCACTCTCGCTGCCCCGCGTCCCCGAACTCCTCGGGAGGCGGATACAGGGCGTACAGAGCGCTCCGCTCCAGGTACGTGATGTCCTTGGCCAGGGCGGCGCCCCGCTCAGGTGTCATCGTCACTGAACAGCTCGGCCGCGTCGGACACTTGGAGCGCCCGCCGTGCCCAGACGGTGAGCTGGTCCAGGTCGCTGCAGGCTGTCACTCGCTCGCGGACGGCGGACGGGACGTCCAGGCCACGCCAGACGAGGTTGTTCAGGACCATCTCCGCGCACCACTCGACCCGGCCCTCGACCCGGCCCTCGTCCCGCGCCGCCACCGCGAACGGGTGGTCGAAGAAGTACTTGGTCACCGTCATCAGTTCCTCCCAGATCTCCTTCGCCCGGGGGTCCACCAGACCGGACCGGGTGAGCTGTGCGAACGAATGTGCTGCCTCGGAGTCGATGGTCTTCAAGGCCTCGGCCAGTGCCCCCAGTATGGCGGCGGCACCCTGCCCTCTTCCATGCGTAATCGCCGAGAACACCGCAAGGGGGACATCCCGCTCGGCCACGTGCCGGTCCGCGATCACCGGCACGTTCTCCGGGCCCAGGACCAGCGGACGCACGGTGAGCGAGGGCCAGCCCGGCAGCCCGAACTGAATGGGCTTCTCGGCCCAGCAAGCCGTCGCCACGCTCTGCGTCACGACGATCAGCACCGGCTCGCACTTGTACTTCTCGTAGAGATACGAGAGGTAGTAGGCCCAACTCCCGTGCTTGGCCTCGTCCTTCCTGCCCTGCGACTCGATGACGAAGAGAAAGTTGCCGTCATCGGTGTCCACCCTTAACAGGGTGTCGCAGCGGCGCTCGATCGGTTCGATCTCCGTGAGGTCCACATCAAGGGCCATGACTTCCCGGGGCTCCGGGAACGGAATGTGGAGCAGACGCTGGAGAGTTCGGACCAGCAGACCGGCGTCCTTCTGGAAGATCCGGTGCAGCGCTTCGTGTGACGAGCTGACCATCGGGTCTCCTTTCTTTTCGGCGTGATCAACGAGCTACGCGGCGGAAAGTTCGCACCAGACGTATTTGCCGGAGGCGGCGGCCACGGGGTACCAGCCCCAGCCGTCGGCGCAGGCCCGTACGAGATCCAGGCCCCGCCCCTGCTCCGCGTCCACGTCCGCCGTACGCAGGGGCGGGGCCGGTGGTGTGGGGTCGGCGTCCCATGCCCCGATGCGGAGGACTCCGTCGGAGTAGCGGAGGCGGAGGGCGGCGGGGCCTTTGGTGTGGCGCACGGCGTTGGAGACGAGCTCCGTGGCCAACAGCTCGGCCAGGTACGTGAGTTGGGGCAGGCAGTGGAGCGCGAGGATGAGGCGTAGGGCGCGGCGGCAGATCGTGACCGCGCGGAGGTCGTTCGGGATGTACAGGGTGTACTCCCAGGGCGTGTCGCTTTCGGGCATGCGAGAACTCCTGTTGGCGTAAGGGAGTTGGGGGGGACGCGGCGGGCGCAGGGCGGTGGCAATGTCACCTCCGTCATGGCATGACGGGGTGGTGCGCTTCCGGGGTCCCCGGTCTCGCAGCGTTTGCGACGCGTCACTGACGGTACGCCTGAAAGTTATGACCACTCAAGTCGTTCACGTAATCTGGCACCCGAACGAGGCACCCGCGTACGTGAGTTGAACCAAGGAGCCACGCATGGCGACGAGGCGGCACCCCACCGCACGGCAGGTCCGTCTGGGCGCCGAACTGCGGAAGCTACGAGAAGCCGCAGGCCTGAAGGCACGCGAAGCCGGGTCCTTGCTCGGGGCGAACTCCGTACAGATGAGCCAGATCGAATCCGGGGTCGCTGGGGTCAGCGAAGAGCGCGTGCGCCGACTCGCCGCCCACTACGCCTGCGCAGACGTGGCGTTGATCGACGCACTGGTGGCGATGGCGACCGACCGGACACGCGGCTGGTGGGATGAGTACCGAGGAGTCCTGCCACAGGTGTTCCTGGACGTCGCCGAGGCCGAGCATCATGCGGCGTTCCTACGCGAGGTCGTCATCACGCACGTTCCAGGACTCCTCCAGATCCCGGACTACTCCCGAGCAGTCTTCCGGTACATGGTCCCGGAACTCCCCGAGAGCGAGTTGGAGCCCCGGATCGAGCACCGGATGCAGCGACGGGCAGTCTTCGACCGCGAGAAGCCCGCGACGTACGAGACGATCATTCACGAGGCAGCTCTTCGCATCCTCGTGGCCGACCGAAGAGTCGCCCAGACCCAACTCCGGGAAATCCTCACTGAGATCGAGAAGGGGCACGCCACAGTGCGCGTGATCCCCTTCGAAAGAGAAGGCTTCGCCGGGGCCGGCGTCGAGATGATGTACGTAGGCGGGCCACTCCCGCAGCTGGACACCGCCCTACGGGATGCCCCACACGGCACGGCATTCCTGGACGCGGAGTCCCAACTGGCACGATTTCGCGGGCTGCTCCATAAGCTGGAGAAGGCAGCTCTGAGTCCCGAATCGTCGCGGGACTTCATCCTCCGCATGACCAACGAACTGTGAGGCAAAGCATGACCCAGGCCACCCGCTGGCAGAAGTCGTCCTTCTCCGGTGGAGGCGATGGCAACACTTGCGTGGAACTGGCCACCATCAGCGGGATCATCCACCTCCGCGAGAGCGACGACCCCACCACCGAGCTGATATCGGCACCGTCAGCCTTGGCTCAACTCCTCCGCACCATCAAAGCGAGCGAGCGATGACCACCGCGAAGACCTGGCAGAAGTCCTCCTTCTCCGGCGGTGGTGTGGGCAACGACTGCGTCGAACTGGCCACCACCAGCAGCCACATCCACCTCCGCGAAAGCGAAGCCCCCACCACCCGACTGACCACCGCCCTCGCGGCCTTGGCGAACCTCCTTCAAGCCGTAAAGGCCAACGCACCGCTCAATACACCCGCTGGTGGTCCTCCAGCATGACGTCGAGGCGTTGCCGCAACAGATCGCGGTCGAGCGCGTCGTAGGCGCGGGACCACAACGGGTGGAGATCCGGAAGGCGTTGCGCGTCCTCGTGGTACGCGGCGGTGAGTCCCAGAAGCGCGCTCGCCGGGTGGCCCGCGTCCAGCAGCCGGGCGGCGTCGGCCAGGATCGTGTCCGTCTCCCCGGTGAAGGAGGGGCACTCGTCGCCGAACGCGTCGTTCGGTGCGAGGACGCCGATACCGACGCCGGACGGGTCGGGTGCGTGGCGCCAGCCGGGCGGCGGCGCGAGATCGAGGGGGATCTCCACGTCACCGCCGCCCGGCTTCCGGCCGTACTCCGCAGTGGGCCGTATGCCGAGTACGGCCGACAGGCGTGCCACCGGGGCAATGAGGAGTTCTTCCCCGCTGCGCAGGGCGATGGAGAGCAGGAAGGTGATGCCGTCCAGCGTGTTCCGGCCGATGACGCCCGGTTCCTTGTGGCCGAAGGAAGCAACGGGATGGTCGGTGCGCCCCAGTTCCGGCGCGGGGACCACCCATCCGACGCAGGTGCCGTTGCCGAGGTCCGCGAAGGGCAGGAGTTCCGGTACGGACATGAACGGTACGTGGTGTCGGCGGAACGGTTCCCCATAGTCGCAGTACTCCCACCCCTGAGGCGCGAGAGGCACCTCGCACAGATCGAAGGGCAAGGCGAAGCTGGTCTGCACGCGGGTGGCGTCGTACAGGCCCTCCTCGTACAGGTCCGTCGCGAGGAACCCTTCCTCCCACGCGATGTCGACCAACTCGGCGAGTGCGGGCGGGGTGGGAAACGGGAACAGGTCGTCGTTCCAACGGGGTTGTGTCGTCATGGGCCGAGAGTGTCGCAGCCACGTCTGACAGTCCGCGTACGTCATCGAAGCGCGTAACCGGCAGCGGTGGGTTCCGTGGCCTGCGGCTGCCGCTCCGTCAGCAGGAGCGCGGCGGTCAGGACGACGACTGCGGCTGCCGAGATGTGCACGGTCAGCGCCGTTGTCACGGTGCCGCCGTGGGTGACCACGGCCAGCGCGTCGCCCAGCGGTATGACCGCGTTGATCAGCACGGCCCAGCCGAGGACTTGTCGCTTGCCGAGGCCGAGCAGGAGGAACGTGACGCCCGCCGCGGCGATGTCGCGCACGCCCTTGACGATGAAGTAGCCGTCCGCGTTGCCCGTCGGCCAGGGTTCGATGCCGTAGCCGTCGGGGGCGCCGCCGGGATTGAGTATGAAGTTCAGGCCGAAGAACAAAGGTGCGGCCCCGACGATCAGTGACAGCAGGGTGGTCAGGCGATACCTCGTCATGATTGCTTTCCTCAGTTCGTTCTGGGATGGACTCCGGGTGTCGCAGGTGTCGCAGGTGTCGCAGGTGTCGCAGGTGTCGCAGGTGTCGCAGGTGTCGCTGGGCCCGCGCGCTCAGGCGAGGGCCGCCGCCAGGCAGGCGAAGGCGGCGACGATGACGGCGACACGGACGTAGTGCCAGCGGTCCCAGCGGTTCATCTGCTGCTTCCAGTCGGCGGGCCGGTTCTCGGGGGTCCACGCCTTGACCCGGTTGTTGATCGGGACGAGTACCAGGACCGATATGAGCACGCTGACGATCAGCAGCGCGCCGGCGGTGACGACCAGGCCGGCCCCGTCGTGATCCCATCCGGCGATCGCCCAGGCCACGACGAGGACCAGCGAGCCGATGTACCAGAACGGCATCACGGCGCCGCCCCGTCGGGCCCCGTCGGTGCGGCCGCGCAGGCCCTCGTCGTCGGGGAGGGAGTTGAGGATCGGGTTGATGAAGAAGGGGACGGCGAACTCCACCCCCACCATCACTCCGACGATCACGGTGGTGACGATCTCGAGTGCGTTGAGCATGATGACCCCTCCTGGGATCTAGCGCCGCTAGCTGATGGCGCAACGCTAGTACTACTGCCGCTCGGTTGTCTAGCGGTGCTAGGATCGAATCATGTCGGTACAGGAACGCAAGCAGCGTGAACGGACGGAGCGCGAGCGGCTCATCGTGGCGACGGCCCGCGAACTCGCCGAGCAGCAGGGCTGGGACGCGGTCACCACCCGCCGCCTCGCCGAGCGCATCGAGTACAGCCAGCCCGTCCTCTACAGCCACTTCCGCGGCAAACGGGAGATCATCGGCGCCGTCGCCCTCCAGGGCGCCGCCGAGATGGCCGTTGAGTGGCGGGCCGCGACCTCCGCCGCGCACGGCCCACGCGCCCGGGTGGCCGCCCTCGCCCACGCCTACCTCGACTTCGCCGCCCGCAACCCGGCGGTCTACGACGCCCTGTTCCAGCTCGACGGCGGCCTTGCGTACGCGCGGGAGGACACCCCGCAGCCACTGAAGGACGCCTTCGCCGCGATGGTCGAGGTCCTGGCCGAGGTCGCCGGGGACGGCGTCGACCCGGGACTGTTCACCGAGACGTTCTGGGCCGCCCTGCACGGCCTCGCCACCCTGACCCGCGCGGGACGGCTACCACCGGAGGACACTGAACGCAGGGTGGAGTTGGTGGTGGACCGCCTCGCCATCACCTGACATCTCGCCATCGCCTGACACACCAACCCGTCAACCCGGCGGCACGCAGCCGGGACCCCCGGACCCCGCCGCTGCCCGCCCTAGCCGCACCCCTCCCAGGGGTCCGGCGTGCCGTGCGAGAGGACCAGGCCGAACGACTCCGGCAGCTCGCAGTCGTTCTGCTCGGTCCACTGGTAGGCGAGGATCGACCAGATCACGACCACGATCACCCCTACCACCCCCGGGACACTCCAGCGGGAGCGCCCGCCGGAGCCTCCGCCGTTACCCCGAGGCGGCTCCTGTGGCGGCCCCTTGGGTGGCTCCCAACCCGGCCCGTCGTACCCCCGGGGCCGCCAGCCTTCCTGGTCATTTGGCATGCCCACGAGTATCCGGTGAGCACACGGATCCGGCCTAGATGGTTGATGCGCTTTGGCTCTGTCCGGAATGACGGAGAGTGCCCAGAATCGGTGGTGTAGAACACTGGCTCGACCCGTGGGGCGCGCTGTGAACACCGATCTGGACACTCTCCTGACCGCAC
>NZ_SRIC01000032.1 GCF_004684775.1 Streptomyces sp. MZ04
GACTTCGGCGGAGGCGGCGACTTCGGGGGCGGGTTCTAGGCGGCCTTCGGCTGCTCGCCCGATCCCTCACCCCGCCACTCGTGCGCGAGCAGCGACCAGATCTCCATGTCGTGCCGGACCCCGCGGTAGAGGGACTGGTCCCGCAGGGTGCCGTCCAGGTGCATGCCCATCCGCTGGGCGACGGCCCTGCTGCGGGTGTTGCCCGCGCTGTTCCACCACTCGATCCGGTGCATCCCCCGCTCACCGAAGGCGTACGCGATCAAGTGCCGTACGCCCGCGCTGATCAGCCCCTGGCCCTCGCCCGCGGGTTCCGTCCACACGCCGATCTCGCAGTTGCCGCGCTCGGCGTCGAACTGCACGAACATCACGCCGCCGACCAGGGTGCCGTCCAGCCAGATCCCGTAGATCCGCCCGGCGTCGGCGGCCTGCTTGTCCGCGAAGAGCTGGAGCGTGGCGCGGGCGGACGCCACGTCGGTGGAGCGGGTGGCCCACGGGATCCACGGGTCGGTGTGCGGGCGGGCCCGGTCGATGTGGGCGAGGAACTCGTCGGCCTGCCAGGGCTCCAGGAGGCGGAGCTCGGCACTCTCGGTCAGCGGTATGGCGTACATGGCGGTTCCTAGGTACGAGAGGTACGGAGTACGTACGTAACGAACGTTGGGTATGTACCCTACCGGGTATGACGCCAGCCCGTGGAGACCATGACGCCCGCCGGACCGAGGTCTCCCAGGCGGTGTGGCGGGTCCTTGCCGCGCGCGGTTTCGGCGGCCTCACGCTGCGCGCGGTCGCCACGGAGATGGGGGCGACCACCGGCCTTCTGACGCACTACTTCCCGAGCAAGCGGGCCCTGGTCCGCCACGCCCTCGACGTGCTCGACCGCCGGTCCGCAGACCGCCCGCGCCCCGCGGCGGAACGGGCCGGGGCGGCGTCGGGCCTGGTGATGCTGCGGGCCCGGCTCCTGGACATCCTCCCCCTGGACGCGGAGAGCGCGGCGAGCAACCGCATCTGGGTGGGCTCCTGGGACGTCGCGCTCGCCGACCCGGACCTCGCGGACGAGCACGCGGCGCGCTACCGCCAGGGCCGCGAGCGGATGGCCGAGCACATCGAGGAGGCCCAGCGCCGGGGCGAACTGCCGCCCGCTCCACCGGCCGGGGATGTGGCGGCGGCAGCCCAGAGCTTCGTACTGGGCCTGGTCGTCCAGGCGCTGTTCGCGCCGGGGGAGTTCTCGGCCGAGCGGCAGACGGCGCTGGTCGACGAGTTTCTGGCGGGGCTGGCGGACGGCTGAGGGGGCCGACGCAAGGGGACAGGACGGCATACCGCTTGACGCGACGCCCATATGGCGAGACGATACGTATCGTACCGTCACGACGAGCGCAGGAGTCCCCATGAAGGAATCGGCCGCATCGAACCCCCGGGCCCAGGAGCAGTACGTGGACGTCGCCCCCGGCGTGCGGCTGTGGACCGAACGGATGGGCGCGCCCGACGCCCCCGCGCTGCTCCTGGTCATGGGCGCTCAGGCCTCCGGGCTCGGCTGGCCCGACCCCCTGGTCGAAGCGCTGGCGGCCCACCATCAGGTGATCCGCTACGACCACCGGGACACGGGCCGCTCGACCTCCACCTTCGACGAACGCCCTTACCCCATCACGGACTTGGCGCAAGACGCGCTATCGGTCCTGGACGGCCTGGGCATCGAGCGGGCCCACGTGGTGGGCATGTCGCTGGGCGGCATGCTGACGCAGTTGGTCCTGGCGGACCACCCCGAACGCGTACTGAGCGCGACGCTGATCGGCACCTGCGCGATGAGCGCAACGCCGTACAAGGCCCCGGACGGAACCGAGATCCCCGTACCGGACCTCCCCGGCATCTCCCCCCGGATCCTGGACCTTTGGTCACGCCCGGTCGAGGACAAGGGCCTGGAGGCGGAACTGGACCGCAGGGTGGAGCACTGGCACGCCCTGAACGGCACCCGACTCCCCTTCGACGCCGACTACTTCCGCGCCCTGGAACGCAGGATCATCGCCCACACCGGCACCCACGTGGCCTCGACGGCCCACGCCCGTGCGGACGACGCGAACATGCTCCGTACCAAGGAACTGGCCACCACTCAGATCCCCACCCTGATCATCTCCCCCACGGCAGAGCCGGTGTTCCCGCCCCCGCACCCCCAGCACCTGACCCAGGTGATCGCGGGCGCCCGCCTGACGGAAATCCCGGGCATGGGGCATGCGTTGCCGGCGGAGGTGCTGGGGCCACTGGCAGAGGCGATCTTGTCGAACAGCCTCGGGGAGTGAGGTGATTCCGGCGGATCCGGCACGGCCCGCTCAGGCGTGCCCCGCTCGGGCGTGCCCCGCTCGGGCGTGCCCCGCTCGGGCGTGCCCCGTGAGCTCCGCCGACAGTTGCCACAGCCGGGCCGCCGCCTCCGGGTCCGTCGCCCACGGCTTCACTCCGCCGATGAGCATGTCCTCGGTCGTCGCGGGCTCCGCGATGTCGCAGTCCTGGCAGTACGCGCCGCCGTGAGCGTCCAGGAGAGGTGACGTCGCCGCCCAGACCGCCGTGGCCGCGCCCTGTGCCGGGGTCTTGAAGCCGGGGGCCGGTGTGCCGTCGGGGGTCATCCAGCCCTGTGCGATCTGCTCCTCGCGGGGGATGTGGCGTTGGAGGGGAGTCAGGATGCTTCCGGGGTGTACGGCGAAGGCGCATGGGCCCGTGCCGGTCGCGGCGCTCAGGGAGTTCAGGTGGAGGGCGAAGAGCGCGTTCGCAGTCTTCGACTGGGCGTAGGCCAGCCGGCGGTCGTAGCCGTCGCGGACGAAGTGCGGGTCCTCCCAGCGGATGCCGGAGAGGAAGTGGCCGGAGGAGGATACCGGGCTTGGGGAACATCGGTACAGCGGTTGGCGCTGAGAACGATCTTGAGCGGTGAGCGGTGGACTTCTAGCACGAGTGGTCTGCTTCCTGGGGCCCTTCGGCCAAAGATCCACGTTCTGTAGCGGCGGGTGGTTGGCTCCGCCGCATGCCGGTGGAATTTCTGACGGATGACCAGGCGGAGGCGTACGGGAAGTTCGTCGAGGAGCCGACGCGTCCGGAGTTGGAGCGCTTCTTCTTCCTGGACGACGTGGACCGCGATCTGATCGCGCTGCGGCGTACGCAGTACCACCAACTGGGCTTCGCGCTACAGATGTGCACGGTGCGCTACATCGGCAGGTTCCTCCCCGACGATCCGCTGAGCGTGCCGTGGCCGGTGCTGGAGCACCTGGCCGAGCAGCTGGGCATCGAGGACGTCTCGGTCGTGAAGCGGTACACCGAGCGTCCGAAGACCGCGTACGAGCACGCGTGGGAGATCCGGGACGCGTACGAGTATCACGAGTACGACGACCCGGAGTGGGGTCGGAAGTTCCGGACGTTCCTGCACGGGCGGGCGTGGACCGCGCATTCGGAGGGGCCGAAGGCGCTGTTCGACTATGCGGTGGGCTGGCTGCGGAAGCACCGGGTGCTGCTGCCCGGGGTGTCGGTGCTGGCGCGGCAGGTGTCCGAGGTCCGCGAGATCGCGGACAAGCGCCTGCACACGACGGTCGCCAGGGCGGCCTGGCGGGCGGACCCGTCGCTGCCCGCCGACCTGGTGGCGCTGCTGGAGACGCCGGAGGGTCGGCGGTACTCGTACCTGGAGACCTTCCGCCGGCCGCCGACGAAGACCACCGGTACGGCGATGAAGCGGGCGCTGGAGCGGGTGGATGAGATCGCGGTGTACCGGCTGGGACGGGTGAAGCTGGACAAGCTCCCGCCGAACCGGCTCGCCGCGCTGGCCCGGTACGGCCTGGGGTCGAAGGCGACGAGCCTGGAGCGGGCGAGCGAGCCGAAGCGCACCGCGATGCTGACCGCGGTGATGCGGCACCTGGAGGCCAAGGCGATTGACGACGCGCTGGAGCTGTTCACGGTGCTGATGTCGACCAAGCTGCTCAGCACCGCGAAGCGGCTCACGAACAAGGACCGGCTCTCCACGCTGCCGCAGCTGGAGAGGGCGTCGCGGATCACGGCCCGCATCTCGAAGGTGTTCATGGAGGAGCTGGAGCACATCGAGGAGAGCGGCAAGGCGGTGGACGCGGCCGCGATGTGGAAGGCCCTGGAGGAGGTCGCGCCGAGGGCCCAGCTGTGGAGCGCGGCCGCCACCGTGGCCAGTCTGGTTCCAGAGGACGACGACTCGGCGGAGATCGCGATCCGCGAGGCGCTGGCCAACCGCTACAACACGGTGCGCCCGTTCCTGTCGCTGCTCGGCGACACCAAGATGCTCGGCGCGGCCCCGGCCGGGGAGCGGGTCCTGGCGGCGGTCAAGGGCCTGCCCGCGCTCAGCCGCCGCCAGGTGACGAAGAAGCCGCTGCTGAAGCGGGAGGTCGACGACAAGGTGGTGCCGCCGTACTGGCGCAAGGCGGTGTACGCGAACAAGGACCTGCCGCAGGGTGCGGTGGACCGCGACGCGTATGTGGTGTGCGTGCTGGAGGAGCTGTATCGGGCGCTGGTCAGCCGTGCCATCTTCGCGTCTCCCTCGCACCGCTTCTCCAACCCGCGTGCCCGGCTGCTGGACGGCAAGCCGTGGCTGGCGGTGCGCGAGGACGTACTGGCTGGCCTGAGCCTGGAGGCGCCCGTCGAGGAGCATCTGGCGGAGCTGGTGCGGGTGCTGGATGCGGCGTGGAAGCAGATGGCCGAACGCCTCGAAGAGGCCGGCGCGGATGCGAAGGTCAGCATCGAGATACCCGAGGGCGGCGGCCGCGCGAAGCTGAACGTCGACAAGCTCGGGGCGCTGGGGGTGCCCAAGTCGCTGGCCTGGCTGCGGCGCCGGGTGGAGAAGATGCTCCCGAAGATCGACCTGCCGGACCTGCTGTTCGAGGTGCACTCCTGGACCGGGTTCCTGGACGCCTTCGTGCACCTGGGCGACGGCAAGACCCGTATGAAGGACCTCACCACCTCGGTCGTCGCGCTCCTGGTAAGCGAGGCGTGCAACATCGGCATGACCCCGGTGACCAACCCCGGCCACGAGGCACTCACCCGCTCCCGGCTGGTCCACGTCGACCAGTACTACCTACGGGCCGACACCATCGCCGCGGCGAACGCCGCCCTGATCGAGGCCCAGGCGAAGGTGCCGATCGTGGCGCACTGGGGCAACGGGCTGCTCGCCTCCGTCGACGGCCTGCGCTTCGTCGTCCCGGTCCGCTCCATCAGCACCGCCCCGAACCCGAAGTACTTCGGGTTCAAGCGCGGCATCACCTGGCTGAACGCCGTCAACGACCAGGTGTTCGGGATCGGGCAGATGGTGGTCCCGGGCACGCCCCGCGACTCCCTGCACATCCTGGACGCCCTGCTGAACCTCGACGGCGGGGTGAAGCCGGAGATGGTCGCCACCGACAACGCCTCGTACAGCGACATGGTGTTCGGCCTGTTCAAGATCCTGGGCTACAACTTCTCCCCGCGGTTCAAGGACCTGGACGACCAAAGGTTCTGGCGGGCCGAGATGGACGGGATCGAGACCGGCGGCTACGGGCCGCTGGCGGATCTCGCCCGCACCAACAAGGTGAACCTGAAGAAGGTGACCGCAGAGTGGGAGGAGATGCTGAAGGTAGCCGGCTCGCTGGTCACCAACCAAGTGCGGGCCTATGACCTGCTGCGAATGTTCGGCAATCACGGGCGGCCCTCACCGCTGGGCCAAGCGTTCGCCGAGTACGGGCGGATCGCCAAGACCCTGCACCTGCTCCAGGTCGTCGACCCCGTCGATGACACCTACCGGCGGCAGATGGGCAAGCAGCTGTCCGTCCAGGAGTCCCGCCACACCCTCGCCCGGGACATCTGCCACGGCAAGCGGGGCACCATCCACCAGGCATACCGGGACGGCATGGAGGACCAACTCGGGTCACTGGGCCTGGTGCTGAACGCCGTCGTGCTCTGGACGACGAAGTACATCGACGCCGCGGTCGCCCAGCTCCGTGCCGAGGGCCACGAGATCAGCGACGAGGACGTCGCCCGCCTCTCCCCGCTGAAGTTCAAGAACCTCAACGTCCTGGGCCGCTACAACTTCACCCCCTCCACCCCGCCCCAGGGCCTGCGCCCGCTGCGCGACCCGGACGCTCCCGAGCTCGACGATGACGAAGACGAGTGGGCCGCCCCAGCTGCGTGACTCAGTCTCAGTCCGTCTCGAAGGCGTCCTCCCGCAGGTGCGCGGGTGCAACACCGGTGACATCGGGGTAGTCCTGGACGAGGCAGGAGAGTGCCCTGGTAGGAGAACGAGGAAGGTCAGGCTGTGAGCTCATTCGGAGGCAACATTGTTTAGTACTGTTCGGCCTTCTTTGGTGGTCTTTGAACCGCCGATTGCGGAGGGAGCGGGTCCCGGAGCCCAGTTGAGGGAGATCAAATTTAGGTTCAATCCAGAACAGCTCATCCTTGGGGAGACCGCGTCGCGGACCAGGGCGCCCGAGCCCACTGGGAAGCAGGCGCGAACGCTGAGCTTGGAAATGTTCCTCGATTCGAGCTCCTGCGACGTAATGGACCAGCTGAATTTTCTGATGGACTGTTGTTCGCCGACGCCTGGCAGCGTCAAGGCCAAGCGGCCGAGTCCGCCATGGGTCAGGATCGAATGGGGGAGGGCTGCCCTGGCCACCTTCAACGCGTACGTCACCCAAGCCGGCGGGCAACTCACGAAGTTCGACAACGACGGTACGCCGACCCACGCGATCGTTTCAGTGACCCTTGAGGAGATCGGCGAGCAATAGCTCGCGGTCTCACAAACGATCGTTATCGTTCGCAGAGTGAGCCCGGGTTCAAGCCCGCTAGGTTCGGCAAGCACTACTCGACGATCGATCGGTGGAGAGATGACTGCGGAAAACGGGCTGGCTGGGCAGGACCTCACGCTGGTGATCGGGACCACCGAGATGGGCTCGGTCGAGACGATCGCGGAAGTCGCTTTGGGCGACGACGCCGTCAAGATCGGCGAGAGCACCACGGTCGATGACGCCTTCATCGAGTGAAGCCGGATGTCGCCCAGCCCGGTCAGATCAGGCTGGTGGTGGCAGAAGGGCAGTCTCAGGACCTCGCCAGCCAGCTCGGCGAAACGCCGGCGGAAGGCGAAGCCGGCCAGTGACAGCGGCCAGCGATATCTCCCCACGTACGGCCAGTTGATAGATGACCCTCCGTAGCGCGATTGAGGACTGCCTGAATGTTGTGGCGTGGGTGATCGGTGTGGCGCTCGCGCTGGTCGTAGTCAGGAGGCTGGGGGCTGGAGCGGAGGTCATCTGACAGGTTGGGGGTGGGGCCCTTCAGCTTGGGCGGGCTCGGCCCGCGGCTTGGAGATTGCCGCGGGTCGCTCTGTGCCGACTTGGTCGCCGGGCTCCGCGAGGCCGCCGTTACTGGACCTTGAGGGCCTCGTGGTCGGGTCCGGGCAGGGGGGCGTCGGGCTGCTGACGCTGCCAGCCGTGGCCTTGTGCTTCCGCCGCTCGGGTCGTGGGATCGTCCACCGTGAGTGCCTGGTCGTCGGGGTCTGGGAGTGGGGCGTCGGGTTGCTGACGCTGCCAGCCGTGGCTGGCCGGCTCGGCGGCGCGGTCCAGCAAGTCGACGACGGGGGTGGCGGGGTGAGACGTTTCCATGAGGTTTGCCTTCCAGTGCTCGTCGAGGGTTAGGACACGTGGATGGTGAGGGCGAAGCGACGGTCTGCGAATGCCGTGGAGGGGCAGTGCGTGGCTGTCACTTCGTGGTGGACGGTTACGGGGAACAGCAGCAGGGTGTCGAAGGCCGGCTCGATGGTGCGGTAGGTGTCCGCGCGCCAGGCCCGATCGCCCTGGGCGGCGGTGTCGTACAGCCGCAGCTGGCCGCCGGTGAACGGCTGGGGCCTGCGATGGAAGTAGTACAGGCCGGTCAGTTGCTCCCCGCCCTCCGCCCCCGCGATGCCCGCGTCGGTGTGCGAGGGGAAACCTTGGCCGTCGCCGTAGGCGGTGATCTCGGTGGTGGCCCGGGCACCAGGGACCCGGATACCGAGCACGCTGCGGGCCAGCGGCAGGCAGTTGGCCAACCGCTGGCGCAAGACTGGGCTATCGGTGGACAGATAGGCCGCCGGCCGCTTCAGCCCCGCCGCCTGGCCCGAGACGAAGTCCCCCTCGCGCTCGACCGCGAAGCGCCACAGGGCATCGGCCCCAGCCTCACCCAGGAAGCCTTCCACTCGCATGAGCGGTGCCGGGATCACGGCGATCTGCTGCTCGGCTGCGGACCTCCCCGAGAGCACCGCGGAAGGTATCGGGATGACTCCGCTACCCTGCGCGGGCGTGGTTGTTTCCTGCATACCGCCAGCGGACCGCGCACCAGGCCCTACACGTAAGGGCGCGCACTCGGCGCACAAGAGCACGCACGCCCCGTAAAGGCCCTGCATCGTGCGTTGAATAAATGGGGCGTGCCTCGACAGCAGACCACGAATCACCCTCATACACGGCCAGTTGGTAGAGCCTCACCACGGCGCGATGTGGGGTACATGAACCGACGAGAGCTCGGTGTGAAGCATCTCAAGGACGTCCCCCAGATCTGCCGTGATGTCAGGTCCTACCTCCTTCGCCCACGCAGCGTCACCGCTGGCGGCCAGTTAGTTCCCCAGCGACTGGCCGCCAGCGGGGAATCTCAACTGGCCACTCACAGCCAGAACGTCACCCTCGCCGTCAAAGACGCTGGCGGTGCTGTCCGGCGGATCAACCTGATCAACGCCTGGGCGAGTCAGTGGAGCTCTCCGGGTCTCGAAGCCGAGGGCAGCGGGTCGGCGATTGAGTCGGTCACCATCACGTACGAAGACATCACCATCGAATAGTTGCCGCTCAAGTGGCCCTGCTCGACTGCTGGGTGCGTCCCAGACGGCGGAGCCGTCTGGGACGCACTGCTGTGACCTGATGACCAACCGTCGGTCAGCGTGGCTCCGGCGGCGAGTGGTTCAGGGCCCGGGTCAGCTCCCGGTTCGCCGCCCGGGCCGCTTCCAGCTCTTCCGTCCGCTCTTCGAGCTGTCCACGCGTGTCGCGCCCTGGAGCACCCCCTCGTCCGCGAGGACAAGACCGTCCACCTCGCCCTCGCCCTCGCCGTCGAGTCGGCGGAACTCCGTGTCGCCGTCGGCCCGCAGGGCGACGCCCGCCTCCACGAACTCTTCGACGGCCCGTGCGCGACGGTCGTCCGCACGGCACTGGAGCGGGAACAGGCCCGGCCAGGACACCGCTCGATCACCTACAACCCGATGGACGGCCTCGGGCCGGACACCATCCTGCTCGTCGAGGACCAAGCCCTGTGCGAAGACGGAGAGGACCGAGGCGAACTGATGCTCTCCTTCTCGTCCTCGCTCAACCCGCACCTCCTGAGTGCCTTCGCCCCGCCCGTCGCGGAGGCGGTGCGCCAAGTCCTGGGGCGGCACGTGAAGGCTGAGGATCTGGAGATCACGCCGACGAAGGGGCCAAGCTGTGGCGGAGTCCGGGACCTGATCGTGGAGCTGTTGGCGTCCCACCCCCTTGTTTGCCGCGTCGGTGAGATCACCGAGTTCCGGGGCGACGTCGGACTCAGGGTGGAGATCGGCGGCCTCGACTTCGGCGTCTGGGTGGAGCCTGCCTAGCCACCCCGTCGCTGCCTGCCTGTCGTCAAACGATCGTTTGCCGACATGCGGTCCGGACGTCCAATGAACCCGTGCGAACCCCAGGTCCGCGGCGGCGCGAATCCAATCAGATCCGATGATGATTGCTGACAGGGTTTGACGACAGGTAGGGTCAGATCCTCCGTCAGGAAGGGGCGTCCGGTGGCGAACCTGGTCTACAAGCGGGTCTCGACCGACCAGCAGTCCACCGCACGGCAGGACCTCGTCCTCCACGAGGCCGGCATCGAGGACCCGATCGGCTTCGAAGAGGACCCCGGCACCTCCAGCCGCCTCCACCCCCTCCAGCGCCCGAAGTTCCGCGCGCTCCTGGACTACGCCCGGCCGCACGACATCGTGCACGTCTCCGAGATGTTCCGCCTCGTCCGCGGCACCGGGCACATCCTCGACGTGCTCGACGTCCTGCACGCGAACCGCCTGGCCCTGCGCATCCACGACGGAGCGTTCTCCGCCATGGACCTCACCGCCCGCCACCCGCGCACCGGAGAACTGCTGTCCACGGTGAAGTTCATGGTGCAGACCCTCGCGGCGGCTGGCGAACTGCAGCGCGACCTCCAGCGAGAGCTGACCTACGACGGGCTGCGGGCCGCCGAGGCCAAGGGCAGCAAGGGTGGCCGCCGCCCTGCCGTCCCGACCCAGAAGACCGACGCCGTGCGTACTGCGTACCTGGAGGGTCGGTCCATCGCCGCCCTCGCCCGCGAGCACGGCGTCAGCCGGGGCGCCATCCGCACGGCCGTTGCCGACCTCATGCCCGAACACGCCGCTGGCCACGAGGACACCTCGGCTCGGGAGGTGCCTGTCGTCCTCGACATGCCGGGCAAGGTCGCCGACTTCCTCCGCGCCACCGCCCTGGAGCCTGTCGAGCGGACCGCCCTCGACCAGGGCCAGGCTGTACAACGCGGCCAGGGCTACACCCTGCGCGTCAGCGCCGTCCCCGCCGTGCACCGAGGGCTCCTCGCCCGCTGCCAGCCGCTCGACGGCAGCCACGACCTTCCCGCGGTCCCGGCCCAGCGCAAGGCCCGCCGCGAGTACGAGAACAGGGTCAGCGCCCTCACGCCCTGAACAAGATCGTTCTCACCGCCAACCGCTGTACCGATGTTCCCCAAGCCCGGATACGGACACCACCCGGGCGTTGCGCGAACTCAGCGCCGGAGCAAGGCGGTTGGTGAGCGCGAAGTGGCCCAGGTGGTTGATCGCGAAGTGTGCCTCCCAGGCGCCGTCCGGGCCCATGCGGGTCTCGGGGCACGCCATGACGCCCGCGTTGTTGATGAGGATGTCGAGTTTGCGGTCGTCCGTCGTCAGGAAGTGGTCCGCGAACTTCCGGATGCTCGCCAGGTCCGCCAGGTCCAGCGCCCGCACCTCCACCCCGGGGATGTCCCGCAGCGCCTCCCGTGCCGTGGCGGGTCTGCGCGCCGGGACGATGACGTGCGCGCCCGCGCGGCTCAGGGCCCGCGTGATCTCCAGGCCGAGGCCCGAGTAGCCGCCGGTGACCAGCGCCGTCCTGCCGTGGAGATCGATCCCGTCGAGTACGTCGTCCGCCGTGCTGGACGCGTCGAAGCCGCTGCCGAGTTTGTCTTGCTGCTGCCGTGCTGTCGTCATGCGGGTGACCGTAGGAGTTGGAGCGCCCGCTAGCGCAAGCCAATGCAAGGGGCCGCACCCCGCCCTGCTGTTCGCACCCCGCCCTACTGCTGCGCCTTGCACGAGGAGTACGTGTTCAGATCGCCCGTGTCCGGCTTGAAGCGGTTCTGCCAGTCGCCGGGATAGGTGTCGACCAGGGCGGGCAGCTGCGTCTTGATGTCGTTGGCCCACTCCTCGTTGAGATAGTCCCGCACGGCCACGAGCAGCTTCTCGCAGTCCTCGGTATGACCCTTCTGCAGCCCGATCCCGTACCGGTTGGTGAGCCCGAACGCGACATCGGGGACGACCTTGAGCGGCACCTTGCTCCGCTTCTGCTGCTCCACATATCCGTACAGAAGCGCCTCATCGGTGAACACCGCGTCGACATTGCCTTGTTGGAGCTTGGACACACAGGTCGAGAAGTCCGCCTCCTCGCGGATCGTGGTGCGCGGGGGCAGGTCCGCACGCGCCGACGTCGATCCCTCGACCGTGCAGATGAGCTTGTCCTCGACGTCCTTCTCCTTCTTGATCTTGTTGTAGTTCTTCCGCACCAGGAAGCCCTGCTGGGTGTTGAGGTAAGGGCCGACGAAGTCGACTTCCTTCTCGCGCGCGGGAGTTATGGAGTACGTGGCGATCACCAGCGTCGCCGCGCCCTGGTCCAGCTCCTGCTCGCGCCGGCCGGTCGGCACGTCCTGGAAGCGGACGGCGAATCCGAGCTCCTTGCCCAGGTGGGCGGCCAGGTCCACCTCGAACCCGCGGTCGGTGTGGTTGGCGTGCAGGCTGAACCCCGGCTGGTCGAA
This sequence comes from Streptomyces sp. MZ04, assembly GCF_004684775.1. Lineage (GTDB taxonomy): Bacteria > Actinomycetota > Actinomycetes > Streptomycetales > Streptomycetaceae > Streptomyces. Next base: position 12,052 of record NZ_SRIC01000032.1, read on the forward strand.
CGCCGTGCCGATGTGCACCGTGTCGTCGAGCAGCGACGGCTCCTCTTCCCCGTCGTCGCCGCAGGCCGTCGCCGCCACCAGCAGGAAGGCGGTCACCGCGAGCGCGGAACGGCGGGCGCGGGTCCGGTGTGAGCGCTTCATGGAGCGTCCCCAGTCGTCATCATGCGTCGTGTCGGCGCCGGTCATCAGTCGTCCAGTCGGGCCGAGTCGATCTTCAGGTCCAGCTTGCAGTTGCGTTCCGCCGCCGCCTCGACCGAGAGGCGGATGTCCTTGACGCCCTCGCCCAGGTCGAACCGGAACTCCTCGCCCGCCGGCTTGGTCTGCGGGCGGTTCCGGCCGGTACCCGGCCGCAGGGCCACGGTCAGCTGCGTGTTCGGGGCGCAGACCGGTGACTGGGGGTCGTACTCGGACACGGAGAAGGTGATCGTGAGGACCGGCCTGGTGCGGTCCGTGTGCGCGGAGGCGAGCACCGCCTTGCCCCCTTCGACGGGCCCCTCGGGCTCCAGGGAGAACTCGTCGGCGAGCTGCACCGGGCGGCTCTCCAGGTAGGTCCACACCGCCCACGACGAAAGCCCCACGACAAGGACCGCCAGCGGGATCACGGCCAGCATCAGGGGCGGGTAGAGCGGAAGTTCCTCGGTGTCCTTGGTGCGGGCCCGGATCAGGGAGAGCATGCCGCCGACGAACGCCAGCAACGCCCCCGCCACCACGCCGATCACGGTGGGGTCCCCGCCGAGCCGGTACCAGATGGCGGCCCCCGCGAGGATGACCACGAGATTGATGAAGATCATCAGGGCGAGCATCGAGGTGTTGTCCGCGAGGCGCGCCTTCACCGACGTGGCGACGCCCGTGAGCCAGGCCGGTGCCGCCCGCCGAGTGGCGCTCGGCGAGCCCGTGTCTCCGGATGGGTCCTGCCCTGACGGGTCCTGCGCCCCGTTGGCCGTCATGTGCGGAGGATACGTTCACTCGCCGGGCATCGACAGGCCAACGGGCGGACAGACAAAGGGAGTTGGCGGATGTGCTCAATGCCGGGCCGGGTTCGGTCGAAGACCGCGTTCAGCCGACGATCGCGCGCTCAATCGGTCTGGGACGACGTCACCTGCCACCGCCCCGAATGCCCCGGCGGGAGCGCCAGGTCGCGCCGGACCGCCGCGTAGTACTCCTCCCGCGTCGCGCGCTGGCGGGCGAGCAGCCGCGCCCACGCGTCGGGATCCCGGGTGCCCTCGCGCATGAAGCGCTCCATGTCGACCACCGTCATGACCCAGGTCCGTGCCGTGGTCACCACTTCCGGTGTGCCGAGCATCAGCAGCGCCTCGCCTGCCGGATCGCGCGCACTGGCCGCCTCGGCCAGGTGGGGTTCAGCGGCGGCGGGGGACAGGGGATGCGGATGCGGGTCGTTGCCGTGGTGGGCCGAGACGCGGTAGGTGAGGGTCACCGTCTGCTTCAGGACCCGGGCGTACTCGGTGTAGACGGTGAGCCGCCGCTCCTCCCAGCGGGCGGCCTGCTCCCGCTGGAAGCGCACACGGTCACCGCGCATGATCGCCGCGTACGAACCGAGGGCGCCGACGATCACGCCTATCAGGGCGGGGAGTTGCTGCAGGAAATCGGCCACGGCCCGAACCGTACCGAAGGTGCCGAAGGGCGGCCCCGGGAGCCCTTGACCGGGAGCCCCGGATACGCCGAGCGCCCGCCCTCCCGTTACGGGGGTGGAGGGCGGGCGCGCTCGTGGGGGGCCGAAAGGCCCGGTCAGGCGGCGTTCTTGATGGCGGAGACATCGAAGTTCAGCTTGATCTTGTCGGAGACCAGCACTCCGCCCGTCTCCAGAGCGGCGTTCCAGGTGAGGCCCCACTCGGACCGGAGGATCTCCGACTTGCCCTCGAAGCCGACGCGCTCGTTCCCGAAGGGGTCCGTGGCCGCGCCGTTGAACTCCAGGTCGATGGAGAGCTGCTTGGTGGTGCCGAGGATCGTCAGGTCGCCGGTGATGCGGTAGTCGTCGCCACCCAGCGCCTCCGCCTTGGTGGAGCGGAACGTCATCTCCGGGAACTCGTCGGTCTTGAAGAAGTCCGCGCTCTTCAGGTGGCCGTCACGGTCCGCGCTGCCGGTCTCGATGCTGTCCATCTTGATGTCGATGGAGGCCGTCGAGCGGGACGGGTCCGTGCCGTCCAGGTGCAGCGTGCCGGCGACGTCCGCGAACGAGCCCTTGACGTTCGTGACCATGGCGTGCCGGGCGACGAAGCCGATCGACGAGTGCGAGGGGTCGATCGTGTACGTGCCGGTCAGGGCGGCCAGGTCCGGGTTGACCGGGGCGGTCGCCGTGGCGGCGGTGGTGGCGGTTTCGTTCTTGCGGCCGAAGAGACCCATGACTGCTCCTTGGGGACGAGCTGCGGGCGGTGATGCCGAGCTGCGAGCTACGGGGGATGTACCTGCAAACATCTGTTGAATGTTCAACGAGATTGACTGTAACCCTATTCTGTTCAATATTCAACAGAGAGCGGAGTGTGTTCGAGAGATCACGTACCGAGATCGACGCTACGACGAACCGAGTCGCCCCGCTCCTTGGACTTCCGCCCGGTGGTTCTTGGACTGCCGCGCTGCTTGGGCCCCGACTTCATTGACCGGGGTGCGACAACGCAGATACCCAGTTCGGCATGCCCCCGTCCCCTTCCCGAAGACTCCGCGCGGCCTGCGCCATCGCCGCCGCATCGTCCGCCGTGTTCGCCCTGGCGGGACCCGCCACCGCCGACCCCACCCCGCAGACCCCGCAGGCCGCGCAAGCCGCCCAGGCCGTCATCGCCTCCGAGCGGCTCACCGTCGCCGTCGCCGACGACTTCCCCCGCGTCATCTCGTACACCGACAAGGCGACCGGCGCCCGCCTCCTCGGCAGCACCCGCCCGGTCACCGAGCTCACCCTGAACGGCAAGGCCTACAAGGTCCAGGTCAAGGGCGCCCCGCAGATCGAGGGCGCCACCGCCGCGTACACCCTGACCTTCCCCGACCTCACCGGCGTGGAGCTCGACGCCCGGCTCTCGGTGCGCGGACGCGCCACCACCTTCAAGATCACCGCGGTCCGTGACACCGAGGCCTTCCGCGTCGGCACCATCGACATCCCCGGCCACGACCTCGTCTCCGTCGGCAGCTCGGACGGCGGCGCCGAGACCGCGTTCACCAAGCTGGACCCCGACTCCACACGGACCGCCGACAAGTTCGGCCAGGTCACCGCCGAGACTCCGGCGGACCAGGCGCCGGTCGGTGCCTCGTACGCCATCGTCAACACCGGACAGCTCGCGGCCGCCGTCGAGTCCAATTCCACGTACGACAGACCGAGCGGGGCCACGGGCCAGGACGGCGCCCGTTTCTGGCACCGGGCCACCAAGGGCGACGACGGCGCGACCCGCGTCGGCGTCTGGTCCGGGCAGTGGGTCAACCGGGGCGCGGGCGCCCCCGAGCCCGCGAAGGGGGACGACCTGCCCTGGGCCAAGGTCGTCGTCACGCCCGACGCCAACGGCGACAAGCGCGTCGACTGGCAGGACGGCGCCGTCGCCTACCGCGACACCATCGCCACCAAGCCCAGGGGCGCCGACGGAACCCCCGACCGGGTCATCTCGCACATCCCCTTCAACTTCGGCAGCCAGGCCCAGCACCCCTTCCTGCGCACCCTCGACGACGTGAAGCGGGTCTCCCTCGCCACCGACGGGCTCGGGCAGCAGGCCATCCTCAAGGGGTACGCCTCCGAGGGCCACGACTCCGCCCACCCCGACTACGGCGGCAACTACAACCAGCGCGCGGGCGGCCTCAAGGACCTCAACAAGCTCCTCAGGGAGGGCAAGAAGTGGGGCGCCACCTTCGGCGTCCACGTGAACGCCACCGAGGCCTACCCGGAGGCGAACGCCTTCGACGAGAAGCTCGTCGACAAGGCCAAGCCCGGCTGGAACTGGCTCAACCAGAGCTACTACATCGACCAGCGCCGCGACATCAACAGCGGTGACCTGGCGAGCAGATTCAAGCAGTTGAGGAAGGAGACCGACCCGAATCTCTCCCTCATCTACATGGACGTCTACTACACCCACGGCTGGATCGCCGAACAGACCGCGAAGGCCGTGAAGGATCAGGGCTTCAACCTCGCCACCGAGTGGGCGGACAAGTTCGAGCGCGACTCGCTCTGGTCGCACTGGGCCAACGACCTCGACTACGGCCCCAAGACCAACAAGGGCCTCAACTCGCGGATCATCCGCTTCATCCGCAACAGCGAGAAGGACATCTGGAACGCCGACCCCGTGCTCGGCCAGACCGCCATCGACGAGTTCGAGGGCTGGACCGGCGAGAACGACTGGAACGCCTTCTACGCCAACATCTGGCAGCGCGACCTGCCCGCCAAGTACCTCCAGCACGAGCGGATCACGCGCTGGGACGCCAAGAGCGACGACATCACCTTCACCGGCGGCGTGCGCGGCACGGTCGAGGACGGCAAGCGCACGTTCTACGACGACGGCCGCAAGGTGCTGAGCGACACCTCGTACCTGCTCCCGTGGGACGGCGGGAAGAAGCTGTACCACTACAACAAGGCGGGCGGTACCACGAGTTGGGCGGTGCCCGGCAATGCGTACACCGTCTACAAGCTCACCGACAACGGCCGCGTGAAGACTGGCACCGTGCGCGCCGACGGCGGCAAGGTCACCCTCGAGGCCGAGGCGGGACAGCCGTACGTCCTCTACCCGGCCGACACCACCCCCTCCGCGACCGACCCCGCCTGGGGCGACGGCGGTCCGGTCAAGGACCCCGGATTCCACGACGCGCGCCTGGGCGACTGGTCGAAGACGGGCACGGTCACGCGCGACACCGACAAGCTGGGCCGGCACAGCGCCGGGCTGAGCGGCGCGACGAAGGCCACGATCAGTCAGCAGATCAAGGGACTTGAGCCCGGCAAGCGCTACACGGCCTCCGCCTGGATGGAGGTCGAGCCCGGCAAGGAACGCCGCACGACCCTCGGCATCGCGGGCAAGTCCCGTTCCGTCGAGCGCTCGACCCTGGAGAACACCGACTCGGGCAGCCAGTGGCAGGGGACGTATCTGCAGCGCGCCAAGGTCGGCTTCACCGCACCGGCGAGCGGCACGGCGACCCTGACGGCGGAGGCCGCCGACGGCTCGACGGCCCGGGTGCGGATCGCCGACGTACGCGTCGTCGCCAACGCCCCCACCACGAAGCCGGGCGACACCGTCGCGTACGAGGACTTCGAGGACGTCGACCAGGGCTGGGGCCCCTTCGCCAAGGGCGGCGGGGGAGGCGTGACGGACCCGCGCACCCACCTCGCGCTCAAGCACGCCCCGTACACCCAGTCCGGCTGGAACGGAAAGCTCATCGACGACGTCCTCGACGGCTCCCGCTCGCTGAAGACGCACGAGGGCAACAACGGCCTCGTGTACCGCACCACCCCGGCGACCGTCCCGCTCACCAACGGGCGCTCCTACAAGGTCGGTTACGACTATCAGGCGAGCCACGCCGACTCCTTCGACTGGGTCACCGGATACGACAGGATCGCCGCGGACGGCAAGCCGGACTCGGTGGAGACGCGCCGCACCGCCCTCGGTGAGCAGCGCACGACGGGCCACTTCGAGCAGACCGTCACGGCGGGCTGCGGCGACACCTGGGTGGGCCTGCGGATGCGGGACAGCGCGGCCGAGACCGCGGACTTCGCCCTGGACAACCTCACGGTGACCGACCTGGGTCCGGCGACCGAGCAGCCCGCGTGCGCGACGCTCGGCATCGCGAGCAAGACGGAAACCCTTGAACCGGGCGTGAAGAACGAGGTCACCGCCACCTTCACCAACTACGAGTCGACGGCGGCGAAGGCCGCGGAGGCCACCCTGACCCTCCCGGACGGCTGGACGGCCGAGCCCTCGGGCCCGGTCGCCCTGGACCCGGTGGCCCCCGGCGCGAAGGCCACCGCCACCTGGCAGGTCACACCGCCCGCCGACGCCAAGTACCAGACGTACCGGCTGAGTTCGAAGGTGGCGTACGAGATCGACGGCGAGGCGAGGGAGCTGGCCGCCGAAACCTCCGTCCGCACCCTCCCGCCGCCGCCCACGGTGGACACGTACGCCTCCGACATGGACTGGACGTCCATGGAGAACGGCTGGGGCCCCGCCGAGAAGGACATGTCGAACGGCGAGACGGCCGCGGGCGACGGCAAGCCGCTGACCATCAACGGCACCGTCTACGAGAAGGGCCTCGGCACGGCATCACCTGGCAAGATCCGCTACTACCTGGGTGGCAAGTGCACATCCTTCACGGCGAAGGTCGGCCAGGACGACTCGCAGGGGACGCGGGGGAGTGTGCAGTTCAGTGTGGCGGCCGACGGGGTGGAGAAGGTGAAGTCACCGGTCCTGAAGGCGGCGGACGACGCGTGGTCGCTGACCGCCGATGTCACCGGCGCCAAGTACGTCGACCTGGTGACGGGGGACGGGGGCGACGGACCCGGCAATGATCACGCGGACTGGGGGGAGGCGCGCTTCCACTGCGGGGGCTGATCGGGCCCATCGCATTAGTCCCATGTGAGGTGCCTCTCACGTAACCATTTGTGGAGTCCCTACAGCTGAACATGGCCCTGAGCAGTCACTTCGCGCGTACAGCGGAGAGCTTCTGTTCGGGGGCGCCAGGAAAACGGGCCGGAGACTGTGCAGAGTCGACGGTCCGTTTTTATGGGTGCGCTTCGTAAGGTCACTACATGACCGTTTTGGACGACACCGCTTCTCCCGAAGGCGAGCCCACCGACGCGCGTGGGCGCGTGGCCGAACTGCACGCAATCCGTGCCGAGGCGCTGCGCGGGCCGAGCGAGAAGGCGACGAAGGCCCAGCACGCCAAGGGCAAGCTGACCGCACGTGAGCGGATCGAGCTGCTCCTCGACGCGGGTTCGTTCCAAGAGGTCGAGCAGTTGCGCCGGCACCGGGCGACCGGTTTCGGCCTCGAGGCCAAGAAGCCGTACACCGATGGTGTCATCACCGGCTGGGGCACGGTCGAGGGCCGCACGGTCTTTGTCTACGCCCACGACTTCCGCATCTTCGGCGGTGCGCTCGGTGAGGCGCACGCCACGAAGATCCACAAGATCATGGACATGGCCATCGCGGCCGGTGCCCCGCTGGTCTCCCTGAACGACGGCGCGGGTGCCCGTATCCAGGAGGGCGTCTCCGCGCTCGCCGGTTATGGCGGCATCTTCCAGCGCAACACCAAGGCGTCCGGCGTCATCCCGCAGATCAGCGTGATGCTCGGCCCGTGCGCGGGCGGCGCGGCCTACTCGCCGGCCCTGACGGACTTCGTCTTCATGGTCCGCGAGACCTCGCAGATGTTCATCACAGGACCGGACGTGGTGCGTGCGGTGACCGGTGAGGAGATCTCCCAGAACGGTCTCGGCGGCGCGGACGTGCACGCCGAGACGTCGGGCGTCTGCCACTTCGCGTACGACGACGAGGAGACCTGCCTCGCCGAGGTCCGCTACCTCATCGCGATGCTGCCATCGAACAACCGCGAGAACCCGCCGACGCACGAGTCGGACGACCCGGCGGACCGCCGCTCGGACGTCCTCCTCGACCTGGTCCCCGCGGACGGCAACCGTCCGTACGACATGACCAAGGTCATCGAGGAGCTCGTCGACGACGGCGACTACCTCGAGGTCCACGAGCGCTGGGCCCGCAACATCATCTGCGCCCTCGCCCGTCTGGACGGCAAGGTGGTGGGCATCGTCGCCAACCAGCCGCAGTCCCTGGCGGGTGTCCTGGACATCGAGGCCTCCGAGAAGGCCGCCCGCTTCGTCCAGATGTGCGACGCTTTCAATATCCCGATCGTGACGCTCCTCGACGTGCCCGGCTTCCTGCCGGGCGTGGACCAGGAGCACGGCGGGATCATCCGGCACGGCGCGAAACTGCTGTACGCCTACTGCAACGCGACGGTCCCGCGGATCTCGCTGATCCTGCGCAAGGCGTACGGAGGTGCCTACATCGTGATGGACAGCCAGTCCATCGGCGCGGACCTCACCTACGCCTGGCCGACCAACGAGATCGCGGTGATGGGCGCCGAAGGTGCCGCCAACGTCATCTTCCGCCGCCAGATCGCGGCCGCCGAGGACCCCGAGGCGATGCGTACGCGCATGGTCAAGGAGTACAAGGCCGAGCTGATGCACCCCTACTACGCCGCGGAGCGCGGCCTGGTCGACGACGTGATCGACCCCGCAGCCACCCGCGAGGTGCTGATCAGCTCCCTCGCGATGCTCCGCAACAAGCACGCCGACCTGCCGTCGCGCAAACACGGCAACCCTCCGCAGTAATCCTGCAGTAGCCCACAAGGAGAACGCTGCACATGACTACCCCCGACATCCGCGTCGAGAAGGGTCACGCCGAGCCCGAGGAGGTCGCCGCCATCACGGCGATCCTGCTGGCCCGCGCCGCCGCACAGCCCGCCGCCCCGGCCCGCCGCGGCCGCGACAGGGCGGGCTGGCGCCGCCTCGAGCGCACCCCGGGCTTCCGAGCCCCGCACAGCTGGCAGGGCTAGCCCCGCCGCCTGACGCACGTTTCAGGGCCCGTACTCCGCTGAGTACGGGCCCTTTGCGTTGCCTTTGCGTTGCCGGGCAAACGGCTGGGTGGGCGGGAAACGCAATGGGCCTCGCACCGACGTAACGGTGCGAGGCCCATCGACGTACAGGCAAGAACCGCTACCGCAGCCGAGCCATCAACGCGTGCTCCACGAGCGTGATCAGCGCGCTCTTCGCGTCCGCGCGATGCCGCGCGTCGGTGGTGATGATCGGGGTGTCCGGGCCGATCTGGAGCGCCTCGCGGACCTCTTCGGGGTTGTACGGCTGGTGGCCGTCGAAGCCGTTGAGGGCGATCACGAACGGCAGGCCGGAGTTCTCGAAGTAGTCGACGGCGGGGAAGCAGTCGGCGAGCCTCCTCGTGTCGACCAGGACCACCGCGCCGATCGCGCCGCGGACGAGGTCGTCCCACATGAACCAGAAGCGGTCCTGACCGGGCGTACCGAAGAGGTACAGGATCAGGTCCTGGTCCAGGGTGATGCGGCCGAAGTCCATGGCGACGGTCGTCGTCGTCTTGTCTCCGGTGTGCGTGAGGTCGTCGATGCCCGCGGACGCGGACGTCATGACGGCCTCGGTGCGCAGCGGGTTGATCTCAGAGACCGCTCCGACGAACGTGGTCTTGCCCACGCCGAAGCCGCCCGCCACCACGATTTTCGCGCTGGTGGTGGAGCGGGCTGTTGCTCCGCCGCTAGAGCTTGCGAAGTCCACTGAGCACCCTTTCGAGCAGTGTCACGTCTGGCTGGCCGCCGGCGGACTCGTCGCCGCCCGGCTGATGGATGGCGACAAGTCCGGCCTCCGCCAGGTCGGCTACGAGGATCCGGGCGACGCCGAGGGGGATGGAGAGCAGAGCCGAGATTTCGGCTACTGACTTGATTTCGCGGCACAAGTTGCAGATGCGCTGATGCTCGGGCAACTGGCCCTGCAACTGGTGCGGTTGGGCGGTGGTGTGCACCAGCGCCTCGATGGCGAGCTGGTAGCGGGGCCTGGTGCGGCCGCCCGTCATGGCGTACGGGCGCACCAGGGGGTTGCTCGCAGAACCTGCGGGCGCCGGTTCTGGGGCGCGTCGCTGTGGTTGCACTGGCTGGATCCTGGGTGTGTGGGGCTGCTCGTACGGGCTCTGGCGGGGGCCCGGCTGCTGCGGCTGGCGGTACGGGGCGCGGTGCTGACTGGGCGCGGAGGGGAAGTTGTAACGGTTCGGCGCCCCGTCGTGCGGCCCCTGAGCCTGGCCGTGGCCAGACGACCAGTTGGCCGATGACGATCCGTCCGGGGGTGTTCCTGAGCCTGCCACGTACTCCTCCTCCGACTGTGCCGGGCACCATCATTCTGGAGCCGCGTCCCGAAACCTTACGGCCACGGGACGCGTGAACGCACCGTCCGTCTACTAGTTGAGAAGGCTCCCCTGCAGCTCCGCACGCAGGTCGGGCGTGAGCACGGTACCGGCGCGGTCGACAAGAAGCGCCATCTCGTACCCAATGAGACCGATGTCCGCATCCGGGTGGGCCAGCACGGCCAGCGAGGAGCCGTCGGAGATGGACATAAGGAAGAGAAATCCTCGCTCCATCTCCACAACGGTCTGGGTCACGGAACCGCCCTCGAAGATCCGGGAGGCCCCGGCGGTGAGGGAGGTCAGACCGGATGCGACGGCCGCGAGCTGGTCGGCCCGGTCGCGGGGGAAGCCTTCGGACATCGCCAGAAGGAGTCCGTCGGCGGAGACCACCACGGTGTGGGACACCCCGGGGGTGTTGTCCACGAAGTTGGTGATCAACCAGTTCAGGTTCTGCGCCGCCTGGCTCATCGGGCTCACACTAACGCTCCTGGTTGTAGGTGCTGTCAGGACCGCGGTGATTACCGGTGTCCTGGCCATTCGTGTCACTGCCTGCGCTGCGTCCCCGCTGGACGCCCCGGCGCAGGTTGCTCAGCCTGCCCCGGACGTCCTCGGGGTCGCGGGAGACCTGGGGGCCGCCCTGTGGGGTCTGTTCCGCCGTGCCCTCGACCAGATTGGCCTTGGGTACCCGCTTCGGGAGTCCGGACGGGGTGATCCCACCCGCCTTGGGCTCCTTCAGCTGCTCGGCGCGCTGCCAGCGGTCGTCGTTGGACGAACGCCAGTTGCTGTCGTTGTTGCCGAACGCGTCTTCGGCCGGGACCGGGGCCGGAGCGTTGCCGTTGCCGGTGGCACCGGTCGCACCGCGGCGCGGAAGGCCCGCCGCGGTGGTGTCGTGGACGGTGGAGGGCGCCGGTCCGGGACGCTCGAAGCCTACGCGCTCCCCGCCGTTCAGGGGAGCCGCCGGACCAGATTCCGGTTCCGGGGCGTACTGGTCGCCGTATCCGCCCGAGTTGTTCTCGTATCCGTCGCGCGAGGGCCAGTCGTCCTGGTGGGAGCGGTCCGGGTAGGCGGCGAAGGGCTCGGGGGCGACACCCGTACGGGCGGCGTGATCGTCGTGACCCGCCTCCGTATAGGGGGCGTCCTGGTAGCCGTCCCGCGCCGGGTAGTACGGCTCTTCGTACGACTGCGGGGCTTGCGCGCCCTGGTTGTACTCGTCGTACGCCGGTACCTGCTGGTCGTATCCGGGATCGAATCCGCCCTGCTGGTCGAAGCCCTGCGGCTCGATCTCGTCGCGGAAGAGCGGACGGCCGCCGTCGGACTGCGCCTGCGCCTCCAGAGCGGCACGCCGCTCCTCACGCATCAGCGAGCGGCCCACCGGGTCGAGCTCCGGGGTCTCGCCGTTGTCGGCGGTGTAGCGGCTGTCGTCGAAGCCCAGCTCCGCCGCCGTACGCATCGGCTGGTGCGCGAAGGCCGGCTGCTCCGGGGCATGCTGCTCCGGCATGATCGAGGAGACCGTGAACTCGGACTCGGGCAGCTGGTGTTCGCCACCGCCACCGTGCGTGATCCCGTCGGGGAGCATGACCAGCGAGGTCGTACCGGCCTGCTCGCCCGAGGGGCGCAGCTGGACACGGATGCCGTGCCGGTCCGAGAGGCGGCCGACCACGAACAGGCCCATGCGCTGCGAGATCGCGGCGTCCACCGTCGGCGGGTTGGCCAGCTTGTGGTTGATGTCCGCGAAGTCCTCGGCGGTGAGGCCGATGCCCTTGTCGTGGATCTCGACCATGACGCGGCCGTCGGGAAGACGGGTCGCGGTGACGCGGACCTTGGTCTGCGGCGAGGAGAACGTGGTGGCGTTCTCCAGGAGCTCGGCGAGCAGGTGCACGAGGTCGGTCACGGCGAGGCCGTGGATCTCGGCCTCCGGGACACCGGACAGCTCGATGCGCTCGTACTGCTCCACCTCGGAGGAGGCGGCGCGCAGCACGTCGACCAGCGGGACCGGCTGGTCCCAGCGGCGGCCCGGCTCCTCGCCGGAGAGAACCAGGAGGTTCTCGCCGTTGCGGCGCATACGGGTCGCCAGGTGGTCCAGGCGGAAGAGGCTCTCCAGCTGGTCCGGGTCGGCCTCGTTGTTCTCCAGGTCGGTGATGAGGGTCAGCTGGCCCTCGATCAGCGACTGGTTGCGGCGCGAGAGGTTGGTGAAGATCGCGTTGATGTTGCCACGGAGCAGCGCCTGCTCGGCGGCGAGCCGCACGGCCTCGCGGTGCACCTGGTCGAAGGCGCGGGCCACCTCGCCGATCTCGTCCGTGGTGTTGATCGGGATGGGCTGTACGCGGGTGTCGACACGGCCCGGATCCGTACGGGAGAGCTGGTCGACCAGCATCGGAAGCCGCTGCTCGGCGATGCCGAAGGCGGCGGTCCGCAGCCGGCGCATCGCGTTGCTCATCTGGCGGGCCATGAGCCCGGCCAGGATGAACGCGGCCAGCAGCGCGACGACGACGATGGCGCCGGTGATGTACGCGTTGCGCTGCGCGTTGTCGGCGATGTCCGACGCCTCGCTCACGGCCTTGTCGGCGAGGTCGGACTCGATGTCGCGGTACGCGTCGAACTTGGCGGTGGTGGTGGCCCACCAGGCCTCGGCGGTGATGCCCTTCTGGGCCAGCGCGAGGCGGGCGCTGGGCTGCGTGGTCGGCAGACCCGCGATGCCCGCGACCATCTTCTCGGGGGCCGGCGGCGGGGCGAAGGTCTCGCCCTTGGCCTTCGCGGCGGCGGCGGCCTGCTTGGCCTGCTTCTCGCCTTCGGCCTGCAGCTGCTTCTTGGCGGCCTCGAGCTTGGCGAGGTCCGCGGGGGTGCCGCCGCCCTTGTACTCCTCGATGGCGATGCCCTCGAGGTAGGCGTACGAGGCGAGCGAGGTGCGCTGCGTGGCGAAGGACGAAGCGGTGGGGCCGGGCTTGACCAGCAGGTGCGTACCGATGGAGCGCTCAAGGGAGAGCGCGGCCTTGGTCAGCGAGATGGCGTAGACGGTGCGGCCGTAGCTGGTGATGTTTCCGGTGCCCAGGCCCAGCTCGTTGGCGAACTCCATCAGCGGGTGCTGGATGGCGACGTAACCCTCTTCGGTCTTCGAACCGGAGAGCTTGGTCGTGTACGCGACCTGGCGCAGCGCCTGCAGACCCGGCTCCACCTTGTGGAAGCCGTCGAGGCGGCGCTTGAGGCCTTCCTTCTGGGGCATGTTCTCGGCGGCGGCGTCGAACTCGGCCTTGGCGGCGTCGGTGGCCTTGCGGGCGCTGACGACGGCGGGGTCGTTCTTCTTGCCGCGCAGCAGCGGTGCCGCGGAGATGTCGCGCTCTTCGATGAGGCGGTTGCCGTAGTCGAGGGAGGCCCGCACCAGGATGGCGGTGTTCTCGGCGTCCTGGGCCTCGCTCCAGGTGTCGATCGAGGCCTTGACCTGGAAGCCGCCCATGATCAGACCGACGAGCACGGGTATGAGGAGGATCGCGTTCAGGCGGGTCGGCACGCGCCAGTTGCGCGGGGACATTCTGCCGCCGGAGGGGGCCGGTGGTTCATGGCCCTGCACATCTATGGGGGACGCCGCTGTGCGCGGCGGCGGGGTGAAGTTGCCCCGCGTGTCCCGCGTCTGCGGCGGTGCGGGGCTCGTCTTGCTTCGCCTCACTCGACCAACAACCTCTCGGCGGCGGGGCCCGCATCGGCCCCGCTGTCGTCTCCAAGGCCCGTGCTACTGGGCAGTTCAGCGCATTCCAGCACGTCAGGGGGTCCTCTTCCAAACAGTGGGAAGCGGAAGTTCCGAGTGGTGTAAGCCTCAGATAAAACGGTCAAAAAGAGCGAGCCCCGCCAAAAGGCGGGGCTCTTGTGAGCGCAGCGACACCAGATGACCGCGACGCGTGGTGGCGCCCGGCGAATTCTCTGTCGAAACGTTATGAACAGAGTGGTCAGCCGTGTCAAAGGACACAGACCACTCTGCTGAATCTACGGCAACTGCCGTACTCCCTCGTCTACTTGAGTCGTGCCATAAGTGCGTGCTCGACCAGTGTGATCAGGCCGCTCTTTGCGTCCGCACGGTGTCGCGCGTCGGTCGTGATGATGGGCGTCGCGGGGCCGATCTGCAGGGCTTCGCGCACTTCATCGGGGGTGTAGGGCTGATGTCCGTCGAAGCCGTTGAGGGCGATGACGAACGGCAGGCCGCTGTTCTCGAAGTAGTCGACGGCGGGGAAGCAGTCGGCGAGCCTCCTCGTGTCGACCAGGACCACCGCGCCGATCGCGCCGCGGACGAGGTCGTCCCACATGAACCAGAAGCGGTCCTGACCGGGCGTACCGAAGAGGTACAGGATCAGGTCCTGGTCCAGGGTGATGCGGCCGAAGTCCATCGCCACCGTGGTGGTGGTCTTGTCTCCGGTGTGGGTGAGGTCGTCGATGCCCGCGGACGCGGACGTCATGACGGCCTCGGTGCGCAGCGGGTTGATCTCGGAGACGGCGCCGACGAACGTGGTCTTGCCGACACCGAAGCCGCCCGCCACCACGATCTTCGCGGACGTGGTGGAGCGGGCTGATGCTCCGCTGCTAGAGCTTGCGAAGTCCACTGAGCACCCTTTCGAGCAGTGTCACGTCAGGCTGGCCGCCGGCGTTCTCGTCGCCGCCGGGCTGGTGGATGGCGACGAGCCCGGCCTCGGCCAGGTCGGCCACGAGGATGCGGGCCACGCCGAGCGGCATGGAGAGCAGAGCCGAGACCTCGGCCACCGACTTGACCTCGCGGCACAGGTGGCAGATCCGCTGGTGCTCGGGGAGCAGCCCCATCAGCTGGGCCGGGTCGGCCGTCGTGCTCACCAGCGCCTCTATCGCGAGCTGGTAGCGGGGCCTGGTCCGGCCGCCGGTCATCGCGTAAGGACGCACCAGCGGCTGGTCGCCTTCCATGCCGTACGAGGCTTGCGAGCCGTACGGGTCGTGAGAGGCGTTGGGCGGGGTCATGGATCCTCCGGGCGGGACAGCAGATGGTCTGCGTGCCGTCGAATAGAGCCGGTGGGGGGCACCAGTGGCGGCCGGACGGTTGGTCAGTACGTTCGGACGGTGGGGCGGCCGATGGGGATGTCTAGTGCAGCAGGCTGCCCTGCAACTCGGCGCGGAGGTCGGGGGTGAGGACAGCGCCCGCACGGTCGACCAGAAGCGCCATCTCGTAGCCGACGAGGCCGATGTCGCAGTCCGGGTGCGCGAGCACGGCCAGCGACGAGCCGTCGGACACGGACATGATGAAGAGGAACCCCCGCTCCATTTCGACGACGGTCTGGGTGACGGTGCCGCCCTCGAAGATCCGGGAGGCGCCGGCGGTCAGGGACGTGAGCCCCGACGCGACCGCGGCGAGCTGGTCGGCGCGGTCACGCGGGAAGCCTTCGGACATCGCCAGAAGGAGTCCGTCGGCGGACACCACAACGGTGTGGGACACCCCGGGGGTGTTGTCCACGAAGTTGGTGATCAACCAGTTCAGGTTCTGTGCCGCCTGGCTCATCGGACTCAACTAACGCTCCTGCTGGTGAGTGGGGAAGCTGCCGGTCTGGCCCGTACCGGCCTGGCGACCCTGCTGGATGCCCCGACGGAGATTGGTCAGCCGGCCGCGTACGTCGTCGGGCGCACGCGAGACCTGCGGACCTGTGCTGTCCTGCTGCTGCTGTGCCGTGCCCGCGACGAGGTTGGCTCGCGGGACGCGGCGCGGCAGGCCGGATGTGGTGACGCCACCGGCGGACGGCTGCCGGACGCGCTCGGCCTGGCGGCCGAGTTCGTCGTTGGGCGAGCTGCGCCAGGCGGCGCTGCTGCCGTTCGTGACGTTGGCGCTGTCACCGCCACCGCCGGCCTGGTTGGCGGCGGGTGCGGCGGCCGGGCGTGGGGGACCGGCCGGGGACTGCGGCTGTTGTGCCTGCGGCCGCGAGGGCAGCGGCGACGAGGGCTGCGGACGCTGGGGGCGCCGCGGCTGCTCGGGGGCGGGCTCGGCGGGACGGCTGCCACCGGACTGCGGCGGGGTGCCGCCGGACCGCTGGGCCTGCTGCTCCTGCTGCTGCTGGAACCAGTTGGTCTCCAGCGTGTCGAACAGCGGGGTGCGACCGTCGCCGGGACCGGCGGGCGGCAGCTCGTCGGGCTGCGAAGGCTGCGAAGGCTGCGGGGGCTGCTGCGGCTGCTGCCGCGACGGGGCGGGCAGCTGGGGCAGCTGGGGCTGCTGGGACTGCGACGGCTGCGGCGGGACGCCGAGCTGACCGCTGCTCTGACCGCTGCTCTGACCGCTGCCCTGGCCGGGACCGCCCTGGCCCTGACCCTGACCCCGGCGCGGCGCACTGGTGCCGGGCCGCTCGAACTGACCCGTGCCGGAGCCGTCCTGGCCACCGAAGACATCGGGACGCACGAACTGACCGGTGCCCTGCTGGTTCTGCTGACCCTGTTGGCCCTGCTGCGAACCGGCGCCGGGCGGCGGCCCGTTGAAGTCGGGACGCGCGAACTCCGCGGTCGCACCAGGACCCGGCATCGCGCCACCGGCGGTCGGCTGCGCGAACTGGCCGGTGGTCTCCGGCTCCTCGTGCCCGCGCGGGGTGTCGAACGGCTCGCGCGAAACCTGCGGCTGCGCGTTCTCGTCGCTCCAACTGGGCACGCGCGGCTGCGGGTTGCCACCCGGAAGCTCGGCACGCGGACCTTCCCCAAGCTCTCGGCTTCGCTCGAGCGGGGGAGGCCCCATCCGCGGCGGAAGCTGCGGCCTGCGCCCCTGGTCACCGGAGTCGTTCGAGGCGCCCGCGGGGTTCGGAACGTTCCCCGCGGGGTTCACCGGATTCGTACGCTGCTGGGGTACGGGAGGCTGCGGCGCGGAACCCGCGCCACGGCCGGCGTCCGGCCTGCCCCCGAAGAGGCTGCCACCGGCGCCCTGCTGGGAGCCCGTCGGCCCCACCGGAGCCGAAGGCGAACCGGCCCGCGGCCCCTGGCCGCCCTGACCCTGGCCGCCCTGACCCTGACCCGAGTCCCGCGACGGCAGCGCGGCACGCGGCCCCGTTCCCGTGACCTGTCCACGCGGCGCACCGGCGCCGAGCCGTCCGGCGGAACCAGCCGCCGGACCGGCCGAGCCGGGTCCGCCGTTCCCCGCGCCGACACCGCGACGCGCGGCCGCGACACCACCGGCGGCCTGCGCGGCGGCCGGGCCACCGCCCTGACCGGGGGCACCGGGCATACCCGGAGCCTTCTTGCCGCCCTGGGCGACATCGACGGGCAGCATGACCAGCGCGGTCGTACCACCGGAGTCGGAAGGACGGAGCTGAATACGGATGCCGTGACGCTGCGACAGACGACCGACCACGAACAGACCCATGCGGCGCGAGACCGACACGTCCACGGTGGGCGGCGACGCGAGCCGCTCGTTGATCGCGGCGAGGTCCTCCGGCGACAGACCGATACCGGTGTCGTGGATCTCGATCAGCACACGGCCGTCGGGCAGCGCGTGACCGGTGACCTTGACCTTCGTCTGCGGCGACGAGAAGGAGGTGGCGTTCTCGAGCAGCTCGGCGAGCAGGTGCACGAGGTCGTTGACGACGCGTCCCGCGACCTCGGTCGTCGGCACCGAGGCGAGCTCGATGCGCTCGTACTGCTCCACCTCGGAGGCGGCGGCACGGAGCACGTCGACGAGCGGAACGGGCCGGGTCCACCGACGCCCCGGCTCCTCACCGGCGAGAACCAGCAGGTTCTCGCCGTTACGGCGCATGCGGGTCGCGAGGTGGTCGAGCTTGAAGAGCGAGGAGAGCTGGTCGGGGTCGGCCTCACGCGACTCCAGCTCGGAGATCAGAGACAGCTGACGCTGGATAAGACCCTGGGAACGGCGCGAGAGGTTGGTGAACATCGCGTTGACGTTGCCGCGGAGCAGGGCCTGCTCGGCGGCGAGGCGGACGGCCTCGCGGTGCACGTCGTCGAAGGCCGCGGCCACCTGGCCGATCTCGTCCCGGGAGTGCACACCGACGGACTCGACGGAGGTGTCGACGTCCTGCGGGTCCGACTCCGAGAGCTGCTTGACCAGCTCGGGCAGGCGGTCCTGGGCGACCTTGGTCGCGGTGTCCTGCAGTCGCCGCAGAGAGCGGATCATGGAGCGGGCCACGACGAAGGCGCCGACGAGCGAGACACCGAGCACGAGCAGGATCAGCGCACCGCTGAGGATGGCCGTCTGCTCGGACTCGTTGCGCAGCTCGCGGGCCTTCTGCTCCATCTCGTTGAGCAGCGTGAGCTCGATCTTGGACATCGCGTCGATCTTGGTGGTGTCGTTGTCGACCCAGTCCTTGTACGACCGCTTGTCCTGGAGCTTGATGCCGCCCTCCTGCTCAAGCACGCGCTTGGCGTAGGAGTCGGCGCCCTTGATGGAGGCGTTGCCGCCGTCGATGGGCTTGGTGAGCTCGTCGGGGTTGCCCGCGTAGATGCCCTTGAAGGCATCCAGCTCGGAGTTCTCCTTGTCGAGCGCGGAGAAGCCGTAACGCCGGTCGGTCTCGGAGATCTTGCCGAACTCGGAGTCGCCCGCCGGCAGCGCGGCCGCGATGATCGCGCGCTGCACCGATGCGTACTCCTTGGCGGAGGAGAACGCCGTCAGCGCACGGGTGCGCTGGATCATGTCCGGGTTGCTGGTCGCCTGCGCCATGTCCGAGGAGAGCGCGAGCAGCTGCTCGATGAGCTGGCTGTAGGCGTCGACCGTCTGGGACGTCGAGGTCGGGTCCTTGTACGCGTTCTTGCGTACGTCGTTGATCTTCTGGAGCTGCTGGGTGATCTCGACGGTGTTCGCCCGGACGCCGAGCAGACCCTTGTCGCCCTCGGTGTCGTCGAGGTCCTGCGTCCCCTGGAGGAAGCGGTTGTAGGCGCGGTCGGTCTTCTGCCGGGCGCCCTTGACCACGTAGTCCGAGGACTTCGCGCCGTGCGCGAGGGGGCCTGCCGAGCGGTCGCGCTCCTCCTGGAGCGCGGAGGCCAGCTCGGTGGCCTGCTTGGTCATGTCGGTCAGCAGCTTCATGTTGTCGAGCTGCTGGATCTCGTCCATCGACTCGTTGATACGAAGCGCGCCGAGAGAGGTCGCGGTGATCACGGGGAGCGCGAGCAGCGAGACCAGGCGGGTGGAGATGCGCCAGTTGCGCAGGGCTATTCGCGAGCCGGGCCCGCTGGGCGACTTACCGCCCGAGGAGCCGCCGGGCTTCGCCGCGGCCGGAGGCAGACTGGTGCCGCCCGCCGCGCGCGCGGCACCGGGGCCGCTGCCGCCGGACAGCACAGGTCCGGTGTTCTGGGCGTGCTGGGCCGAGGAGCCGCGGTCGATCCCGCCGCGCTCCGGCTCCGCCGCAGCGCCGCTGCCATCCCTCTTGAAACGTCCCTGCACTAGCGTCGCAACCTCTGGACCAGGCGTCCTTCCGCATGAACGGACGGACGGTGTCGGCGTCGTGGGGCACTGAGCGCGCCCCATGGTGGTCGTGAGTGACCGGCGCTGCTCCCCTTTCCCGCCGCCACTCGGCGCTCCGTTGCGCCCCTGCGCGCCGGTTCGATCCCGCGGCGGTCTCGGGAATTCCAGCACAGTGCAGGATCTCCAACAAGGCCCGTGTGTCGGGCCGTGGCCTTCGTGACACGGCGTGAGTGGCGCGTCACGGGATGTAGAAAGTCATCCGGGTCAAAACGGGCCATCAAAGGCGAAACGTCTACGGGTGGGGGGTGTCCCAGTCTTCATGATCGGGAGCGGAATGAGACCTTCAATGGCTGAATGTCCGATTCCAACAAGGCCTTCACGGGCCTGAATTGACCCTTTTGCCTGCTAGCTCGTGAGCAAACTCACATCAAGATCATGGCCTCAAAAGGACTTTGGCCGGGAATTGGATGTTTAGCCTGACGCTTTACAGGGATGGCTAATCCGACAACCGGCGTCGACTCTCCGGCGCCCCAACTGACAAGGCCTGAACAACAGATGAAGACTGTGAAGTCGGCGATGTTCCGCAACATAGCCAACCCGCGCCGCACCACCCTCGCGCACCTCACGGACGCGCAGGAGGTCAAGCCCGCGGCCGACCAGCCCGAGCACGCGCTGGAACTCCCGACCCAGACGGCCAACCCGAAGCGCACGATCCTCATGGACGCGCCGGAGGAGTTCACCCCTGAGACCACCGCGTCTGCGGTCTGAGGACGAGCCGGGAAACCCCAGCCCGTCAGGCGACTGTGGACGAGCGGGCGAAATCTCCAGCCCGTCCGGCGTTTGAGGACGAGCTCGCGCAGCGGCGATCAGACGGCGCCCAAAGCATCACCGGGCCACAAGAGGCCGGGTCAGAGCGGGCCGCAGGCCACCGCGTTAGCCTGGAGCGTCAGACTCCACCCACATCAGCAAGGGGCCAAGGCTCACGTGCGCATCGCCAGGTTCTCCATCGACGGCAACGTCGCCTTCGGCGCGGTCGAGGGTGACAAGCCCGACGAGCTAGTCGTCGACATCATCAAGGGCAGCCCGTACGTCGCCGAGTTCGAGCTGAGCGGTGTCAAGGTCCCGCTCAGCAAGGTCCGGCTGCTGCCCCCCGTCATCGGTCACAAGATCGTGGCGTTCGGCCGCAACTACGGAGAGCACGCCAAGGAGCTCGGCCACGAGGTCCCGGACGTCCCGTTCGCCTTTTTCAAGCCCGCGACCTCGATGATCGGCTCCGGCGACGCCATCGCGTACCCGCCCTTCTCCGAGGAGCTGCACCACGAGGCCGAGCTGGCCGTGGTCATCGGCCGCATGTGCCGCGAGGTCCCGCGCGAGCGCGTCAAGGACGTCATCTTCGGCTACACCTGCGCCAACGACGTCACGGCCCGTGACGTGCAGCGCCGCGAGAAGCAGTGGGCCCGCGCCAAGGGCTTCGACAGCGCCTGCCCGCTCGGCCCCTGGGTGGAGACGGACATCGACCTGGCCGCCGCCAACGACCTCACGATCCAGTGCACGGTCAACGGCGAGCAGCGCCAGCTCGGCCGCACCAGCGAGATGATCCACTCCATCGAGGATCTGATCGTGAACATCACCGAGGCCATGACGCTGCTCCCCGGCGACGTCATCCTCACGGGCACCCCGGCAGGGGTCGGCCCCCTCAACGTCGGCGACGAGGTCGCCGTCACCATCGAAGGCATCGGCACTCTCACCAACAAGGTGATCAAGCGTGGCTAACGCGACGAACGTACGCGTACGTTTCTGTCCCTCCCCGACCGGCAACCCCCACGTGGGCCTGGTCCGCACCGCCCTCTTCAACTGGGCGTTCGCCCGGCACAACGAGGGCACCCTGGTCTTCCGCATCGAGGACACCGACGCGGCTCGCGACTCCGAGGAGTCCTACGAGCAGCTCCTGGACTCGATGCGCTGGCTGGGCTTCGACTGGGACGAGGGCCCCGAGGTCGGCGGCCCGCACGCGCCGTACCGCCAGTCGCAGCGCATGGACATCTACAAGGACGTGGCGCAGAAGCTGCTCGACGGCGGCTACGCCTACCCCTGCTACTGCACCACCGAGGAGCTGGACACCCGCCGCGACGCCGCCCGCGCCGCCGGCAAGCCGTCCGGTTACGACGGCCACTGCCGCGACCTCACCGCCGAGCAGAAGCAGGCGTACGAGGCCGAGGGGCGCAGCCACATCGTCCGCTTCCGGATGCCGGACGAGGCCACCACCTTCACCGACCTGGTCCGCGGCGAGATCACGGTCCAGGCGGAGAACGTCACGGACTACGGCATCATCCGCGCGAACGGCGCCCCGCTCTACACGCTCGTCAACCCGGTCGACGACGCCCTGATGGAGATCACCCACGTCCTGCGCGGCGAGGACCTGCTCTCCTCCACCCCGCGCCAGATCGCCCTGTACAAGGCGCTGATCGAGCTGGGCGTCGCCAAGGGCATCCCCGACTTCGGCCACCTGCCGTACGTCATGGGCGAGGGCAACAAGAAGCTCTCCAAGCGCGACCCGCAGGCGTCCCTGAACCTCTACCGCGAGCGCGGCTTCCTCCCCGAGGGCCTGCTGAACTACCTGTCCCTCCTGGGCTGGTCGTTCTCCGCGGACCAGGACGTCTTCTCGATCTCCGACATGGTCGCCAAGTTCGACCTCGCGGACGTGAACGCCAACCCGGCCCGCTTCGACCTGAAGAAGGCCGAGTCGATCAACGGCGACCACATCCGCATGCTGGACGTGAAGGCGTTCGCGGAGGCCTGCGAGCCGTGGCTGAAGGCCCCGCACGCCAACTGGGCGCCCGAGGACTTCGACCAGGCCGCCTGGGAGGCCATCGCCCCGCACGCCCAGACCCGTGTGACGGTCCTCTCCGACATCACGGCCAACGTCGACTTCCTCTTCCTCAAGGAGCCCGTCGAGGACGAGGCGTCCTGGACGAAGGCCATGGGCAAGGGCGACCCGGCCGCCCTCCTGACGACGGCCCGCGCCAAGCTCGAGGCCGCCGACTGGACTTCCCCCGAGTCCCTCAAGGAGGCCGTCCTGGCCGCCGGTGAGGAGCACGGCCTGAAGCTCGGCAAGGCCCAGGCCCCGGTCCGCGTCGCCGTCACCGGCCGCACGGTCGGCCTGCCGCTCTTCGAGTCCCTGGAGATCCTGGGCAAGGAGAAGTCCCTGTCCCGCATCGACGCGGCCCTGGCAAAGCTCGCCGCCTGATCCGCACACCCCGAAGGGCCCGGAAGCCACCACGGCTCCCGGGCTCTTCGCGTACGTTCAGAACATGCCGATCAAAGCCGTGGTCTGGGACGTAGACACTGCATTCTTCGGGGGATAACCCCCGAACCCCCAGCCGAAAGACGCGGCTGCGATTACCGTCGTCAGCATGCCGATCAAGGCCGTGGTCTGGGACGTAGACACTGCATTCTTCGGGGGATAACCCCCGAACCCCCAGCCGAAAGGCGCGGCTGCGATTACCGTCGACAGCATGCCGATCAAAGCCGTGGTCTGGGACGTAGACACTGCATTCTTCGGGGGATAACCCCCGAACCCCCAGCCGAAAGGCGCGGCTGCGATTACCGTCGACAGCATGCCGATCAAAGCCGTGGTCTGGGACGTAGACGACACGATCTTCGATTACGCGCAGGCCGACGCCACCGGAATGCACGCGCACCTCGCCGCCGAGGGCCTCCTGCAGCGGTTCGGGTCGGCCGAGCGTGCGCTGACGCTCTGGCGTGAGATCACCCACCGCCACTGGGCGCGCTTCAGCGAGGGACTGCGGGACTTCCAGAACCAGCGCCGCGACCGGGTGCGTGAGTTCCTCGACACACCCGCCCTGGACGACGCGGACGCCGACGCCTGGTTCGACCGCTACGTGGGCCACTACGAATCCGCCTGGGCCCTCTTCCCCGACACCGTGCCCGTCCTCGACGCCCTCGCCGACGACTACCGCCACGCGGTCCTCTCCAACTCCGCCCTGGTCGTACAGGACCGCAAGCTGCGCGTCCTGGGCGTGCGCGACCGCTTCGAGTCCGTCCTGTGCGCCGCCGAACTCGGCGTCTCCAAGCCCGCGGCCGAGGCCTTCCACGCGGTCTGTACGACGATGGGTCTGGAGCCCGAGGAGATCGCCTACGTAGGGGACCAGCCGGAGATCGACGCCAGGGGCGCGCGGGACGCGGGTCTCGTCGGGATCTGGCTCGACCGCAACAGCGCAGCCCAGGAAGGCCCGTCGGGCATCCACCGCATCACGCGGCTCACCGAGCTGCCGCCGCTGCTCCGCACCGATACCCGTTTTGGAGCGCCGTCCACCTTCGGGTAATGTTCTTCCTGCGCCGCCCGAGAAGGCCGAAAGGTCCGGCAGGGAGGCGTAAGTCGAAGCAAAACTCCCGCAAGGGGTTGCGTCTCGATGGCCTATGGTGTAATTGGCAGCACGACGGTTTCTGGTTCCGTTAGTCTAGGTTCGAGTCCTGGTAGGCCAGCTCGCAGAGCTTATCTGCAACGCCCCCGTTGTGTAGCGGCCTAGCACGCCGCCCTCTCAAGGCGGTAGCGCCGGTTCGAATCCGGTCGGGGGTACAGATCCTTCCCATGGAAGCAGTCAGGGTCGCACCCGCTGCTACCGATGCAGGATCGCTAGGGCCCCCGTTGTGTAGCGGCCTAGCACGCCGCCCTCTCAAGGCGGTAGCGCCGGTTCGAATCCGGTCGGGGGTACGCAAGGTCTAGCTGGTCTAGACCAGTGGGCTATGGTGTAATTGGCAACACGACGGTTTCTGGTTCCGTTGTTCTAGGTTCGAGTCCTGGTAGCCCAGCGCAGTACAGCAGGACAAGCTGGCCCCCGTTGTGTAGCGGCCTAGCACGCCGCCCTCTCAAGGCGGTAGCGCCGGTTCGAATCCGGTCGGGGGTACGCGAATGGAGGGGCCTTCCCGCAAGGGAGGGCCCCTTCGTCATTTCCGCTCATGCCTCCGAACTCCCCTGGCCGTAGCGCCGGTTGGACTCCTCGGCCTGCGCCATCCTGCGCAGGCTCAGCAGCACCGGCTCGTACAGGACGGTCAGCGCGACCGCCGCCTCCAACTGCTCGTCGGGCGATTCGTAGCGCTCCACCAAGTCCAGGTCGGCGACCGCCAGTTGGCCCGCGGACCGCGCGTAGGGCGCCAAGTCGTCGACGGCGCAGGGGTATCCGAGCCGGGACAGCGTGCCGACCGCCGTGACCAGCATCCGGTACGCCGGTGAATCCGCCCCGTACGCCTGGGCGTTCTCCCAGCCGAGCCGCCGCAGCAGCGCGTCGACGGTGTGCCGGGCCGCGTCCGTCGCCGGATCGTCCTCCGGGGCCTGCGGACCGTGCGGCAGCGCCCATACCGCCGTGCCCAGGCGGGAGTTGTGGTCCAGGGACTCGTCCTCCAGGGCGGTGAGCACCTCGCGGGCCGACGCGATCGGCACCCGGCCCACCTGGATGAGCGCCCGGACGAGCCGCAGCCGCTGCAGATGGCTCTCGTCGTACTCGGACTGCGTCGCCGTGACCCGGCGGCCGGGCGGCAGCAGTCCCTCGCGCAGGTAGTACTTGATCGTGGCCGTCGAGACCCCGCTGCGTGTGCTCAGCTCCGCCAGTCTCATCGGCTCGTCTCCTCTTCCCTCTTGCGTATCCACTTGGTGAGTGGCACTATCCAATCATGGATAGCGGGACTATCCAATGCTCTCCTGAACGCTCTCTGAAGGGGGACCCATCATGAGCAGCAAGCCGATCGAAGGGCGCATGACCGCCGACGCGCAGGGCGGCGTGACCGTCTTCACCATCGGGATGCGCATCAACAACTTCCGCGCCGTGCGCAGCTGGTGGCCCGTCTTCCGGGCCATGCCGCGGATGCTCAAGGAGCTGTCCAAGGACCGGGGGAGCGGCATGCTGGGATATCAGCTGCTGCTCGGCGGCGCGCGGGTGCTGTACGTCGTGCAGTACTGGGAGTCGCCGGAGAAGCTCCTGGCGTACGCGTCCGATCAGGGCAAGGAGCACCGGCCCGCCTGGGCGGCCTTCAACCGCAGGATGCGGGAGGGCAAGGGCAAGGTCGGCTTCTGGCACGAGACGTACGTCGTGCCGGCCGGTGGCCATGAGGCGGTGTACGTGAACATGCCGGAGTTCGGCCTGGGCAAGGCCATCGGCGTGGTGCCGGTCGGCCGGCGGGGCGACAGGGCCGCCGACCGTCTCAAGGCGGCCTGAGGGACCGGAGGGACCGAACAGCACAGCCGGAGGGGCCGCCGCGGCGTTGAGGCGGCCCCTCCGGCTGTGTACGTCGGTGAACGTGGTCCCGCGGGTCAGCCGGTGCGGCGCAGCGCCTCGGAGAGGCGTCCTGCCGCGTCGATGACCGCCTGGGCGTGCATCCGGCCCGGGTGGCGGGT
This sequence comes from Streptomyces sp. MZ04, assembly GCF_004684775.1. GTDB lineage: Bacteria > Actinomycetota > Actinomycetes > Streptomycetales > Streptomycetaceae > Streptomyces. The sequence goes on from NZ_SRIC01000032.1 coordinate 37,754, forward strand.
CAGGCGCTCGATCGGTCCGGAGACCGAGACGGCGGCGACCACGCGGTTCGAGGGGCCGCGCACGGGCGCGGAGACGGACGCGACGCCCGGCTCCCGCTCGCCGATCGACTGGGCCCAGCCCCGGCGGCGTACGCCCGAAAGGGCCGTGGCCGTGAAGCGGGCGCCCTGGAGGCCGCGGTGCAGGCGCTCCGGCTCCTCCCAGGCCATCAGGATCTGGGCCGACGAGCCCGCCTTCATGGTGAGCGTCGAGCCGACGGGGACCGTGTCCCGCAGGCCCGAGAGGCGCTCGGCGGCCGCGACGCAGATACGCATGTCGCCCTGGCGGCGATAGAGCTGCGCGCTCTCGCCCGTGACGTCACGCAGATGCGTGAGGACCGGGCCCGCCGTGGCGAGCAGCCGGTCCTCGCCGGCCGCCGCCGCGAGTTCCGAGAGCCGCGGGCCGAGAATGAAACGGCCCTGCATGTCCCGCGCCACCATCCGGTGGTGTTCCAGTGCCACGGCGAGGCGATGTGCCGTGGGTCGTGCGAGTCCGGTGGCCGCGACCAACCCCGCGAGGGTGGCCGGACCGGACTCCAGGGCGCTCAAGACGAGAGCCGCCTTGTCGAGAACGCCGACGCCGCTAGAGTTGTCCATGCGTCGATACTCGCGTCTCACTCTGTGAAACGCAAGTTCAATTTTCCATGGAACACGTCACTCTGTAAGTGCGATCCGCGGACCAACGGATACGCGGTCCACGCGCGGCACGAGGGGTACGGGCGTGGGCGAACAATTCTCTAGTTGGGCCGGCTCACGAACGCCGGTCGGAGGGAAAGCGATGGGTAGGACACTCGCGGAGAAGGTCTGGGACGACCACGTCGTCCGGCGCGCCGAAGGCGAGCCCGACCTCCTCTTCATCGATCTGCACCTGCTGCACGAGGTGACGAGCCCGCAGGCCTTCGACGGCCTCCGTCAGGCCGGCCGGCCGGTGCGGCGGCTCGACCTCACCATCGCGACCGAGGATCACAACACCCCGACCCTCGACATCGACAAGCCCATCGCGGACCCGGTCTCGCGCGCCCAGTTGGAGACGCTGCGCAAGAACTGCGCGGAGTTCGGCGTACGACTGCACTCCCTGGGCGACGTCGAGCAGGGCGTCGTCCACGTGGTGGGACCGCAGCTGGGCCTGACCCAGCCGGGCACCACCGTGGTCTGCGGCGACTCCCACACCTCCACGCACGGTGCCTTCGGCGCCCTGGCGTTCGGCATCGGCACCTCCCAGGTCGAGCACGTCCTGGCCACCCAGACGCTGCCGATGGCCCGCCCGAAGACCATGGCCATCACGGTCGACGGCGAGCTGCCCGATGGCGTCACCGCCAAGGACCTGATCCTCGCGATCATCGCCAAGATCGGCACCGGCGGCGGCCAGGGCTACGTCCTGGAGTACCGGGGCTCCGCCATCGAGCAGCTGTCGATGGAAGCCCGCATGACCATCTGCAACATGTCGATCGAGGCCGGTGCCCGCGCGGGCATGATCGCCCCCGACCGGACCACCTTCGACTACATCGAGGGCCGTGCCCACGCCCCGCAGGGCGCGGACTGGGACGCGGCGGTCGCGTACTGGAAGACCCTGAAGACGGACGAGGACGCGGTCTTCGACGCCGAGGTCTACATCGACGCGACCAAGCTCTCGCCGTTCGTCACCTGGGGCACCAACCCGGGCCAGGGCGCGCCGCTCTCCGCGCACGTCCCCGATCCTGCTTCGTACGAAGACGAGTCGGAGCGCAGCGCCGCCGAAAAGGCCCTGGAATACATGGGGTTGAGTGCGGGACAGGCACTGCGCGACATCAAGGTCGACACCGTCTTCGTAGGTTCCTGCACCAACGGCCGTATCGAGGACCTGCGGGCGGCCGCCTCCATCGTCGAGGGCCGCAAAGTCGCCGACGGCGTACGGATGCTGGTCGTCCCCGGCTCGGTCCGGGTCGCCCTGCAGGCCATGGACGAGGGCCTGGACAAGGTCTTCACCGCGGCGGGCGCCGAATGGCGGCACGCGGGCTGCTCGATGTGCCTGGGCATGAACCCCGACCAACTGGCCCCCGGCGAGCGCTCCGCGTCGACCTCCAACCGCAACTTCGAGGGCAGGCAGGGCAAGGGCGGCCGCACCCACCTGGTGTCGCCCCAGGTCGCCGCCGCCACCGCGGTGACGGGCCACCTGGCCTCGCCCGCCGACCTGTCCGACGCCCCCGCGACCGCCGGAGTCTGAGAGCCATGGAAGCATTCACCACGCACACCGGCCGGGCCGTCCCGCTGCGCCGCAGCAACGTCGACACCGACCAGATCATCCCCGCCCACTGGCTGAAGAAGGTCACCCGGGACGGGTTCGAGGACGGGCTCTTCGAGGCCTGGCGCAAGGACGGCGAGTTCGTCCTGAACAAGCCCGAACGGCAGGGCGCCACGGTCCTGGTCGCCGGACCCGACTTCGGAACGGGCTCCTCCCGCGAGCACGCCGTGTGGGCGCTGCAGAACTACGGCTTCAAGACCGTCATCTCCTCGCGCTTCGCCGACATCTTCCGCGGCAACTCGCTGAAGAACGGCCTGCTCACCGTCGTACTCGACCAGAAGGTCGTGGACGCGCTGTGGGCGCTGACCGAGCGCGACCCGCAGGCCGAGATCACCGTTGACCTGCAGGATCGCCAGGTCCGCGCGGAGGGCGTCACCGCCGACTTCGAGCTCGACGAGAACGCCCGCTGGCGGCTCCTGAACGGCCTGGACGACATCAGCATCACGCTGCAGAACGAGCCGGACATCGCCGCGTACGAGACCGGGCGCCCCTCGTACAAGCCGCGGACCGTGCAGGTCTGACACCTCCGCAACACCCTGATGTACCCCCAATCGTGGACGGTTGGGGGTACTTCTGTGTGCGCCTCCGGGAGGTGCCCGATGACCTGAACGGGTGGTCTCAACTCCCTTGACACGGAAGGCAGAAGAGGCTTGAAATCCCCTTGTACTCAGTCCGACGGGGTACCCTCAGGAGGGCGCCGGATGTGGGTAGTTACCCCCTGCGGAGGCGACAACTCGCCCCAGATGGCACAATCGGTGCATGGGACGTGACAGCCAACTCGAGCTCTACGGGCTTGTTGCGGACCAACTGAAGGAAGCGCACTCGAGAGTGCGTGCACTGCAAGTCCCGGAGGGCGTACGGATGGCGCTGACCCGGAAGCTGCTGGTCATTACGGCCGCGGCCAAACACGATCTCGCTGATGCGGCAAGGCGTCTGGAGCGATTGATGGAGTCCATCGACGAGGCTGACAAGGGCCGATTCCCCGAAGACACCTGAGCGGCAAGGCTCAACGGGCCTTCGAGGAGCCTTCGAGGAACTCATGGACTGTCCAGTTCGTTGCGGCACAAGGGTGATTAGCCCGTTTCGTGTTTGATTTGCGGTATATATCTGCCTAACGTGCGAAAAAGCCTGGCGAATACCGTCGGGCGATGTCTCCGAAGGGGAAGACGTGAACAAGGCGCAGCTCGTAGAAGCGATTGCCGACAAGGTGGGAGGCCGCCAGCAGGCCGCCGACGCCGTGGACGCGGTTCTGGACGCAGTCGTCCGTGCCGTGGTCAGCGGAGACCGCGTTTCGGTCACCGGCTTCGGCTCGTTCGAGAAGGTCGACCGTCCGGCTCGTTACGCCCGCAACCCGCAGACCGGGGAGCGCGTTCGGGTCAAGAAGACCTCGGTTCCGCGCTTCCGTGCGGGTCAGGGCTTCAAGGACCTGGTCAGCGGCTCGAAGAAGCTCCCGAAGCACGACGTCGCGGTCAAGAAGGCGCCCAAGGGCAGCCTGACCGGCGGTGCTTCGGCGACGGTCAAGAAGGCCGCGGCCAAGAAGGCCACCGCCAAGAAGGCGACGGCGAAGAAGGCCGCCACCGCCAAGAAGGCCACGGCCAAGAAGACGACGGCGAAGAAGGCCACGGCCAAGAAGACCACCGCCAAGAAGGCGGCGACGGCCAAGAAGGCCACGGCCAAGAAGACGACGGCGAAGAAGGCCGCGCCGGCGAAGAAGGCCACCGCCAAGAAGACCGCGCCGGCCAAGAAGGCCACCGCCAAGAAGGCGCCCGCGAAGAAGTCGACGGCGCGCAAGACCACCGCCAAGAAGGCGACCGCCCGCAAGAAGTAAGAGGCACGAGGGCACTCACGCGCCGGGCCGGGCTCCCCACAAGGAGCCCGGCCCGCGGCGTGTGGGGGGTCCGCTCGGAAGGTCTCTCAGAACGTGTAGAGCGTCACCAGGGTGACGCGCCGCTGCTCGCCCTCCCCCTCGACCTCGATCCGCACCCGCTGCCCGGGCCGCAGCAGCCGAAGGCCGCCGGCGTCGAACGCCGGGGGGTCGAAGGGCACCGGGGTGCCGTCGTCGAGCAGCACGCTGCCGCTGCGGGTCTCGGGGTCGTACGTGTACGCGGTCGCCTGCATGGAGGCAGCGTACTCAGTCGGCGATCAGCAGTCGGGCGGCGGCCGACGCGGTGCGCGGTCCGACGCCGAGCGCGAGCGCGGCCCGCAGATCGTCGCCGGTGTCCACGTCCTGGCGTACGGAATCGACGCCGGCGAGCGGGAGTTCCACCGCCCCCGAAGCCGAGTGGCGGGAACGGGACGCCGCGCCGAATGCGGGGCGCAATTCCGTTCCCGGTGCGGCGGACAGCAGTGTCGTCCCGATTCCTGCGGCATCCGGAAGGAATGCGCGGGGAAATAGCGCCGCACCGTCGAGGACCCGCGCCAATTCCGGGGGGCGCAGTGCGGGCAGATCGGCATTGAGCGCCGCGACGGCCGCCGCGGGCCGCTCGGCGCGCACGGCCGACGCCCCGTGCGCCAGGGCGGCGTTGAGGCCCCCCGCGGGCTCGTCCCGCACGATCCGGGCCCCCAGGGCCGCGAGCTCGCGCCCCGCGCGGCCGTCGGCCGTGACGACCACCACATCCCGCACCGCCGCACAGGCCGTCGCGGCGGCCACGGTGTCCTGGGCGAAGGCGAGGGCGAGCCCCGGGCGCAGCCGGTCGCCGGCCGTGTCGGCGAGCCTGCTCTTGGCGCGCACCAGAGGCTTCAGGGGTATGACCAGGGTCCACAGCAAGGGGGCGGCTCCGTCCTTCGCGTCGGGGCCATTGTCACCTGCTGGAGGGCTTCGTCATCAGGGCGGGCGTACGGTGTTCTCGACAGACAGACAGCCTGGGGCGACACTTGTGCGGCCGACCAGGTTCATGGAGGAAGGTGTCCGAGTGTCCCGCCGCAGAATCGGCTTCTGGTACCGCCTGGCGGCGGTCATCGCTAAACCGCCGCTGGTGGTTCTGTTCAAGCGGGACTGGCGTGGAATGGAACACATTCCGGCCGACGGCGGATTCATCACCGCCGTGAATCACAACTCGTATATCGACCCGCTCTCGTACGCGCACTTTCAGTACAACACCGGACGACTGCCGCGATTCCTGGCAAAGGACGGCCTTTTCAAGGACGGCTTCGTCGGCAAGGTCATGAAGGGCACGGGACAGATCCCGGTCTACCGCGAGACCACGAATGCGCTCGACGCCTTCCGTGCCGCGGTCGGCGCGATCGAGCGCGGCGAATGCGTCGCGTTCTACCCCGAAGGCACCCTCACCAGGGACCCCGAGATGTGGCCGATGACCGCCAAGTCCGGTGCCGCGCGGGTCGCTCTGGAGACCAAGTGCCCGGTGATCCCGGTCGCGCAGTGGGGCGCCAACCTCGCGCTTCCCCCGTACAGCAAGAACCTCAGCCTCTTTCCCCGCAAGAAGCTCCAGGTCCTGGCGGGCAAGCCGGTCGACCTCTCGCGCTTCTACGACCAGGAGCCCACCCCCGAGATCCTGCGGGAGGTGACCGAGACCATCATGGCCGCGGTCACCGAACTCCTGGAGGAGATCCGGGGGGAGAAGGCTCCCGAGACCCCCTACGACCCGCGCAAGGCGCGGCTCGCGCAACGACGCAAGGCGGCCGGCCGCCAAGGCCTGCCCGAACCCGAGAACACCCCGGAGGACAGCAAGTGACGAACCCCGTGAAGGCGGCCGTCTTCGGAACCGGCTCTTGGGGTACGGCCTTCGGCATGGTGCTCGCCGACGCGGGGTGCGACGTCACCCTGTGGGCCCGTCGCGCCGAACTGGCCGACGCCGTCAACTCCTCGCGCAGCAACCCCGACTACCTCCCCGGAGTCGAACTCCCGGCGAACCTGCGGGCGACCACCGACCCGGCCGAGGCCGCGGCCGACGCCGACTTCACCGTGCTCGCCGTGCCCTCGCAGACCCTGCGCGGCAACCTCGCCGAATGGGCGCCGCTGCTCGCCCCCGACACGGTGCTCGTCTCCCTCATGAAGGGCGTCGAACTCGGCTCCGCGATGCGGATGAGCGAGGTCATCGAGGACGTCACGAAGGTCGCCGCCGACCGCATCGCGGTCGTCACCGGGCCCAACCTCGCCCGCGAGATCGCCGCCAGGCAGCCCGCGGCCGCCGTGGTCGCCTGCCGCGACGAATCGATCGCGCAACGCCTCCAGGCGGCCTGCCACACCCCGTACTTCCGTCCGTACACGAACACCGACGTGGTGGGCTGCGAGCTCGGCGGCGCCGTCAAGAACGTGATCGGGCTCGCCGTCGGCATCGCCGACGGCATGGGCCTCGGCGACAACGCCAAGGGCTCGCTCATCACCCGCGGCCTCGCCGAGACCACCCGGCTCGGCCTGGCGATGGGCGCCGACCCGCTGACGTTCTCCGGACTCGCGGGCCTGGGCGACCTGGTGGCGACCTGCTCGTCGCCGCTCTCGCGCAACCACACCTTCGGCACCAACCTCGGCAAGGGCATGACCCTGGAGGAGACCATCGCGGTCACCAAGCAGACCGCCGAGGGCGTCAAGTCCTGTGAGTCGGTGCTGGATCTGGCCCGACGGCACGGCGTCGACATGCCGATCACGGAGACCGTCGTGGGCATCGTGCACGAGGGGACGCCGCCGGTCGTCGCCCTCAAGGAGCTGATGTCGCGCAGCGCCAAGGCCGAGCGCCGCTGAATCTCCTGAGACCAGCGGGTACGCTCAAGCCGATATGAGCAGCGAGAACCTCCCCCAGAGCCCCGAGCCGCGCCCCGAGCAGAGCTCTGAGCAGCCGCTCCGCAAGCCGCGTGTGGCCGTCGTCTTCGGCGGCCGCAGTTCGGAGCACGGCATCTCGGTCGTCACGGCGGGCGCCGTACTGCGGGCCATCGACCGGACCAAGTACGACGTCCTGCCCATCGGCATCACGACGGACGGCCGCTGGGCGCTGACCGCCGACGAGCCCGACCGGATGGCGATCACCGACCGCAAGGTCCCGAACGTCGCCGAGCTCGCCGAGTCGGCCGAGGGCGGCGTCGTCCTGCCCCTGGACCCCGGCAACCGCGAGGTCGTCTACAGCGAGCCCGGCTCCGTGCCCAAGGCGCTCGGCGAGGTCGACGTCGTCTTCCCGATGCTGCACGGTCCCTACGGAGAGGACGGCACCCTCCAGGGGCTCCTCGAGCTCTCCGGAGTGCCCTACGTGGGCGCCGGTGTGCTCGCCTCGGCCGTGGGCCAGGACAAGGAGTACATGAAGCGGGTCTTCATCTCCTTCGGCCTCCCCGTCGGCCCGTACCTGGTGATCCGGCCGCGCGAGTGGGACCGCGACGAGCAGGCCGCCCGCAAGAAGATCGCGGAGTTCGCCGGCGAGCACGGCTGGCCGCTCTTCATCAAGCCCGCGCGCGGCGGCTCCTCGATGGGCATCACGAAGGTCGACTCCTTCGAAGGCCTCGACGAGGCGATCGAGGAGGCCCGGCGCCACGACCCCAAGATCCTCGTCGAGTCGCTGCTCCGCGGCCGCGAGATCGAGTGCGGTGTCCTGGAGTTCGCGGACGGCCCGCGCGCGAGCGTGCCCGCCGAGATCCCGCCCGTGCAGTCGCACGACTACTACGACTTCGAGGCGAAGTACATCGACTCGACGCCCGGGATCGTGCCGGCCCCGCTGGCGCCCGAGCAGACCGCCGAGATCCAGCGGCTCGCGGTCGACGCCTTCGAGGCGACGTCCTGCGAGGGCCTGGTGCGCGCGGACTTCTTCCTCACCGAGGACGGGCAGTTCGTGATCAACGAGATCAATACGATGCCGGGCTTCACGCCCATCTCGATGTACCCGCAGATGTGGGAGGCGAGCGGCGTCAGCTACCCCGAGCTGGTGGACCGCCTCATCCAGGCGGCGCTGCACCGCTCGACGGGGCTGCGCTAGCCCCTGGCGGCGTTACGCGATCCCCTTGGGGACCGTCTTCTTCACGGGGGCGGCGAAGTCCGTCAGCGGGCTCACGCCGCCCCCCGCGCGTTCCTCGGGCAGGGCGACCTCCACGTACGCCTTGCGCAGTGTGGAGGTGAAGCGGAACGAGCCGTCGTCCTGCTCCTCGAGCAGCCAGTTGACGCCGTTCACGGTCACACCGTCCGCCTCGGCGTCGTTCATCTTCGGCGGCCGGGGGACACCGCAGCGCAGTATGATCGCCGGGTCTCCCCACCCGGCGGTCAGCACTGACGTGGGCTCGGGGTCGGCGCGCACCAGACCGTCCACCTTCTCCGGAAGCTGTTTGTCCAGGTTCCGGCAGATTTCGGCGACCTCGGTGTCCGGGGTGGGAACCGTGGCCTTCGCCGCTTCGTCTGCTTGGGAGCAGCCCGCGGTCGCGATCAGGAGTGCGAATGCGGGGCTCGAGACGAGGTAACGGCGCCGGCGACGGGAAATCTTCACCGGCCAAGGGTAGACGGGGGCTACAAGTGCACGACCGGGCAGGTCAGGGTCCGCGTGATGCCGTCCACTTGCTGGACTTTGGCGACCACCATGCGGCCGAGTTCGTCCACCGTGTCCGCCTGTGCGCGCACGATGACATCGTAGGGTCCGGTCACGTCCTCGGCCTGGATCACTCCTGGGATCTTGCCGATCAGCTCGGCGACGGTCGACGCCTTGCCGACCTCTGTTTGGATCAGGATGTACGCCTGTACCACGGAACCTCCAGGGCGGCCACGAGGATCATGTGGGGAGAAGGGACGCCACGGTACCGCGTCGCCGCTTCTCGCGGGGAGACCCGGGGGAGCTGTGGCGCGCACATCGCGGTGGACGGACAACCGAAGTTGACGGTCATCTCGACCGTACCTATGACAGTGACGGCTCGCGACCGCAAGCCGAGCAGCGTGAAAGGGCATGGTGAGTCCCGGTGAAGGGAACCGTCGGCGAGTTGGGGGAGTTCGGTCTCATCAGGGAACTCACCTCGCGGCTCACCTCCACCCCGGCCGTCCGGCTCGGTCCGGGCGATGACGCCGCCGTGGTGTCCGCCCCCGACCGCAGGGTCGTGGCGAGCACCGACATCCTCCTGGAGGGGCGGCACTTCCGCCGGGACTGGTCCACCGCGTACGACGTGGGCCGCAAGGCCGCCGCGCAGAATCTGGCCGATATCGCTGCCATGGGCGCCGTGCCGACGGCCCTGCTGCTCGGCCTCGTCGTCCCCGCCGAACTGCCCGCCAGCTGGCCCACCGAGCTGATGGACGGCCTGCGGGACGAGTGTCAGGTCGCGGGCGCGGCCGTCGTGGGCGGCGATGTCGTACGCGGCGACACGATCACCGTGGCGATCACGGCCCTCGGCGATCTGCGCAACCACGAGCCGGTCACCCGCGCGGGCGCACAGCCCGGCGATGTCGTCGCCGTCACGGGCTGGTTGGGCTGGTCCGCCGCCGGGCACGCGGTGCTCTCGCGCGGCTTCCGCTCGCCGCGCGCCTTCGTGGAGGCCCACCGCAGGCCCGAGCCGCCGTACCACGCGGGCCCCGCGGCCGCCGGGCTCGGCGCAACCTCCATGACGGACGTGAGCGACGGACTCATCGCCGACCTCGGCCACATCGCCGAGGCGAGCAAGGTACGCATCGACATCCGCTCCGGAGACGTCGACGTGCCCTCGCAGATGAACGACATCGGCCAGGCCGTCGGCGTCGACCCGCTCCAGTGGGTGCTCAACGGCGGCGAGGACCACGCGATCGTCGCGACGTTCCCCTCGGACGTGAAGCTGCCCGCCCGCTGGAAGGTCATCGGCGAGGTCCTCAACCCCTCGGCACTTCCGCAGGTGACCGTGGACGGCGCCCCGTGGACCAGCAAGGGCTGGGACCACTTCGGCGACAACCTCGAGGACTGAGCATGACGGTGCTTTCACGGCCCCCACGTGTCCTGACCGTCGCCGGCTCCGACTCCGGCGGCGGCGCGGGCATCCAGGCCGACCTGAAGACGATGCTGGCGCTCGGCACGCACGGCATGAGCGTCGTCACGGCCGTCACCGCGCAGAACTCCCTGGGCGTACAGGGCTTTTGGGAGCTGCCGGTGGAGGCGGTGCGGGCCCAGTACCGCAGCGTCGTCGACGACATCGGCGTACAGGCCGTGAAGACCGGCATGCTCGCCTCGGCCGAACTGGTCGAGGCGGTGGCCGAGTTGCTCGCGGGCACGGACGCCCCCGCGGTCGTCGACCCGGTCGGCGTCTCCAAGCACGGCGACTCGCTGCTCGCCGCGTCCGCGCTCGACTCGGTCCGCACGAAGCTGCTCCCGGTCGCCACGGTCGCCACCCCGAACCTCGACGAGGTCGCCCAACTGACGGGCATTCACGTCGAGTCGGAGGACGGGATGCGGCGGGCCGCGGCGGCGCTCCTCGCGTACGGCCCGAAGTGGGCGCTCATCAAGGGCGGCCATCTGCCGGGCGACGCGGTGGACCTGCTCACCGACGGCTCCGATGAGCACTGGCTGCGGGCGCCCCGCCACGACAACCGCCACACGCACGGCACCGGCTGCACCCTCGCCAGCGCGATCGCCTCGCACCTGGCGAAGGGGCTCGCCGTGCCGGATGCGGTGGCCGCGGCGAAGGAGTACGTCACCGGGGCGATCGCGGCCGGGTTCGCGCTCGGAGGCGGGATCGGGCCCGTGGATCACGGGTGGCGGTTCAGGGGGCAGTAGGTCCGTGTGGGCCTACGCATCCGGTGGGCCTACGCATCCGTGTGAGCATACGAAAGAGCCGGTCCCCCGAAGGGGACCGGCTCTTTCAGCAACCAGCTAGGTGGCCGCGCTTACTTGCGTCAGCGCGAGACCTTGCCGGCCTTGATGCACGAGGTGCAGGCGTTGAGCCGCTTCGGCGTCCCGCTGACCATGGCACGAACGCGCTGGATGTTCGGGTTCCAGCGACGGGACGTGCGGCGGTGAGAGTGCGAGATGTTGTTGCCGAAGCTCGGCCCCTTGCCGCAGACGTCGCAGTTGGCAGCCACGGGTCACTCCAAGACTTCAGATGCACTTACGGTTAAACCCGGCATGCCGGGATCAGTGCAATGATCGTGGGTGGCGTTGCCAGGAGGAATGGCCCGATGGGTATCGGGCAACCGGAGCAGCATACAACGACTGCTTCGGTAGAACGAAACTACCATGTCTCGCCCGGGCCCCGCCTCGGGCCCACCCCCGGCCCTGTCTCTTATA
>NZ_SRIC01000329.1 GCF_004684775.1 Streptomyces sp. MZ04
CGGTGTGATTGGCACCCGAAGCGAACTGCACCCGCAGATCGGGGAGTTCATCCACGTCCGGGATCCGCCACGGCTCCGAACCATTGGCCAGATAACCGTCCGAGAGGAGGAAGACGGGGGTGCGGTAGGTCACCGCGATCCGCGCCGCCTCCAACGCCGCACCAAAACAGTCCGCCGGAGTCTTCGGCGCCACGATCGGCACCGGCGCCTCACCATTACGCCCGAACATCGCCTGCAGCAGATCCGCCTGCTCCGTCTTCGTCGGCAACCCCGTCGAGGGCCCGCCCCGCTGGATATCCACCACCAGCAACGGCAACTCAAGCGAGACGGCCAGCCCGATCGTCTCCGACTTCAGCGCCACACCCGGCCCCGACGTCGTCGTCACCGCCAGCGAGCCGCCGAACGCCGCACCCAGCGCCGCCCCGATGCCCGCAATCTCATCCTCGGCCTGGAACGTACGCACACCAAAGTTCTTGTGCTTGGACAACTCATGCAAAATGTCGGAGGCAGGAGTGATCGGATACGAACCCAGATACAACGGCAGATCCGCCTGCCGCCCCGCAGCAATCAGCCCGTACGACAACGCCAGATTCCCGGAGATATTGCGGTAGGTGCCGGTGGGGAAAGCGGCCGTGGCCGGAGCCACCTCGTAGGAGACCGCGAAGTCCTCCGTCGTCTCACCAAAATTCCAGCCCGCACGGAACGCCGCGATGTTCGCCCCCGCGATCTCCGGCATCTTGGCGAACTTCGCCTTCAGGAACCTCTCCGTGCCCTCCGTCGGCCGGTGATACATCCACGACAACAACCCCAGCGCAAACATGTTCTTGCTGCGCCCGGCATCCTTGCGCGAAAGACCAAACTCCTTCAGCGCCTCCACCGTCAGCGTCGTCAACGGCACCGGATGCACGCTGTAGCCATCCAGCGAACCGTCCTCCAGCGGCGAGACGTCGTAGCCGACCTTCTGCATCGCCCGCTTGGAGAACTCATCCGTGTTCACGATGACCTCCGCACCCCGCGGCACATCCCCGATGTTCGCCTTCAAAGCCGCCGGGTTCATCGCCACCAGAACATTCGGCGCATCGCCCGGCGTGAGGATGTCGTGGTCGGCGAAATGCAGCTGGAACGACGACACACCCGGCAGCGTTCCGGCAGGAGCACGGATCTCGGCAGGGAAGTTCGGCAGCGTCGACAGATCATTGCCGAAGGACGCCGTCTCCGAAGTGAACCGGTCACCGGTGAGCTGCATACCGTCCCCCGAATCACCCGCGAAGCGGATGATCACACGGTCCAGACGGCGTACATCTTTCTCACCAGCAGGCTTGCGTTGCTCTCCGACGACTGCCTCGTCGGCCTGCTCGGCTGGGCTACTGACCTGGCTGGTCACTGAACTGGACCTCCTTCGAGGCGGCTGAGCGGCAAAGGCCGGAAGACCAGCCTTCCCAAGGCCCACCCTACGTCGGTAAGGGTCGCCTTCCTGGGCTCGCTCGCATGATGGACGCGCTTTTGAGACGTGTAATTGCCCTGATTTGACATAGTCTGCCTCGCCCCCCGGCCCGACATGGAAGACGCCCCCCACTCATCCTTTGGTTCTAGGACCTTCTCCGTACTCGTGACTCGCTCGTGGCTTGTGCGTGTGACCCGTACGCGTGACTCGCGCCCGGTTCGACCTGGTTGACGATGCTCTTGTTGCGACTTGTTGCGACTTGTTGCGCCCTAAATATCTGGCAGAGTGTCAGCCCTTTAGGAGTTGAGGTAGGTCAGCACGGCCAGTACGCGCCGGTGATCTCCGTCACTCTGGGAGAGGCCGAGCTTCAGGAAGATATTGCTGACGTGCTTCTCGACGGCGCCGTCGCTCACCACGAGCTGCCGGGCGATCGCCGAGTTCGTCCGCCCCTCGGCCATCAGGCCGAGCACTTCACGCTCGCGCGGCGTCAGACCCGCGAGGACGTCCTGCTTGCGGCTGCGGCCGAGCAGCTGTGCGACGACCTCCGGGTCGAGCGCGGTGCCGCCCTGCGCGACCCGCACCACCGCGTCCACGAACTCACGGACCTCGGCGACCCGGTCCTTGAGCAGATAGCCGACGCCACGGCTGGACCCGGCGAGCAGCTCGGTGGCGTACTGCTCCTCGACGTACTGCGAAAGCACGAGCACCCCGAGCCCCGGATACCGGTGGCGCAGCAGGACCGCGGCCCGCACCCCCTCGTCGGTGTGCGTCGGCGGCATCCGTACGTCGGCGACCACCACGTCGGGCAGCGCGTCCGTCGAGTGGAGTTCGTCGACCGTCTTGATCAGCGCTTCCGCGTCGCCCACCCCCGCGACGACATCGTGCCCACGGTCGGTCAGCAACCGGGTCAGGCCCTCCCTGAGCAGCACTGAATCCTCGGCGATGACCACCCGCACTTTGTCCTCCACGTTCACGGCCCCCCGGCATATTTGGTTCTTGAGTCCCCCGGCACCTCAGTATCGCGCGTACGCGCGGGCGTTACTTGGTTCGTGGACAGACCGCTTTCCCGTGTTCGCTCTTGGCGGGCACGAAGGAGGCGTCTTCGAGACGCATGCCGAGAGCCCGCTTCGTCTTCGGATCCCAGAGGGACACGCGGTCACCTTTGGGTCCGAAGGTGAGCAGCGGACGGTCGGCGGGGAGGGTGCCGCCGTAGACGGGGGCGTCCTTCTCTTTCGGACGTACGCAGATGAAGTCGGCCTTGAGGCCGTAGTAGGCGCCGGGGGTGCGGTACTCCTTCGCGGCGGCGAGGGCCCGGTCGCCGGAGTCGGCGGCGCGGTCGGTGACGGCGTTGGCGAGGGCGAACACGCCCGCGGCGCTCCCCAGGTACACCCCGAGCACCACCGTGAGGCTGAGGGCGGAGCCGGAACGCGCCGTTGTCCGGAACACCCAACCGCTCGCGCCCACCCCGGCGATCAGGCCGTACAGAAACGCCAGCGACACCCATAACCCGGCTATGAGGCCGTCCGGCCACGCCCCGGCCGAGACCTCTCCGGACAGACCGAAGGCCGACAGGTAGCCCGAGTACACCGACTGCCCCACCTGCGGAACCGCGGCGAAGGCGGTGGGCAGGACGACCGGGAGCGCCCAGGGCAGGACGGTGCGCAGGGACGGGGACTGGAGGTAGATCCACTTGACGCCGGCGGCGAGATGAACGGTGAGCCCGACGATGCACAGGACGCGGGCGTCGAGCCACCACTGTGTGTCGAACGGCCTGCGCATGGATCGGATGGCCTGCTCGGTGAGGAAGACCGCGGCGATGGCCAGGGCGCAATGCACAAGCGCCATCGGCGACGTCTCGTTGATCCGCGCGGGCCGCACCTCGTGCTCCAGCGGGTCGAACGGAGGCCACGCCGGCGAGTGCGAGGCCGCCGCGGCCAGCGCGTCCGCCTCGGGCGCGTCCTCCGGAATCCGGATCACGCGCTCGGGCTGCGGATCCTCCTCCGTGCCGCCGCGGTCGATGCCCAGCCATTCCTTCAGCCGCTCGCGCGGGGTGAGGACCCGCTTGGGGTGGACCTTCCACGTGATGTGCGGGTCCGGGCGATGCTGGATGAGCGCCGCGTCCCTTACGTGCAGGGCGAGTTCTCTGGCGTGGGAGAGGTCCATGACCTGGTGCAGCGCGTGCTGGGCCGCGCCCTCGCGTGCGCCGATGAGGCGGACCTCGACGATCCGTGGGACGTACGACGGTGTCACCTCGCCCGGCGCGTACTCACCCGGCTTGGGCGCCCGGACCGGCCAGCCTTTGGCGGCCAACTGGCTCTCGGCGAGGGCCAGTTCATCCGGGTCCTGCTGGATCTCCACGAGGACGCGCACGCGGTAGTCGAACGGCAGCCCATTGTCCGCGGCCTGGCTCCCGGCGCCCGGGTCGGCCGCGGGGTCCTCTCCCCGCAGACGCTGCTGTATCCGCTCGCGCAAGCGGGGCCGCCCTCGCTGCATGACGCGCCTCCCCCGAGAACTCCCCTGTGGCCGATCAACGTCCGATCAACGTCCGATCAGCGGCCGATCGGCGGCCGATCAACGTCCGATCAGCGGCCGATCAGTCAGAACGTACCCAACTCCGGGGAGACCAGGCGCCGTTCACGCGGGCTACGCCCGCCACGGCAGTTCCGCCGTCACCGTCGTCGGCCCGCCCGCCGGGGAGTCCACGACCAGGATCCCGTCGACCGCGTCGAGCCGCTCGGCGAGCCCCGCGAGGCCCGAGCCCGATGTCACGTCGGCGCCGCCCGCGCCGTCGTCGGTGACCTGGAGCATCAGCCGGTCCTCGACCTGCCAGACGTCGACGGTGCCGCGCGTCGCCCGCGCGTGCTTGGAGATGTTCTGCAGGAGCTCGGAGACCGTGAAGTACGCGATGCCCTCGATCGCGGCGGCAGGACGCGCGGGCAGGTCCACATCGACCTGCACCGGAACCGTGCACCGGGCGGCCAGCGCGGAGAGTGCCGCGTCCAGGCCGCGGTCGGTGAGGACTGCCGGGTGGATGCCGCGGGCCAGGTCGCGCAGCTCCTGGAGGGCGACCTTCACCTCGCCGTGCGCCTCGTCCACCATGCGCGCCGCGGCCTCGGGGTCCTCCGCCAGCTTCTCCTTGGCCAGACCCAGGTCCATGGCGAGGGCGACAAGGCGGGCCTGTGCCCCGTCGTGCAGATCGCGCTCGATGCGGCGCAGATCGGCGGCGGCGGTGTCGACCACGACGCCCCGGTCCGACTCCAGTTCGACTACTCGCGTCGCCAGGCTCGACGGGCCGAGGAGCCCGACCACCATGACGCGGTCGACGGTGGTCAGGGCCCGGGTGATCCAGGGGGTGGCCAGCGTGATCAGCAGTCCGATGAGGGCGGTGACACCGATCTCGAAGGGGTTGTCCAGGTACACGCGGTGCCCGTCGTCGCCGTAGAGCTGGATGCCGCCCTGGCCGCCGTACATCGGGAAGAGCCACTGCCACGCCGGATAGGTGAACAGCGACCAGCCGGTGAACCAGAAGACCACCGACACGCTGAACGAGAAGACCGCCCACGGCATGTGGAGGACCGAGTAGAGGACGTGCCGCCAGGAGACACCGCTCTTGAGGACGGCGCCCATCCACCCCATCGGGCCGCCGCCCTTGGGCCGCAGCGGCTCCGGGTTCGCCACCTCGACGCCGAGCAGCGAACGCGCCCGCACCCGCTCGACGGCGCCTATGCCCCGGCAGCCGGCGAGCCCGGCGGCGAGCACCGGGATGCCGACGAACGTGATCAGCAGGCCCGCACCCAGCGACAGCATCGTGACGGCGTACGTGAACGTGACGATGCTGATGGGCAGGCTGAGGATCACATAGCCGAACTCCTTCCAGGCGCGGGCCTCGAACGGTGCGCGCAGCCCGGCGGGGACACGGCGCCGCCGATCGTCGAGGCCGGAACCCCGGAACTCCGAACGGTCCATGCGTCCGTACTCCTGTCCGTACTCCGTGGCCATCGGTGTCGTCCGTTTCTGCTCGGGCGTGCGCTGTGCGGCGGGCGTGCGCTGCGTGCGCTGTGTACTACCAGCGTGCTGGGCTCGCCGGATCGGGACCATGTGGTGGGTGGGTGTCTTGGACCGGGGGTTTTCCCTACCCCCGGTCGGGACCCCCGGTCGGGACCCCCGGTCGGGACCCCCGGTCGGGGTCAGTCCCGGTCCCGCCACGGAAGTTCCGCCGTGATCGTCGTCGGACCACCCTCCGGCGAATCGATGATGAACAGGCCGTCGACCGCGCCGAGCCGGTCCGCGAGCCCCGCCATGCCCGTGCCCCCGTCGAGGCTCGCGCCGCCGTGGCCGTCGTCCCCCACCTGGATGAGCAGGCGCTGGTCGGAGCGCCACACCTCCACGGAAGCCGTGCGCGCCCCGCTGTGCTTGCTGACGTTCTGCAGGAGTTCGGAGACCGTGAAGTACGCGATGCCCTCGATCGCGGCGGCCGGGCGTTCGGGCAGATCGGCCGTCACCTTCACCGGGACCGTGCACCGCGAGGCCACGGAGGAGAGTGCCGCGTCCAGGCCGCGGTCGGTGAGGACCGCCGGGTGGATGCCGCGGGCCAGGTCGCGCAGTTCCTGGAGCGCGAGCTTCACCTCGCCGTGCGCCTCGTCGACCATCGCGGCCGCCGTGTCGGGGTCTTCGAGGAGCTTCTCCTTGGCCAGGCCGAGCCCCATGGCGAGGGCGACCAGGCGGGCCTGCGCCCCGTCGTGCAGATCGCGCTCGATGCGCCGCAGATCGGCGGCGGCGGTGTCGACCACGACACCCCGGTCCGACTCCAGTTCGGCGATGCGCCGCTCCAGTTCGTCGGAGGGCGAGAGCAGCCCGCGCGCCATCGCCCGGTCGGCGTTGGTCAGACCGCGCGCGATGTAGGGGAGTACGGGCCAGAGGACGAAGAGGCCGGTGAAGGCGATGGTGAAGGTCACCACGCCCCAGGGCAGCCGGATGAACTCGTACAGCATCGCGCGCCAGCCCACCGGATCCTTCAGGCTCGACCACAGCCAGCTGAAGAAGCCGTGCCCGCGCTGTCTGGGCAGCGGACTCGGCTCGTCGATCCGCAGGCCGAGCAGCCCTCTGGCCCGTGCGCGCTCCGCCTTGCCGAGTTTCCGCGCGCCGATCAGCGCGACCGCGAGCAGCGGCAGACCGACGACCGTCACGGAAAGACCGCCGCCCACCGCCACGGCCACGGTCACGTAGACGAAACCGGCCACGCCCAGCGGCAGATTGGCGAGGAGGTGCGCGATCTCCTTCCAGGTGTGCCGGTCGTACGCGGCGAAGCGTGCGGGCGGCGGGGACGCGGCGTACGCGGTGGACGCGGTGGACGCGGTGGACGCGGCGGATGCGGCGGATGCGGAAGGAGAAGGGGACAGGGCGCGTGCGGTCATACGCGCAAGGGTGCCCGGCTGGACGCTCCGATGCCATGAGGAGGACCGCCCGGACTTACGGGGGATATCCCCACCCGTCCTGACAGAAGCGTGACGCTCTGCTTACCTCGCCTTTAGCAGGCCCTAGACTCCCGTGCGTACAGATCGTCGAACAGTGATCAGTTTCAGAGGCGGTCAGAGGCCGCCAGAGGCGGTCGGGGAGTGAAGGGGCTGACGTGTACGTGACGAACGTCGCGGCGAGCTACTACCAGTCGTACTCCGTCGTCGGGCTGCTCGCCATCGTGGGCGTGCTGTTCGTCGCCGTGGCCTTCGGCGCCGGCCGGCTGCTGCGGCCCGTCGTGCCGACCCCCGAGAAACTCCTGACGTACGAGTGCGGCGTCGACCCGGTCGGCGAGGGCTGGGCCCACACCCAGGTCCGCTACTACGTCTACGCGTTCCTCTATGTCATCTTCGCCGTCGACTCGATCTTCCTCTTTCCGTGGGCGACGGTCTTCGCCGCGCCCGGCTACGGTGCCACGACGCTGGTGGAGATGTTCATCTTCCTCGGCTTCCTGACCGTGGGTCTGCTGTACGCATACAAGAAGGGCGTCCTGACGTGGACGTGACCCCAGAGCCCGTTCTGCTCCCCGAGCCGAAGAAGCTGGGCGTGCTCTCCCGCCTGGCCCCCGAGCCGATGAAGGTGGTCCTCAACTGGGGCCGCAGGTACTCGCTCTGGGTCTTCAACTTCGGCCTCGCCTGCTGCGCCATCGAGTTCATCGCGGCCTCCATGGCGCGCCACGACTTCATCCGGCTCGGCGTCATCCCGTTCGCGCCGGGCCCGCGCCAGGCCGACCTGATGGTCGTGTCCGGCACGGTCACGGACAAGATGGCCCCCGCCGTGAAGCGCCTGTACGAACAGATGCCCGAGCCGAAGTACGTGATCTCCTTCGGCGCCTGCTCCAACTGCGGCGGCCCGTACTGGGACTCGTACTCCGTCACCAAGGGCGTCGACCAGATCATCCCGGTCGACGTGTACGTCCCCGGCTGCCCGCCCCGCCCCGAAGCGCTCCTCCAAGGGATCCTCAAGCTCCAGGAGAAGATCGCACGGGAGTCGCTGGGGGAGCGGTACGGGGGCGGCGGTGCACGGCCTTCGGCGGCGGCGCTGCAGAGCGGCTTGGTGAAGCCGCCGGTGCCGGGCGCACCGGCTTCCCAGGAGGAGCAGGCATGACCGGCTGGCTGCCGAGCCCCGTCGAGGAGCTCTTCGGCGCGGAGGCGACGGCCGACGAGTCGTACGACCTCCTGACGGTGGACGTCCCGCCCACCTCCTGGATCGCCGCGCTCGAAACCGCTCGCACGACCTTGACCTGCACCTACTTCGACTGGCTGAGCGCGGTCGACGAGCCGGGCACGGGCTTCCTCGTCTCCGCCCACGTCGTCGCCCTCTCTCCCGTACGCCGTCTCCTCGTCCGTACGACCGTTCCGCACGACGCCCCGGTCCTGCCGACCGCGGTCGGCGTCTACGCGGGCGCGGGCTGGCACGAGCGCGAGACGCACGAGATGTTCGGCATCGACTTTGAGGGCCACCCACACCTGGCCCCGCTGCTCCTCCCGGACACCTTCGAAGGCCACCCCCTCCGCAAGGACTTCGTACTCGCCGCCCGTGTCGCGAAGGCCTGGCCGGGCGCGAAGGAGCCGGGGGAGTCGGAGCACGGCGGCCCCAAGCGCCGCCAGATGCTGCCCCCCGGCGTACCGGACCCGAACGAATGGGGCCCCCTGAAGGGCCAGCTCCCCGCGGCCC
>NZ_SRIC01000330.1 GCF_004684775.1 Streptomyces sp. MZ04
GTCTCGGGGGTGGTCTCGGGGTTCTCCGGGTTCTGAGACATGCCGCCAGCCTGCGGTCCGACCGCTCCTCGGTCCAGCGAAATGTTCCGCACGGCGCGGCGCCGCCGCCCACCTCAGCTCCCGTACTCCACCAGGCTGGTGGGCATCACGATGCGCCGCGCCGGGCCGGGGGACGCGGCGCCCGGCTTCTTCTCCCGCATGCGGTCGGCGAGGAGGCGGCCCGCCGCGCGGCCCAGTTCATCACTGTCGTACGCGACGAGGGTGAGGGGAAGGCCCAGCGCGTCGGCCAGTTCGAAGTCGTCGAAACCGGCGAGCGCTGTGTCGGTGCCGCTCGCCCGGATGGCGCGGAACGCCCCGATCGTGTTGCGGTTGTTGGAGCAGAACAGCGCGGTGGGCGGCTCGGGCAGCGCGAGCAGCTCGGCGGCGGCGCGCTCGGCCTCGCGCGGTTCGGTCTGGCCCGCTCGTACGCGGCTCTCGTCGAGCGGGAGTCCCGCGTCCGTGAGGGCGGCGTTGTATCCGCGCAGGCGCTCGGTGCCGGTGTAGACGGCGGGCGGGGAGCCGAGGAACCCGAGCCGGCGGTGGCCCTTCGCGATCAGCCGGGCGGTGGCGTCGCGGGCGCCGCCGAAGTCGTCGACCAGGACGCAGTCGGCGTCGAACCCCTCGGGCGGGCGGCTCGCGAGCACCACCGGTACGCCGTCGGCCGCGGCCGCGGCGAGATGCCGCTGGTCGGCGGCCGCGGGCACGGCGATGATGCCGTCGACGCGGCGGGCCACGAGGTCGGCGACGAGTTCGCGCTCGCTGTCCAGGCTCTGTCCGGTGTTGCCGATGACGGTCTTCAGGCCGTCGCCCGCGACCACGGAGTCGACGCCGAGGGCGAAGCGCGAGTAGAAGGGGTTGGCGAGGTTCGTGACGACGAGGCCGACCAGGCCCGTGCCTCTGCCGAGGCGGAGGCTGCGGGCCACTTCGTTGGGGCGGTAGCCGAGTTCCGCGGCGGCGGCGCGGACCCTGGCGCGGGTGGCGGGCAGGACGCGGGGGTCGTCACGCAGGACGCGGGACGCGGTCATCGCGCTGACGTCCGCGCGCTCCGCGACGTCCCGCAGGGTGGGTGGACCACCGCCCTTCGGTGCCTGCGACTCGGCCATCGTCCTGGTTCTCCTCAGCAGGCCCCTGCGTACCCTCACCGGAGTATCCCCCAGCCCGGAGTCTAGGTGCCGCCGTCCCGCACCAGCGCCTTCACCACCTTCGCCGGGCCGCCCCGCGCCACGAGGCGGTAGGCGCCGACCGCCGCGGGAACCGTCAGCGTCTCGGCGTACGCGAGGGCGTGCCGGTCCCCCGCCTCCGTCTCGACGACGATCCCATCGCCCGCCACCACGTTCAGCACATGGAAGCGACCCCGCGTGTGGTCGTCCACGGCGGCGCCCGCGTCCAGGGTGTGGCGGCGCACCTCGTAGAACATCTCGTCCAGCGCGCCGAGCAGTTCCTCGTGCCAGCCGTCACCGCGCCGCAGGACGCGCGGCTCCTGCACCAGGTCGCGGGCCACGGCGTCGCCCCGCCGTTCGGTCTCCAGGTTGGCCAGGCCGTGTTCGTAGGGGAGTTGGCGTGGGTTGCCGTCCGCGTCCGGGCGCAGCCAGTCGTAGAAGCGCAGGCTGTAGAGGTAGGGGGGTGGCGCTGATCTCCAGTACGAGATTGCCCGCGCCGCTCGCGTGCGGGGTGCCCGCGGGGATCATGAAGAGGCGGCCCTGTTCGGCGGGGAACGTCTGGACGTGGTCCCCGGGATCCATCGGCACCCCGTCGTTCGCCGCCTCCTCGATCTCCTTGCGGAAGAGGTCGAGGTCGGCGTCCTCGCGCAGGCCGAGAAAGACGCGGGTGTCCGGGCCGCCGCGCGTCATGTAGTACGTCTCGTGCTGTGTGTACGCCCAGCCGAACCGCTCCCGCATGTACGGCTCCTTGGGGTGACAGTGCACCGAGAGGTTGCCGCCGCCCACCGTGTCCAGGTAGTCGAAGCGGATCGGGAAGGAGGTGCCGAAGCGGGCGTGCACCTCCGGGCCGAGCACCTGCTCGGGGTGGAGCACGCACAGCAGCTGGAAGGGCACCTCGGCCTGGGCGTCGGGGCCGTGCCCGATGAGGATGCCCGCTTCGGGGGCGATCAGTTCGTAGCCGAGGGCGGTGTTGCGCGCGCCGGGGTTGAAGCCGAGTTCCCGCCGGGCCCAATGCCCGCCCCAGGGCGTCGAGTTGAAGAAGGGCCGGGTGCGTACGGGGCGCCTTGCGAGGTCGGCGTAGCTTGCGCGCAGGCCGTCGCCGTCGAGGAACACGGGGTGGCGTGGGTCCTGCATGTCGAGCCAGCCGTCCAGGCGGTCCGCGATGCCGTCACGGTGGCGGTCGAGCATCGGCCAGTGCGCAGGGCCCGCTCGGCGCGCGGATCGGTGTAGCTCTCGCGGCCGTTCATCAAGTCCTGGTAGAAGCGCGGGTCCTGACGGCTCAACACCTCCTGGAACCAGATGAAGGAGGGCCAGCGTCCGTCGGCCGTGCCGTGCAGGGGCGTGATGCCGTTCTTCTTCAGGCGGGCGCAGGCGGCGAGGAAGTCGTCCCAAGTCTCAGGGGCCTTGAGGTCGTGCTTCTCGAACACCTCGGGGTTGTAGAAGAACACCCAGTATGCGAGGTTCATCGGCAGGGCGTAGACGCGGTCCCGGTAGGTGAACGCGGGGCGCAGGGACGGCTCGACCCAGCCCTTGCCGACCGCGCGGTCCCAGTGCTCGGTCAGGTCGACGACGCCGCCGGTGCGGGCGAGGTCCTGGAGCCGGTACCCGGACCAGTACTTGAGCATGTCGGGCGTCTTGCTCGTCCGCAGCGAGGAGCGCACGACCTGCTCGAACGACTCCAGGGACGCGATGACCTCGGGCACGAGCTCGATGCCCGCGACCGACTTCATGGCCTTGCCCGCGGCGGCCATCGGCTTGGCCCAGGTGGCGTTGTCCCCGTGCACGGCGACCTTGCCCGGGGGCTTGCCCTCGGCGGTTCCGCAGGCCGTGGCGAGCGCACCGGCGGCGGCCGCGGCGAGGAGGGTGCGCCGGTCGACTCCCTGACGACTACCTGACATGGGTGGCTCCCTCAGGTGTGTGTCAGCCCGGTGTTAGCGTTACCACGGGCGTCATGGAGCTTCTCGGCGCCGGGGCCGGATGGCAATGGGTCGCGCAAGGGGCACGCCGGTCGGCGTCGGTCACCACTGGGCGATGAGCGGCGTGTCCGGTTCGTGCTGCCGCCAGGCTTCGGTGAGGCGGGCGAGGCGGGCGGGGGCGGCGATGCCGCGCACGGTTGCGATCCTGCCGCCGGTGACGTCGAACGTCACGGAGCCTACGACCTGCTCTCCGAGCACGAAGAGGATGGCGGGGGCGCCGTTGACGAGCGCGTAGTGGGCGGCGGGCGCGCCGTCGACGAGTCGCCGTTTCGCGGTTGTGGACTTGAAGCCGGCCGCTGCGATGGCGGCGATGCGCTGCGGAGTGTCGTACTGCAGCAGGGTCTTGGCCGGGCCGGCGCTGTTGGAGTCGGCGATGGCGATCGCGTCGTCGGTGAGCAGCGCCACCAGCCGTTCGGTGCGGCCCGAGGTGGCGGCGGCGAGGAATTCCTCGACGATCCTGCGGGCGGACGCCGGGTCGACTTCGCCGCCGCGGCGCGCGGCGGTGATGCGGCGCCGGGCCCGGTGGAGGTGCTGCTGGCTTGCCGACTCGGTGATGTCGAGGATCTCGGCGATCTCGGCGTGGCCGTAGGAGAACGCTTCGCGCAGGAGGTAGACGGCCCGTTCGAGGGGCGACAGGCGCTCCATGAGGGTCAGCATGGCCAGGGAGACCGATTCGCGCTGCTCGAAGGTGTCGGCCGGGCCGAGCATCGGGTCGCCGTCGAGGAGCGGTTCGGGCAGCCAGGCGCCGACGGCGCGTTCGCGGCGGGCCTGTGCCGAGCGGAGCCGGTCGAGGCACAGGTTGGTGACGACCTTGGTCAGCCATGCTTCCGGCACCTCGATCCGCTGCCGGTCGGCGGCCTGCCAGTGCAGGAACGCGTCCTGCACGGCGTCTTCGGCGTCGGTGGCGGAGCCGAGGAGTCGGTATGCCAGGGAGGCCAGCCGGTTCCGGCTGGCCTCGAACCGACCGATGTCGAATCGATCGGTGGCGGTGCTGTCCATGCGGTTCACCCTCGGAGGCTACGCGAGCGCCTTCTCGGCGGGGGCGGGGGCATCGGGCGTGTACGGGACCGCGTTCTCGGCGGACGCGTCCGGTGCGTACGGGACCGCGTTCTCGGCGGACGCATCCCGTGCGTACGAGACCGCGTTCTCGGCGGACGCATCCCGTGCGTACGAGACCGCGTTCTCGGCAGACGCATCCCGTGCGTACGAGACCGCGTTCTCGGCAGACGCATCCCGTGCGTACGAGACCGCGTTCTCGGCGGACGCATCCGGTGCGGCGGCCAGGCGGTGCATGCGCTTGGGCAGACCGAAGGTCGGGTGCGAGGAGGCCCACAGCGCGATCCTGTTGATGCGCTCTTTGATCCACGCGGGCTTCCGGCCACCCGAGTACTTCGGCTTTGCCTGCCCCTCGTCGTCGACCAACTGCAGGATCCCGTCCCGCTGCCCGAGGGTGATGTAGTTGTGCGTGTAGACCAGCTTGGTGTTCGCGACCTTGCCGCCGGTCAGGCGTCCCACGATCGCGTCGACGGCCTGCCGGCCGGTGTAGCCGGCCGAACCGCAGGACATCGGCAGCGGCCGGCCGTTGTCGCCGATGGCGTAGGCACTGTCCCCGGCGGCGTAGACGTTCGGGTGCGAGACCGAACGCATGGTGCGATCGACGACGATCCGACCGTTCCCGGTGACCTCGAGACCGCCGGCGGCGGCGATGGGGTTGGCCGTGAACCCGGCCGTCCACACGGTTGCGTCGGACGCCAGGGCGGTGCCGTCGGCGCACAGCACCCGCGTCGCTTCGACGGCTTCGACGCTGGTGTGCTCCAGGACGGTGACGCCAAGACGGTCGTAGACCTGGCGCAGGTGGCTGCGGGCACCGGCGGAGAGCCGGGCGCTCAGCTCACCGCGGGCGAGAAGCGACACCGACAGGCCCGGCCGGGATTCGGCGATCTCGGCGGCGGCCTCGATGCCGGTCAGTCCGTCGCCGACGACCAGCACCCTGCCGCCTTCGCCCCGCCTGCCCAGGCTGTCCAGGTGCTCGCGCAGGCGCAGCGCCGAGGGCCGGCCGGCGATGTCGAAGGCGTGCTCGGCCACGCCGGGGACGCCGTGGTCGGCGACGTGGCTGCCGAGCGCGTGGAGAAGCGTGTCGTAGCCGAGTTCGCCGCCGCCGTCGGCGTCGGCCACGGCGACGACCTGGCGCTCGGGGTCGACGGCGGTGACACGGGCCAGGCGCAGCCGTATCCCCGTGCCCGCGAAGACGTCGGCGAGCTTCGGAGCCTCGATCTCCCGGCCGGACGCGAGCTGGTGCAGCCGCATCCGCTGGACGAAGTCCGGCTCGGCGTTGACCACGGTGATCTCGGTGTCCGCCGGGGACAGCCGGCGGGCCAGGATCCCGGCCGCGTACGCCCCGGCATAGCCGGCGCCAAGGACAACGATGCGGTGCTTCATGTGTCTCTCCTGCTCTGTTCGTCTGCCTTCGTGACTTGAGCGGAACAGCTCCCCGATTCCTGACAGGAATTGCGTGTGGCATGGCTCACAGAGCGGCGGGAGCGCCCAACCTGCCGTCTACGAGGCGCACTTCAACCACGCCCGTTCCGATCAACCCCGCTGGATCCCCGACGTGTCGAGCAGGAAGCCGTAGAGCCCGCCCGGGGTCATCGGGAGGAACCCCTGCCCCCGGCGCTCGACGGCCAGGTACCACGTGCCGGGCACCAGCTCCCCCACGACCTCCAAGGCCCCCTTGTCGCTCATCAGCGGACGCGCCACCGGCACCGCGAACCAGAACGGCTTGAACCCCGGCTCGGCGGTGGCCGTCACGGCACTGGCCAGGCGCTGCGCGGTCTCCACCGTCTCGCGGGCGCGGCGCTCGGCCTCCAGCCTCAACTGTTCGTTCTTCAGAAGCAGTTGTTCCGAGCGCTGCTAGATCCGCGCCAGTCGCTGCTCGGCCTCGCTCAGCCCGATGGGGGGCGGCGGCCGGCGTGCGGTGCACATGCCGATAGAGGGTGTCCATGGACTTCGATGTGGACCTGTGCAGGAAGCAGCTGTTGAGTGACCGTCCCTGACGAACCGTCCCTGACGAACCGTCCCTGACGGAGGCTCCCCGGAAGGGTCTCAGTGCCCCGGCAGCACGCACGCCGTGTCGAGGCCGAGGACGTGGTTGAGGCGGCCGAAGGAGAGCCAGGCTCCGATGCTCATCGTCAGTTCCACTATCTCGCGCTGGGTGTAGTGCGCGGTCATCCGTGTCCAGAACGCGTCGTCGAGGCCGTGGTGGTCCAGGGCGTAGCGCTCGGCGTATTCGGCCGCGAGGCGGGTGCGGGTGTCGAAGACTGTTGTCGTGCGCCAGTGGGTGACCGCTTCGGGGAAATCCTCCTCGACCTTCCGGCCGTCGCGTTCGGTGCGCCAGTCGAGGCAGTAGAGGCAGCCGTTGATCTGCGCGACGCGCAGCCTCGCGGCCTCGAACTCCCTTAGTTCCAGGGTCGTGTGCTCGTAGACCGAGAGGGAGAAGGTCGCGGCTGCCGGTCCTATGCCGGGGACCAGCTCGCCCCATACGTAGCCGATCGGGTCCTGTCCCTCGGGGATGTCGATGTTCATGACCGGCTCCTCTTGAGGTCGCTGCCGCCGAGCTTGCCCGCCGCGGGGCGCAGCGGTACGTCGAGTGCGTCGTACAGGCCGGGTTCCGCGTCCACCAGCCAGTCGACGGCGTTCAC
Organism: Streptomyces sp. MZ04; assembly: GCF_004684775.1. Taxonomy (GTDB): domain Bacteria; phylum Actinomycetota; class Actinomycetes; order Streptomycetales; family Streptomycetaceae; genus Streptomyces. The sequence goes on from NZ_SRIC01000330.1 coordinate 6,874, forward strand.
CAGGCGGCCGACCGCGGTGGCGTTGCCGCCCGCCGACCGGTTCTCGCCCTCGTCGGCGGCCTCGACGGTGACCTCGATGCGCGGGCGGCCCTCGACGATCACCCGATGGGCGCCGGAGCCGTCCGGCGGTGCGGGCCAGTCGGGGGCGCAGGACGGGTGGATGCGGGTGATGTGCTCGATGACGATGCGGGGTACGCCGTCGACGACGCCCTGCACCTCGAAGCGCACCGCGCCCTGGGTGCCTGCCGCGAACTCGCCCATCGTCCGGGTCCGTACCGTGGCGTCGAGTGCGCGGCGCTCCAACGACTCGCGGATTTCGTCGAGTTCGGCGCCGAGCGCCCTGGCCATGAGCCGTATCTGCCCGCCCCACACCATCGTCGGGACGGTGGGTGCGAGCATCAGCGGTTCGTAGTCCATGGGCTGACCCATGCCGACCAGGTAGCGGACCGATTCTGGCTGGTCGTAGCTGGAGTAGTCGAAGATCTCCTGGCAGCGGATCGCGTCGACGGTGCCGCCGAGCCCGCTGACCAGGAGTGGCAGTACGTCGTTGGCCCAGCCGGGATCGACGCCGGAGACGAACAGGGCGCCACCGCCGTCCGCGATGGCTGCGAGCACCGGATCCCGCAGCTCGGGCGGGGCGCTGCGGTGGTCGTAGAGGGCATAAAGCGCCGGCGTGACGACCACCGCACCGGCCCGGATCGCTCGGCAGACGTCGGCGAGCGCCTCGTCGGGGCGGATGTCGCCCGATGCCGCGTAGACGACGGCCCGGGGCCCCGCGGCAAGCACCGCTTCTATGTCGCCGGTCGCCGCCACGCCCAACTCGATGCCGAGATCGGCAAGTTCGCCCGCGTCACGGCCGACCTTGCCGGGATCGTGGACAAGGACGGCCGTGAGCTTCAGGGCCGGATGGGCGTCCACGGCACGGATGGCCGCTCGGCCGACGTTGCCGGTACCCCAGACCACCGTGGAAATCATGCGGCGGAGGGTAACGACAGGGGGTGTCGGTTCCTAGGGCCGTGACGGGAAAAAGGAGGAAAAGGCGCCCGGGGGCGGGGCGCCGATTCCCTTCACGACCCTTTCTCCTAGCGGATGTTGACGTCGATGCAGGCGTAGAAGGCGTTCGACGTGTCGCCGATGTTCCACACGGCGAGCACCTTGTGCCTGCCGGTCGCGCTGCCCAGATTCACCTGGTGGGTGACGGTGGCAGGGGGCTGCTGATTGCCGCCGTCGATCGTCGCGACCTTCGTCCCGTCGACGAAGTACTCGTAGTTCGCGGTGCGGTGCCGCGCGGTGAACGTCCAGGTGAAGGTCTGTGTCCTGCTGACGTCGCTGACCTTCCAGCCCTTGCTGTCGTTGTCGAGCTCCGCGAACCTCGCGTTGCCGCCGCTGCAGCTGCGCAGGCCCTTGGGCCCTTCGACGCTCTGCGGTTCGTACTTGATCTCGCCGCACGCCACCGTGCCCGCGGCGCACTGCGCCTGACGGCTCGCGGGCGCGTTGACGTATCCGTGCGCGCTGGCCGAACCGGTCGGCAGCGTGAGGGCGAGGACCGGTGCCAGGCACGCGCCGATCGCGGCGGCGGTCTTCCGCTTTCTGTCCATGCGTACTCCTTCACGGCGTTGCTTCGTGGGGGTGTGCGGCGTGAAGTGCTCTCGTG
>NZ_SRIC01000331.1 GCF_004684775.1 Streptomyces sp. MZ04
ACCCCCATCAGTCAGGATGTCGGGACCACATCAATTGTGCGGAGGGGAACCCACGTAATGAGCTACAACCAGCCGGGTCCGTACGGCGGTCAGCAACCGCAGCAGCCGGGGCCGTACGGCCAGCAGCCGCAGGCCCCGCAGCCCGGCTACGGCTACCCCCAGCAGCCCCAAGCCCCGTACGGGCAGCCGCCCCAGGCCCCGTACGGGCAATTCCCTCAGGGGCCGCCGGCCGGCGGTGGGGGGAAGAAGACCGGGCTCATCATCGGTGCCGTCGTCGCCATCGCCGCGATCGGCGCCGGCGTCTGGTGGTTCACCATGGGCAAGGACAGCGGGTCCGTCGCCGATGACGGCAAGACGTACAAGCTGACGGCGCCCGCCAGTGTCCTCGGCGGCGAGTACAAGAAGTCCGACTCGTCCGCCGGTGGCGATGGCGGCGGCATGTCGTCGAGCGACATCGAGGACCTGGAGAAGCAGGGCGTCAGCAACCCCAAGGACGTCTTCGCCGCGTACAACTACGGCGAGGGCACGACCATGAAGTCCCTCAACTTCTCCGGTGTGTACGGCGAGATCGAGGACCCGGAGAAGGTCGTCAATGCCATGTTCGCCGACATGAAGAAGAAGTCCACCGAGGAGCCCGGGAGCGTGACCCTCATCGGCAGCCCCGAGGAGTTCACGCCGGACGGCTTCGAGAACGGCATCATGAAGTGTCAGGAAGCCGAGTTCAAGATGGGCGAGGTCGGTCCGGACGACGAGGGCGTGCCCAACAGCTTCAAGACGCCGATCTGCATCTGGGGTGACCACAGCACGGTCGCGTACACCTCGTACTCCGACGCCGCTGTCACCGCGAGCGGCGGGAACATCGAGCTGGAGAACGTCGCCAGCCTGGTGGCCAACCTGCGGGACGACGTCCGCGTCGAGGTCAAGTAACCGACGGCACAAGGCTGTTCAACGAGAAGGGGCGTCCGGCGATCGAATCGCCGGACGCCCCTTTCACGTACGCCTGGAAACTACGCGGACTTCTGCTCCCCCGCACCCGGACCCCGCGCATCGCGCGGCACCAGCGTCGGGTTCACGTTCGAGTGGACGACGTCCGCCGTGATGACCACGCGGGCCACGTCCTTGCGGGACGGGACCTCGTACATCACCGACTGGAGGACCTCCTCCATGATGGCGCGCAGGCCACGCGCGCCGGTCTGGCGCAGGATCGCCTGGTCGGCGATCGCCTCGAGGGCCTCGCGCTCGAAGTCCAGCTCCACGCCGTCGAGTTCGAACAGGCGCTGGTACTGCTTCACCAGTGCGTTGCGCGGCTCGACGAGGATCTGGAGCAGGGCCTCGCGGTCCAGGTTGTGGACCGAGGTGATCACGGGGAGGCGGCCGATGAACTCGGGGATCATCCCGAACTTCACCAGGTCCTCCGGCATGATGTCCTCGAACCGGTCCTTCTCCTGCAGCTCCCGCTTGGAGTGGATCGTGGCGCCGAAGCCGATGCCCTTCGCGCCCGCCCGCGACTCGATGATCTTCTCGAGGCCGGAGAACGCGCCGCCCACGATGAAGAGCACGTTCGTCGTGTCGATCTGGATGAACTCCTGGTGCGGGTGCTTGCGACCGCCCTGCGGCGGGACGGAGGCCGTGGTGCCCTCAAGGATCTTCAGGAGGGCCTGCTGGACTCCTTCACCCGATACATCGCGCGTGATCGACGGGTTCTCGCTCTTGCGGGCGACCTTGTCGATCTCGTCGATGTAGATGATGCCGGTCTCGGCCTTCTTGACGTCGTAGTCAGCGGCCTGGATCAGCTTCAGGAGGATGTTCTCCACGTCCTCGCCGACGTATCCCGCCTCCGTCAGCGCCGTCGCGTCGGCGATGGCGAACGGGACGTTCAGCATGCGCGCGAGCGTCTGCGCGAGGAGGGTCTTGCCCGAGCCGGTCGGACCGAGCAACAGGATGTTGGACTTGGCGAGTTCGATCGCGTCGTCACGGCCCTGCGCCCCGCCGGTCTCGCCGGCCTGGACCCGCTTGTAGTGGTTGTACACCGCTACCGAGAGGGCCTTCTTCGCGGGCTCCTGGCCCACGACGTATCCCTCAAGGAATTCGTAGATCTCGCGAGGCTTGGGGAGTTCCTCCCACCGCACCTCGCTCGTCTCCGCGAGCTCTTCCTCGATGATCTCGTTACAGAGGTCGATGCACTCATCGCAGATGTACACACCGGGGCCTGCGATGAGCTTCTTGACCTGCTTCTGACTCTTCCCGCAGAACGAGCACTTGAGCAGATCGCCGCCGTCACCGATGCGTGCCACGAGGTGCTTCCCCTTCGCCTGGGAGACGCCACGTTCAGCGGCTCCTGGTGCCTCATATCCGACGGTACCTTGCCGGGCCCCCCGTTCGGGCCCCCCTTGGCACGGTTCGCTTTGACGTGAACCGTGCCAAGGAACGGCAGATGCTACAGCGCTGCGTCAGACGACCGAGGCGTTGTTCATCTTCCGAGTGGAGATGATCTGGTCGATCAGGCCGTACGCCAGCGCGTCCTCGGCAGTGAGGATCTTGTCGCGCTCGATGTCGTCGCGGATCTTCTCGATCGGCGTCGTGGAGTGCTTGGCCAGCATCTCCTCCAGCTGCGCACGCATCCGGAGGATCTCGTTGGCGGCGATCTCCAGGTCGGAGACCTGACCGCGGCCGGTCTCGCTGTACGGCTGGTGGATCAGGACGCGCGCGTTCGGCAGCGCCATGCGCTTGCCCGGCGTACCGGCCGCGAGGAGCACGGCGGCGGCGGACGCGGCCTGGCCCATGCAGACCGTCGACACGTCGGGCTTCACGAACTGCATCGTGTCGTAGATGGCCGTGAGCGCCGTGAAGGAGCCGCCGGGGCTGTTGATGTAGACCGAGATGTCGCGGTCCGGGTCCATCGACTCCAGGCACAGGAGCTGCGCCATGACGTCGTTGGCGGAGGCGTCGTCGATCTGCACGCCGAGGAAGATCACGCGCTCCTCGAAGAGCTTCGCGTACGGGTCGTACTCACGCACGCCCTGCGAGGTGCGCTCGACGAAGCGCGGGATGACGTAGCGGGATTCGGCGGTGGGGCCGGTGTACTCGGCCTGGGTGCGCTCGTAGAGGCCGCTGCCGGGGTAGTTCTTCATCTCTGTAGGTCTCCTGAGGAGCGTGGGCTGTGTCGGCTTCGGAAGGCTGAGCGGTGAGGCTCAGGCTCCCGTGCCGCCGCCGCCCGGCATGCTGGCCGCGTTGGGCATGATGTCGTCGATGAGGCCGTACGCCTTGGCCTCTTCCGGGTCGAACCAGCGGTCACGGTCCGAGTCGTGCGTGACCTGCTCGACCGTCTGACCCGTGTGGAACGCGGTGAGCTCGGCCATCTTCTTCTTGGTGAGAAGGAGACGCTCGGCGTGGATCTTGATGTCCGACGCGGAGCCCGCGAGCCCGGCGGAGGGCTGGTGGATCAGGATCTCGGCGTTCGGCAGCGCGAAGCGCTTGCCGGGCGTGCCGGCGCTGAGCAGGAACTGGCCCATGGAGGCGGCCATGCCCATCGCGATCGTCACGACGTCGTTCTGGATGTACTGCATGGTGTCGTAGATCGCCATGCCGGCCGTGATGGATCCACCAGGGCTGTTGATGTAGAGGAAAATGTCCTTGTCCGGCTCTGCCGCGAGGAGCAGCAGCTGCGCGGTGATCTTGTTGGCGATGTCGTCGTCCACGGCCTGGCCGAGGAAGATGATCCGCTCGCCGAGCAGCCGGTTGTAGACCTGGTCGCCGAGGCCGCCACCGATGGAGGGGTCGCCGGCGGCGGAGGGCATCAGATTCGTCACGTATCCACCTGCTCGTCTTACGACGGCGCCGGGCCGTCTCACGTCTTCTTCTGAGGCTAGGGACCCCGCGTGCGGCCGCTCCGGGTCGGCTTCGGGGACTCCCCTGCCCTCGTATTCATGGACCCTAACGCTCAGCCCCGTCCGGGGAATCCCGCAGAGCTGGCTGTTCGCTGTGAGCGCAGGTAGCACCCCACCGGGGAGCGCCCCGTCAGGGGGCGCGACAGGCCCCCGGGATCACATCCCGGGGGCCTGTCGTACGAGCGTCAGAGCGAGGCTGCTCAGGCCTCGGGCTTCTCCTCGGTGGCGGCGTCGTCGCCGTCAGTCGCCTCGGCGACGACCTCCGCGGCCGTCTCCGTCTCGTCCTCGTCCTCGAGGTCGACGACCTCACCGTTGGTGTCCTTGACCGTGGCGGCCTCGACGACGACCGCGAGGGCCTTGCCGCGGGCGACCTCGCCGACCAGCATCGGGACCTGGCCGCCCTCGACGACGGCCTGGGCGAACTGGTCGGGGGACATGCCGGAGGACTGCGCGCGACGCATGAGGTGCTCGGTGAGCTCCTCCTGGTTCACGTTCAGCTTCTCCTTGTTGACGAGCTCGTCGAGGACGAACTGCGTCTTGATGCCCTTCTCGGCCTGCTCCTTGGTCTGAGCGTCGAACTCTTCCTCGGTCTGGCCCTGGATCTCCAGGTACTTCGCGAGGTCGAGGCCCATCTGGCCGAGCTGGTGGTTCACCAGGTTGTGCTTGCGGGTCTCGATCTCGTCCGCGAGGAGCTTCTCGGGGACGGGGACCTCGACCAGCTCGAGCAGCTTCTCCAGGACGCGCTCCTGGGCCTGCGTCGCCTGGTCGTACTGCTTCATGTTCTCGAGGCGCTTGCGGCTGTCGGCCTTGAGCTCGTCCAGGGTGTCGAACTCCGACGCGAGCTGCGCGAAGTCGTCGTCCAGGGACGGCAGTTCACGGGCGGCGACCTGGGTGACCTTGACGGTGACCTCGGACTCCTTGCCGGCCGCCGAGCCGCCCTTGAGCTCGGAGGTGAAGGTGGCCTCGCCACCGGCCTCCAGGCCCTTCACGGCGTCGTCGATGCCCTCGAGGAGCTCGCCGGAGCCGATCGTGTAGGAGACGCCGGACGCGACGCCGTCCTCCAGGACCTCGCCCTCGACCTTGGCCTCCAGGTCGATCGTCACGACGTCGCCGTCCTCGGCGGCACGCTCGACCGGCGAGGTGGACGCGAAGCGCTCACGGAGCTCCTCGACGGCCTTCTCGACGTCCTCGTCGCTGACCTCGACCGCGTCGACCTCGACCTCGATGCCGGAATAGTCCGGGATCTCGATCGCGGGACGGATGTCGACCTCAGCGGTGAAGTTGAGGGTCTCGTTGTCCTTCAGCTCGGTGATGTCCACCTCGGGCTGGCCCAGGACGTTGAGCTCGGCCTCGTTGACCGCTTCGGTGTAGAACTTCGGGAGCGCGTCGTTGACGGCCTCTTCGAGAACGGCGCCGCGACCGAACCGCTGGTCGATGACGCGGGCCGGGATCTTGCCCTTACGGAAGCCCTTCACCGTGACCTGCTGGTTGATCTTCTTGTACGCCGCGTCGAGGCTGTCCTTGAGCTCCTCGAAGGGCACCTCAACAGTGAGCCGAACCCGAGTCGGGTTCAGGGTCTCCACGGCGCTCTTCACGGTTCGGTCTCCTTGGGGCTGACTTCTTGGGATTCTGCCCGGCTCAGAGACACACGGGCACACAGCTTGCATAGTAACGGCAAGCGGGAGCCGACCCACAATGCGATCTTGAGAGACCCGTCGAGCGGCTGATCGGCGGGGTGGCCTCGATCGATCAGCCTGGTGGTCGGGGTGGCGGGATTTGAACCCACGGCCTTCCGCTCCCAAAGCGGACGCGCTACCAAGCTGCGCCACACCCCGTCGGTGCGACACGTAGGGTACATGCCCGCAGGCAGTGCGGCCCCCGCTTAATCGGGAGTACGTACGGGGTGTGCGGGGAGTGCGTCCGACCCGCTACGATGCTTGCCGTGCCGCGGTCACTGACCAGCGATTCCCGTGGCGCGATCTGTGCGGGCGTAGCTCAATGGTAGAGCCCTAGTCTTCCAAACTAGCTACGCGGGTTCGATTCCCGTCGCCCGCTCTGCAGACCTCAGGCTCGGTTCCTCGGAACCGGGCCTGAGGCGTTTCAGAAGCTGATCGAGTTGATGGTCTCCGCCACTTCGTTGAGGAAGCGGTTTATGGAGGGTGCCATTCCCGTCGAGGCGAGGAAGAACCCGAAGAGCACCGCGACGATCGCGGGCCCCGCCTTGATCGACCCCCCGCGGATCAGCACCACAAGGATGATCGCCAACAGCAACACCACTGACAGCGAAATGGCCACACTGATCACACCCTAGGTCGGTCTCTCCCCGGCCCGGGGGGTACGACCCCGCACACCCCCGCCAGAACCATCGTGCCACCAACGCGCCTTCGGTATGCGGCCGGTGACACATCGTCGGCCAACGCCGCCCGTGCCGGGCGCGGCCCCGGCGGCCGGGGGGCGCCCTTGGGGTGCGTGAACACGGCGCCCCCACACGGCAATTCGAGCCCCGCGCACGTCCGCTAATTCGGCTTGATCGTTTCCATCGCCACACAAGTTGTTCGCGGGAAATTCGAATTGTCGCCGGGCCCACACATCGGGCTTCACGGCGGGCTTCACAAAGAGCCAATCAATCGGACATTTCACCAGAGTCGCCTGCGGGCGTTATGCGATGTTTAAGCGGGATGAGTTGTGACGTTCTGGACACTCAGATGGCCGATGAGCGGGCCGTAAGGAGGTGAATCGCCATGTCGACTTCTGTGATTCCCGGGGTACTCGGACCGTATTAGTCAGGAACCGTCTGTGATGGAGATGACAGCTGTGTTGAGGGTTTTACGAAAACACTCGAGCGACGCTAGGGTGCCTCAGATGTTCCACGCTGCCACCATCCCCGCAAGCGCAGTGCGGTCCCAGATCGTCTCACCGAGCTCATGGTGGGAGGGCCTGTGACGAACTCGGTTCAACCGCACGGCCGCCACCGGGCGCCGCTCCCCCCGGCCCAAGAGCCGGCGGCCGGAGTGCCTACTCCCCGCGCCCCCCAGACCCCCACGGCCGCGACCCTTTCCCACGCTGCGGCCGGCAACACCGCCCCATCAGGCAAACCAGGTTCCACGGGCCAACCCGCCAAGCAGCGCGACGCGTTCTTCGACAACGCCAAGTATCTGGCGATCGTCCTGGTGGCCATGGCTCATTCCTGGGAGCCGCTGACGGATCACAGCCGCGCCGCCGAGGCGCTGTACATGACCGTCTACACCTTCCACATGCCCGCGTTCATCCTGATCTCCGGCTACTTCTCGCGCAGCTTCGACATGCGGGCCGACCGGCTCAAGCGTCTGGTGACCGGCGTCGCCGTGCCGTACGTCATCTTCGAAGTCGCGTACACCTTCTTCAAGCGCTACGCGGACGACGATCCGACCCAGCCGATCAGTCTGCTCGACCCCTGGTACCTCACGTGGTTCCTGGTCGCGCTCTTCGTCTGGCGTCTGACGACCCCGCTGTGGAAGGTCGTGCGCTGGCCGGTGCCGCTCGCGCTCGCCATCGCCGTCCTCGCCACCATCTCGCCGGACATCGGTGACGATCTCGATCTGCAGCGGGTGCTGCAGTTCATGCCGTTCTTCGTGCTCGGCCTCTTCATGAAGCCCGAGTACTTCCAGCTGGTGCGGCGGCGCGAGGTGCGGCTGCTGTCCATCCCCGTCTTCGCGAGCGCGCTGCTCCTGGCGTACTGGGCCGCTCCCCGGATGACGTCCGCGTGGTTCTACCGCCGGGACAGCGCGCAGGAGTTGGGCGCGCCGTGGTGGGCCGGTGTCATCATGACGCTGGCGCTGTTCGGCTGCTCCGCCGTCCTCACCGCGTGCTTCTTCGCGTGGGTGCCGCGCCGGAAGATGTGGTTCACGGTGCTCGGCGCGGGCACGCTGTACGGCTATCTGCTGCACGGATTCCTCGCCAAGGGCTCGCGCTTCTGGGGCTGGTTCGAGGACTACGAGTGGATGCACAAGCCGGCCGGTGAGGTGCTCGTGACGCTGGTGGCCGCGACGGTGGTGACCCTGCTCTGTACGCCTCCGGTGCAGCGGATGTTCCGCTTCGCCATGGAGCCGAAGATGGAGTGGGCGTTCAAGCGGGACGCGGCGGCGTTGGCGCGGGAGCGGTCGAAGGCCTCTTCCGGCGCCGGTTAGCGGCTGCTCATACGCCCAGCAGGGCGCGCATGTTGGCGTACTTCGCTGTGAGGCGGGTGCGGGTCGGCCCGTCTAGCTCCGCTAGGCGGGCCGGGTTCGCGTTGTGGGCCATGTCCGCCTCCTTCACGAGGCGGGCGCCGGGGGTGGCGAGGATGCGGGCGGCGTAGGCCTCGGGGGTTTCTCCCTGCTCCTTGGTGAGGGCGCGGACGATGTCCTTCGTACGTTGCGTGAGGGCCGCGTCCTTCAGCCACTGCTCGGTGAGCGCGTCGTCTTCCACGGCGTCGTGGAGCCAGGCGGCGGCGATCTGGTCCGCCGATCCGCCTCTGGCTCGGGTGCCTTCGGCCACGGCCTGCAGGTGCTCTGCGTAGGGCCGACCCGCCTTGTCCTTCTGAGTGGCGTGGGCCGCTCTGGCTATGGCTTCTACCTCGGGGAGGGTGAGGTGGGGGCTGGGGTTCATGCGGGGATTCTTTCCCC
>NZ_SRIC01000332.1 GCF_004684775.1 Streptomyces sp. MZ04
GGTGGGGATATGGGGCACGGGTCGGCCCCGGCGCGCACCTCGGCGGCGCGCCGGGGCCGAGTCGATACCTGGGGACGTACGCGGGTGTCAGCCGGCCGACGGCCTCCCGGCGGCGATGGTCGTGCCCACCCAGTAGGAGTCGAAGTTGCGCAGCCGGTGCCCCGGAGGCAGCGCCCCCACGGGCGCGTTGACCAGGAACGGCACCTTCTGCTCGGTCAGTCCGCCGTGCGAACGCAGCGGCTCCTTGAAGCCGGAGATGTCGTGCCGGGCGGGGGTCGTGCCGAGCACGGTGTTGCGCTCGGCGATGACGACGAGGTCACCGATGCGGTCACCCGGAAGCTCGAACCGCTCGCAGGCGTCCTCGCGGGTCAGCACGGTGTCCACGCCGTCCAGGGCGGCAAGCCGGTCGGCGAGACCCGCACGGTCGGCGCCTTCGGGCAGATGCACGGTGGCGTACGAACCGAGCGCGCCGTGGTGCACGGTGTAGGGATCGGTGATGGGGAGGATGACGCGCGCCGCCCCGGCGCCGGCCTGCTCGTCGAACCAGTCCGACAGGAAGAGGACCCGCGCCTCGCCCACCCCGTCGCTCTTCGCGTTCATGCCGTGGTCCGCGGTGACGACCAGGACGGCGCCCAGCGCGTCGATCCTCTCGAAGTACCCGTCCAGCATCGCGTAGAAGTCGTTGGCGACGGGCGATCCCGGCGCGTGCTTGTGCTGGATGTAGTCCGTGAGCGACAGATACATCAGCTCGGGCCGGTCGACGGCGAGGACATCGACGCCGGCGGCCATGACCAGCTCGCTCAGCTCGGCGCTGTAGACGGAGGGCAGCTCCATGCCCACCCGTTCGAGGACCTTGCTGATGCCGTTCTCCTCCTCCGTGGCCTGGTCGGCCTTCTCCGCGGAGAAGCACATGCCGTCGACCAGGCCGCTGCCGAGGAGGCGGCGCAGCTTGTCCTTGGCGGTGATCACCGCCACCTTCGCGCCCGCCTCGGAGAACGCCGCGAACAGCGTGGGGGCGCGCAGGAGTTCGGGGGCGTTCATCATGACTTCCGCGTCGGCGGCGGTGTCGTAGAAATAGTTGCCGCAGATGCCGTGGACGGCCGGTGGGACCCCGGTCGCGATGGAGATGTTGTTCGGGTTGGTGAAGGACGGCATGGTGCAGTCGGCCCGCAGGTCGCTGCCCTCGCGCAGCATGCGCTCCGTGAAGGGCATCCGGCCGTCGGCGATGGCACGCTCGTGATAGGCGTCCTCGCTGCCGTCGATGCAGACCACTACGACGGGACGGCCGGGCCAGGCGTAGGTGCGGCCGTTCACCTCGATCGCGTCGAGCCGCTCGGCAACAGGTTCCGTCATGTACGAATCCACCTCTGAAGGTCGAAGTTCGAAGGGCCCGAAAGCCCGGAGGCCCGGGGCATGTCCGCCCCGCCCTTCATGGGTACAGGGCGGCAGGGCCGCGCAGAACCACCGGATTCGCTATAGCGGCCATAGCCACCCACCGTTCCGATCCGGCCACGCATCCCCCTCCCCACCAGCGGGGTTGGCGAGTTACGCTCACCGCGCCCGGGATCGGGACGGAGACAAGGGGAGGCACGCGTGCAGCTCAATCTCCACCGTCTGTGGATCTTCATGCAGGTCGTCGAGCACCACGGCTTCTCCGCGGCCGCGCAGAAGCTGTACATGAGCCAGCCGTCCGTCTCCAACCAGGTCCGCAAGCTGGAGCAGTCGTTGCGGGTGCCGCTCATCGACCGCTCGGGCGCGCGGACCCGCCCCACCGCCGAGGGCGAGGTGCTCGCCGCGTACGGAAAGCGGGTGTTCCTGCTCGCCGACGAGGCCGTCGCGGCGGTGCAGCAGGTCAGCGGCCTGGACAGCGGGCGCCTGCTGGTGGGCGGCTCGACGACGATCGGTACGTATCTGCTGCCGCCGCTCCTGGCCCGCTACCGCGAGCTCCATCCCGCCATCGACTGCGACGTGTTCGTCGGCAACAACGAAGCGGTGGTGGAGCGTCTGCTTGCCGGGGACATCGGGATCGCGGTGGTCGCGGGCACACCCACCGCATCCCAGCTGGTCTCGGAGACGGTGCTCGGTGAGCGCCTCGTACTGATCGCCGGTCCACGGCATCCGCTGGCGTCCGCGGGCGCGGCCGCGGGCGCGGCCGCGCGTCCGGCCGTACGCCCTGCCGTAAGCCCCGATGAGCTGGCGGACTGCCGTTTCCTGCTCCGTGAACCCGGATCCCAGACAAGGGAGTTGCAGGAGCAGGTCCTCGACGACTGGGAGCTGCGGCAGGTGTCGCGGGGCGATGTGTGGGGTCCCGAGGCGCTCAAGCAGTGCGTGGCGGCGGGGCTCGGCGTCACGCTCATCTCGGAGCACGCGGTGGTGGACGACGTCTGCGCGGGTTCGCTGGTCGTCGTGCCCGTGACGGAGCCGCCGCGGTCGCGCCCGGTGAACCTGGTCTCGCGGCGGGACCGGCTGCTCTCCCCCGCCGAGCGGGCGTTCGTCGACCTGCTGCGTACGACGGACCAGTGGCCGCGGGAGCTGCCGCCGGCCTCGGTGTGAGACCCGAGTCCCGTTGCCCGTACACCTGATGCCGTTCGCCAATAACAACGTTGTCACGTTGATGACAAGCGGCGACGCACGGGCATTGACCGTGCTCCGAGCACGCCCTTACGTTCACCGGGCAGCCCGCGTTGCAGCCCCGCGTGGCAACCAAGCCGCGTCGGCCAGTAGGAGGTCGTGCCCGTGCGCCCCACCACTCCACTGCTCCTCGCCACCGCCCTGGTCGCCGCCGGCACCCTCACCGCCTGCGGCGGGGACTCCGGCGATGATCCGGACACCGTGAAGGTCTCCTTCAAACAGTCCACGGACAACCAGATCAAGGTCATGGACACCTTTCTGGCCGACGTGAAGAAGCAGTTCGAGAAGGAGAACCCCGGCAAGAAGGTGAAGCTGGTGCCGATCAAGGCGCCGGACTCCGAGTACTACACCAAGCTGCAGCAGATGATGCGCTCCCCGAAGACCGCGCCCGACCTGGTCTACGAGGACACCTTCCTCATCAACTCGGACATCACCAGCGGGTACTTGAAGCCGCTCGACCCGTATCTGGACAAGTGGAAGGACTGGGACCAGTTCATCGACACGTCCAAGTCGGCGGCGAAGGCGGCGGACGGCAAGACGTACGGCGTGCCGGACGGCACCGACACCCGCGGACTCTGGTTCAGCAAGGCCATCTTCAAGAAGGCCGGTCTTCCCGCCGACTGGCAGCCGAAGTCGTGGGACGACATCCTGGACACGGCACGTACCATCAAGAAGAAGGTCCCCGGAGTCACGCCCCTGAACGTCTACACCGGTAAGCCCGCGGGCGAGGCCGCCACCATGCAGGGCATGGAGATGCTCCTGTACGGCACGGGCAAGGACCCGATGTACGACCCGCAGGCGAAGAAGTGGGTGACGGGCAGTCAGGGCTTCAAGGATTCCCTGGAGTTCGTCGAGACGGTCTACAAGGAGAAGCTCGGCCCGGACGTCTCCGACGCCCTCGACCCGAACTTCCCCACCCGGGTGCGCGGCGAACTCCTGCCCGAGGACAAGCTCGGCATCAACCTCGACGGCTCCTGGCTGCCGCAGGACTGGGGCAAGGGCGCGGGCCACGAGTGGCCCGAGTGGTCGAAGAAGCTGGGCCTCGCCGAGATGCCCACCCAGAACGGCGAGGTTCCCGGCAAGGTGAGCATGTCCGGCGGCTGGACCTGGGCGATCCCGTCCAAGGCGTCCAACCCCGACCTGGCCTTCAAGTTCATCGAGCAGATGCAGACCAAGGCCAACGCCCAGAAGTGGTACGTGGCGAACTCGGGCATCGCGGTCCGTAAGGACGTCGCGGCCGACCCCGCGTACCTGAAGGCACAGCCCGGCCTGAAGTTCTTCACGGACCTGGTGCCGTCGACGCACTACCGCCCCGCGTACCCGGCGTACCCGAAGGTCTCCACGGCGGTGCAGGAGGCCATGGAGAAGGTCACGACGGGCGACGGTTCCGTGGCGGAGGCGGCAAGCGGATACGACGACGAGGTCAAGGCGGCGACGGACGGCGAGGTCATCAAGAAGTGACCGCCGCGCCCCCCGCCGGGCCCGGCGACATCATCAAGACGGCGCCGGGCCCGGGCACATCGCGCCCCCCGTCCCGCCGCGGGAAGGCCGGCCGGGCACTGACCCGCGCACTGCCCGTCTCCCCCGCCGTCATCCTGCTGCTGCTCTTCCTCGCGGGACCCATCGGCTACTGCGCCTACATCGCCTTCACCGACCTCCAGCTCACCGGCCAGGCCGAGTCCAGCTTCGTCGGGTTCGACAACTTCCGTAAGGCGTTCGGGGACGAGGCGTTCCTCAACGCGGTCTGGCTCACCCTCGTCTTCACGGTGCTTTCGTCCCTCATCGGCCAGAACACCATCGGCCTCGCGCTCGCGTCCCTGATGCGGCGGGCGTCCAAGCCGGTCCGCACGCTCACGGGCGCGATCGTGATCACGGCGTGGGTCCTTCCGGAGGTGGTGGCGGCCTTCCTCCTGTACGCGTTCTTCCGCCGCGAGGGCACGCTCAACGCGGTCCTCGACTTCCTCCATCTCCCGTCCCAGAACTGGATGTACACGCTGCCGATCCTGGCGGTGTCGTTCGCCAACGTATGGCGCGGGACGGCCTTCTCGATGCTGGTCTACTCGGCGGCCCTGAACGAGATCCCCAAGGAGATCACCGAGGCGGCCGAGGTGGACGGCGCGGGCGGCTGGCGCCGCATGTGGCACATCACGCTGCCGATGATCCGCCGCTCCATCGGCACGAACCTGATGCTGAACACCCTCCAGACCCTCTCCGTCTTCGGCCTGATCTGGGTGATGACGCGCGGCGGCCCCGGCAACCGCAGCCAGACCCTCCCCCTGTTCATGTACGAACAGGCCTTCCAGAAGAGCATGATCGGCTACGGCACGGCGGTGGCACTCCTGCTCCTGGTCGTCGGCTCACTCTTCTCCCTCGTCTATATGCGCCTGCTCCGCACGGAGGTCTGAGTGTCCGCCAACACCGTCAAGTCACCCTCCCGGAGCCTCAGTTCACGCCGCACGAGTCGCCGTCTCGCCGCGGACGCGGGGCTGCTCGTGGTCGCGGCGGCGTTTGTGCTGCCGCTGGCCTGGGTGATCCTGTCCTCGCTCGACACCGAGGCCGACCTCAAGGTGAAGGTCCCCGACGGCCTCACCCTGGACAACTACGACGCGGTCCTGACCCCCGAGATCACCTTCACCCCCCTCCTCAACAGCCTGCTGCTGTGCGGCGGCGGCACGATCCTGACGGTGGTCTGCGCGGCGCTGGCCGCGTACCCCCTCTCCCGCTTCAAGTCCCGCCTGAACCGCCCCTTCATGCTGACGATCCTGTTCGCGACGAGCCTGCCGATCACGGCGATCATGGTCCCGGTGTACGCGCTGTTCGTCCAGGTGGACCTGATCGACACGATGCAGGGCACGATCTTCTTCTTCGCCGCGTCCCAACTCCCCTTCGCCATCTGGCTGATGAAGAACTTCATGGACGGCGTGCCGAAGGAGCTGGAGGAGGCGGCGTGGACGGACGGAGCGTCGTCCTTCCAGTCGCTGATCCGTATCGTGCTGCCGCTGATGGGCCCGGGAGTGGCCGTGGTCACGGTCTTCTCGTTCGTCATGATGTGGGGCAACTTCTTCGTCCCGTTCATGCTGCTCCTGACCCCGGAGCAGATGCCGGCGTCGGTCAGCATCAATGACTTCTTCGGCAACAAGGGCACGGTGGTCTATGGCCAGTTGGCCGCGTTCTCGATCATCTACTCGACACCGGTGATCCTCTTGTACGTCCTGATCTCACGGAAGCTGGGCGGCGGCTTCGCGCTCGGGGGCGCGGTGAAGGGGTGAGGTGAAGGGGTGAGGTGAAGGGGTGACCTGCCCGCCCGGTGGTCGAGCCGCTGGCTAGGATCACCGGGTCTGAGGGAGGACGTATGCGGGGGCGGTTGCTGAACGGTCGGTACGAGTTGCTGGCGCCGATCGGCGCGGGTGGCATGGGGCAGGTCTGGCGGGCCCGCGACGGGAGCCTGGGCCGCGAGGTGGCGGTCAAGCTCTTCGTGCCGTCGACGTCGGCGGGCGAGGGCGAGGTGGATCAACTCCTGGCCCGGTTCCGGCAGGAGGCCCGCGCCGCGGCCGCGCTCGACAGCCCGTACATCGTCGCCGTGCACGACCACGGCACGGACGACAACACCCCGTACCTGGTGATGGCCCTGGTGCAGGGGCACTCGCTCGACCAGGTGCTGCGCGAGAGCGTCCGGGTCCCGGTGGCGGACGCGCTGCGCTGGGCGGCGGACATCTGCCGCGCCCTGGACGCGGCGCACTCGGCGGGCGTCGTGCACCGCGACATCAAGCCCGGCAACGTGATGATCACCCCGGACGGCACCGCGAAGGTCG
The DNA here is from genome assembly GCF_004684775.1 of Streptomyces sp. MZ04. Classification (GTDB taxonomy): domain Bacteria; phylum Actinomycetota; class Actinomycetes; order Streptomycetales; family Streptomycetaceae; genus Streptomyces. Next base: position 6,444 of record NZ_SRIC01000332.1, read on the forward strand.
TCGACTTCGGCATCGCCACGTTCATGGAGGGCTTCGCGGGCGACTCGCGCCTCACGCAGACCGGGCAGCTGCCGTTCGGCAGCATCCCGTATCTGGCGCCGGAGCGGTTCCGCCAGGAGCCGGGCGACGGCCGGACGGACCTGTACGCGCTCGGCTGCGTCCTCTACGAACTCCTCATCGGCAGACCACCGTTCACCGGCTCCGCGGCCGGCGTCATGTACAACCACGTCAACGACGCGCCCCTGCGCCCGAGCGCGGCACGCGGCGAGGTGACGGGCCCGGTGGAACGCCTGATCCTCGGCCTGCTGGCCAAGGACCCCGCGGACCGCCCCGCGGACGCGGCGACGGCGCTCGAGCTGGTCGTGGCGGCGCAGCGGTCGCTGGCGCCGGGTACGGGGGCGCCGGGTACGGGGGCGCCGGGTACGGGGGCGCCGGGTACGAAGTCACCGGGCACGGAGTCGACGCGTACGAAGCCGTCGGATTCCGTACGCCCCGCTGAAGTGCCGTCCGATGTGCAGGACTCGGTGGCCGACGCCCCCTCGGACCGTCGACCGGACACGGATCCGGTCCGCAGGCCGACGGTCCGTGTGGGGAACCCCGGCAAGGAGCCCGCGGCCCATTTCGCGGACGCCGACACCCGGCCGACGGTCCGCAAGGACACCACCACCCCGTCCGCGCCCGACGCCCGGCCCCGCTCCCGCAAGCGCCCGCTGATCGCCGCCGTCCTCGTCCTCGCGGTCGGCATCCCGACGGGTCTCGGCATACGTTCCCTGACGTCCGGCTCCTCCGACTCCTCCAGCGACTCCGTGGGCAAGGACAAGGGCACCGTCTACGAGATCGGCGTAGCCCACGACTCCCGGCACGTCGGCGCCCCGAGGGGAGGCGTCGAGCCGGACGAGTACGAGACCTCGGAGTTCAAGCAGTTCACCACGCAGCAACTGCGCACCGTGAAGTCCGCGTTCGCGGAGACGCTCGGCGCCAAGGACGGCAGCCGCTTCCGCATCGTCCCCGTGACCGCCGATCCGGACGTCAGCTCCCGCAAGATGCTGGCGAAGCACCCGAACATGCTCGCCGTCATCGGCGACACCTCCGGCTTCGCCTGGGTGCACGACACGGACGAGGCGTTCCTGCCCGAGATCAGTACCTGCTCGGACGCCGCCCACGCCGACGGGGCGTTCGCCATCCCCGCCGACGACGCGCGGCAGGGCGAGGCCACGGCCCGCTACCTGCTGTCGCAGACCAAGGCCCGCCGCGTGCTCGTGGCGGAGGACAAGCTGTGGGCGAACCGCGAGGACGGCATCGGCACCGCGCTGCGCAGGGGCGGCGTCACCACCCAGGCACTGGACACCGGTCCCACCGACGTGAAGGCGTCGCAGATCCCTTCGTTGGCCGCAAAGGCGCGGGCGGACGCGGTCGTGGTGCCGGCCAACTCGGACGCCGGGATGTGGGCCAAGAGCCTCAGGGCCGACGGCTTCAAGGGGCCCGTGCTCACGCAGAGCGGTTTCGAGGGCGTCTGCCAGGACTCCGAGGAGCGGGCGAGCACCGAAGACGCGGAGAAGAGCATCCCCGCCGGCGTCCTGCGCACCCGCAACTACACCGGCGAACCCGACCAGAACCTCCCCGCGCAGGGCAACCAGGAGCTGTACGACGGTGCCATGGCCCTGGCCTCCGCCCTCGGCGAGCTCCCCGCCGACGGCTCCGCCACGTCGCTGCGGCACACCCTGGACCGCGAGATCCAGCGGGTCTCCGTCAACGGCGTACTCGACGAGGTGTCCTTCGAGAAGCGCCGTTCCGCGCGGGGACGCCCCGTGTGGATCGACCGCCGCGGCAACGGCACCTGGACGGAGATCGGCAAGGTGGACAAGAGGTACGAGCGCACGGGGCAGTAGCCCGAGCGACCACCGAGCACCGCCTAGGGCGCGTATCGAAAGCGGATCTTGAGGTGAGATGATCTTGCTTCGTGGCACGTGGAGATCTGACGGATACGCAGTGGGCCCGCCTGGAGCCGTTGTTGCCCCGGGGCAAGAAGCCGGGCCGTC
>NZ_SRIC01000333.1 GCF_004684775.1 Streptomyces sp. MZ04
ACAAGGAGGGGCCCCGCCGGTGGGGGCCCCTCCTTGTGGCGTGGGGTGCGGGGTTCTACTCGAAGCCGCCGTACGCCTGGCTGCCCGTCTTGCCGTACTTCCAGACGATGCAGTAGCTGCCGGCGCCGTAACTCTTGCGGGCGGCGAAGGTCTCGGTTCCGTTGGCCTTGCCCTTGAGGGACTGGACCTTGGAGTCCTTGCCCTTGACCTTCTTGTAGACGGATGCGGTCCAGCGGGTGTTATTGCCCTTGATGCCGAAGTGGAAGAAGTGCTTGCCCTTCTTCACCTTGTGGGCGGCGCTTTTCTGCGTGCCCTTCTTCGTCTTCCAGCAGTCCAGCCAGCCGCCGCCGGGCCGTCGCTCGTAGTCTCACTTCGCGGCGATGTCGCCCTTGGGGGCCGGCGCGGCCGTGGCGGTGGTGGCGCCTGCGCCCAGTACGCTGGCCGCTATCGCGACCGAGATGGCGGCTTTTCCTACCCGCACAGCAGCACTCCGTTCTCTGCCCTCCCCCGCTGCGAGGAAGCGTCCCTTCATGCTGCGCGGCTCGAACAGGTGGGCGATAGTGGCTCTTTGGGCACTGCCCCTAAGGGCAGCACCCCAACTCGGGGTTGTTCCTGGGGCGTTGGGAGGATGGCAGGCATATTCCGTGACCGAGCGAGGATTTGACCTGTGAAGCGTTCCACCGTCTCCATTGCCGTGGCCGCCGTCGTCGTCGGGGGTGGCGGCATCCTTGCCGTCACGTCGATGGACGGCTCCGAGCGGACCGGATACCGCATGTCCGACAGTGGGGTTTTGACCATCGACGTGAAGAGCCGTCCCGATGCCCCGGACATCAAGGGGACGACGGTCGACGGGAAGCCGTTTCGGCTGTCGGACTACCGGGGCAAGACGGTCGTGGTCAACGCGTGGGCGTATTGGTGCGGGCCGTGCCGTCTGGAGATGCCCATGCTCGTCGACTACGAGAAGTCGATGAAGCGCAAGGGCGTGGTCGTGGTCGGCATCAACCAAGGGAGCGGCATCGCCGCGTCCAAGGCGTTCATCGAGGAGTTCGACGTCCCCTACCCGAACCTGCATGATCCTTCGGGGAAGTCCACCCTGGACATGCCCAAGGGCGTCATCCAGTCCCAGGGGGTGCCCTTCACCTTCGTCATCGACTCCCGGCACAAGATCGCCGCCTCGTCGTCGGGGGCGATCAACCGCAAGATGCTGGAGGAGATGACCTCCTGGGCGGTGAAACCGTCAAAGAAGACTGCCGACCGGTGACGAGGCCGGGCTCTGCTCGCCGCGGGGCGCGGTGGGGTCGAGGTGGCCGGTGGCCCAGGCGATCAGAGCCCAGGCGGCGGGGAGCTGGAGCGTGAACAGGGACAGGAGCGCGACGAAGAAAGCCCCGCCGAAGGCGGTGCCGACGCCCTCGCCGTCCGCCAGGGAGCCCGCGCCGTAGCAGATCAGGAGCGTCAGCAGGTAGAGGGAGCTGTCGACGAGGATGGCCTTCCAGCGTGGCGCCGGGGGCAGGATGAGGCGGGCCGCCGTCAGCACGAGGAGGCAGGCGGCGGGGAAAATCAGATCGCTGCTCTCGCCGTAGAGCAGCGGGTCCCAGGGACCGTCTGCGAAGGAGGCCCAGGCCCGGTCGACGACCAGGCCGATCAGCGATGAGCTGACGGTGACATTCACGGCGTAGAAGAGGGCACTTCCCAGAGTGGCTTTGCCGAACTGGACGTTGCCGAATGTGACTTTCATGATCTTCCCTCCTGGGGCGGTCTCCCGCTGCGGAAGGCCGCCCCTGGATCATCCCACCGCCCCTACCGGCGGGCGTGGGCGGGGTCAGCCCTTGGCGGCGATGTTCTGGAGCTGGCAGGCCGGCTGCGAAATGCAGCGCAGGTCGAGCATCTTGTCCCGCAGGATCGTCTTCGTCTTGTACTTCTTGCCCGCGTAGTTGTACATGTACAGCTCGTGGTCGGGGGCCTGGCGGTGCTTGCCCGTCACGTGGAAGCTGCCGCCCCGCGTCATCTGGACGGTGGCGGACGCCCCGATCCCGGCCCGCTTGACACCGGACTTGGGGCAGAACGGGTCGGTGGCGTCGACGATGATGCGCACGCCGCGCTCCTTGCCGTTGTGCTTGTTCAGCGCCTTGAACTTGATCTTCTTCACGCTGGCCTTACGGGTGGCGACCAGCCTCGAGTTGGACTTCTTGTAGACGCGGGTCTTGCCGGTGAAGCGGTCCCATGTGACCTTGCCGCTCTTCCAGTTGACCGTCCCGGTGACCCCGGCGCGCGAGCCGGGGTTCTTCCTCGACTTGGAGAAGCCGCGCGCGTCCCCGGCGTACTTGTAGCCCTTGGTGTACTTGCAGCCCGAGACCTTCGCGAGTTCCTTGGGGATGCCGGCCCAGGTCGGGCGGATGAACGAGCGCCACCGCAGCGTTGACTTGGAGTACTTGCGGGCTTTGGCCTCGATGTCCTTCGCTGTGGCGTTCAGCGCCTTGGTGGTATCGCTGCTGGGGATGGTCGCGGTCATCCCCCAGGTGTGGGTGTCCTTCTTCCCGGCCCCGATGATCCGGTAGTCCGCCTCCGTGCCGGGCGTGACACTGGTGTCGCGGAAGCTCGGCTTCGACGTCGTACCGATCTTCGCGCCGTCACGGTAGACGGTGTAGGTCTTCGCGCCGACGTCCGCCCAGGAGAGGTCCGCGAACTTCGAGGACGCTGCCCACGCAGAGCGCGCGGAAGGCTCCGAGGACCGGGCGAAGGTGGTGTCCGACACGGCCCGCTCGTCCCCGGCTTTGAGGATCTTGGTGTCCGCGCCCTGCCCTATGTGGGTGGCCAGCACGCTCACGCGCTGACCGCCGGCCGCCTTCGCCGAGAAGGTCCCCTTGGAGGCGTCGAGGGTGAACACCGCTGTCGGGGCGGACGGTTCGGGGGCGGACCGCGGCGAGGCCGCAGCCGTCGTCACGACGAGCGCGGGCAACGCGGTGAGCGCCAGAGCAACGGGCGCGGTACGGGAAAGACGCACAACAACTCCCAGCGTGATCATTTTCCGGTAAGGGAGTTGAACCGTACCCAGGCGTAACACCAGCCCGTTAGTGTCTAGTTGGGCACTGCCCCCAGGTTCACCACCACCGGCTCACCAGTTCCACCCCTTCGGCGCCCACGCCGGACCGTCCCCCGGCGGCGGCTTGAGATGAGGCGGCGGCTTCGCCCGCAGCACCTCCGTATCCGGATCCGGGAACGCCAGAGCGGGGAACGCCTCGGCCAGCACCGCGAGGGTTCCGGCGCGCTCCTTCGCTCGCGGCGGCTATGACAGTCTGAAGTCCGCTCAGGCCGACCTCGACCACGTCCGCGCTCTGCTCGGCCTGGCCGAGTCGGACGACCCCGAGGGCACGGAGCTGATCGCCGAGATGCTGGCCGAGGTCAGCCGCGAGCGGACGCCGTTGCCAGACGTCGAGGAGACGAGGCGGCGCCTCAACGCCGGCCAGAACCTCATCGGTAGCCTGACCGTGGCCGAGTGGCTCGATCGGTGGCTGGCGGGCAAGCGCATACGCAAGTCCGGCTTGAACCGCTACGAGACCGACATTCGCGTGCACCTCAAGCCGCGCATCGGGCACCGGCGCCTCGACCGGCGCGCGTCAGCCACCTCAGCGAGATGTTCACGGACATTCGCGACGCCAACGCCCAGATCTTGGAGGACAACGCCCAACGGCGTGCCGCCATAGACGAATTGACGGCCATCCCGTGGAAGGGCGCGGACAACCGCGCCCGCCGCAAGGCGATGAAGGCGGCGATCGACGCGATGCCGGCATTCCGCCGCGTCACCGGGCCCGCCACGCGCCAGCACATCAAGGCCACCCTCCGTGCGGCCCTGAACGACGCGATCGGCCAGCAGGTCATCACGTTCAACCCGGCCGCCCACGTCGAGATCGACCCCGTACGCAAGCCGAAGGCCCTGGTATGGACGGACGAGCGGGTCGCCAAGTGGGAGCAGACCGGCGAGAAGCCCTCGCCCGTCATGGTCTGGACGCCCCAACAGACCGGCGCCTTCCTCGACTTCGTCGCCGAGGACCGGCTGTACGCGATGTGGCACCTGATCGCCTTCCGCGGCCTGCGCCGTGGCGAGGCGTGCGGGCAGCCGTGGTCGGAGACGAACCTCGACACCCACTCCCTCACCGTCTCCTCCCAACTCGTGCAGGACGGCTGGGAGATCGAGGCATCCGATCCCAAGACGGACAGTGGATACCGCGTGGTCGCGCTCGATGACGACACCGTCAACGTCCTGAAGCGCCACCGTGAGCGCCAGGACGAGGCCCGCGAGGAGTGGGGTTCGGCCTGGGTGGACACCGGCCATGTCTTCACGCAGGAGGACGGTTCCTGGCTGCACCCTGGCAAGGTGACCGACCTCTTCGAGCGGCTCGTCGCCGCCTCCGGTCTCCCGCCGATCCGGCTGCACGACCTGCGCCATGGCGCGGCCACCCTCATGCTCGCCGCCGGCATCGACATCAAGATCGTGTCGGACACACTCGGTCACAGCGACACCCGCATCACGCGGGACATTTACCAGAGCGTCCTGCCCCAGGTCGGCAAGAACGCCGCCGAGGCCACCGCCAAGCTGGTCCCCCTCCAGCGGAAGGCCGAGGCGAAGAAGGCGGCCCGCAAGAAGGCGAAGGCCAAGAAGACCCGCAAGGGCGACAGCGGCAAGCCGAAGAGCAAGGCGAAAGCCCAGGTCAAGGTGAAGAAAAAGGCCAAGCGCCGGAAGCCCAAGAAGTAGGTCCCCGAGCCGCTCCGCTCACGCATCGCTCACGCAAGCACTTCCACGGCATCCCAGTCGTTCGGCTCGGCATGCCGCGGGCATGAAAAAACCCCAGGTCACGGCGAGTGAGTCCTGGGGTTAATCCGAGCCGCCTTCGGGATTCGAACCCGAGACCTACGCATTACGAGTGCGTTGCTCTGGCCATCTGAGCTAAGGCGGCGCGCGTCCCGCACCTATGGTGCGATCAGCAACGCCGCTAAGTCTACACAGTTTCCAAGGGCGCTCCGCACACCCCCCGTGTGCGCACCCCGCGCACCCCCGGAACCGCTATGAGCAGCGCTTTCCGTCCTTCGGAGCGGTGCCCTCCAGGAGGTAGGCGTTGATCGTCGAGTCGATGCAGTCGCTGCCACGGCCGTACGCCGTGTGGCCGTCACCCTCGTAGGTGAGGAGCTTGCCGGAGGAGAGCTGGGCGGCCAGGGACTCGGCCCAGCGGTACGGCGTCGCCGGGTCGCGGGTCGTGCCGGCCACGACGATCGAGGCCGCGCCCTTCGCCTCGATGCGGCGCGGCTCGCCCGTGGCCTTCGCCGGCCAGTACGCGCAGTTCAGCGAGGCCCAGGCGAGGCCTTCGCCGAAGACCGACGAGGCCTTCTCGAAGTCGGGGAGGGACTTCTTCACCGCGTCGGGGGAGGTGAAGGCGGGGGGCAGGTCCAGGCAGTTCACGGCCGCGTTGGCGAACATCAGGTTCGCGTACGATCCGTCGCCGTCGCGCTCGTAGTAACTGTCCGAGAGGGCCAGCAGGCCCGCCCCGTCCTTGTCCTTCATCGCAGCCGCCAGTGCCGTGCGCAGCTGGGGCCAGGCCGCCTCGTCGTACATCGCGGCGATCACGCCCGTCGTGGCCAGCGCCTCGCCGAGCTCGCGGCCGTCGGAGTCCCCGGCGGGGATCGGCGTGCCGTCCAGGTCGTCGAAGAAGGACTTCAGGCGCTTGCCCGCGTCCTGCGGGCTCTTGGTGCCCAGCGGGCAGTCGGCCAGCCGCACGCAGTCCTTGGCGAACGACTGGAACGCCGTCTCGAAGCCCGCCGTCTGGTCACGGTTCATCCGGCGGGCGGGCAGCGACGGGTCCATCGCCCCGTCCAGGACCAGGCGACCGACGCGGTCGGGATAGAGCCCCGCGTACGTCGCCCCCAGGAACGTGCCGTACGAGGCGCCCACATACGTCAGCTTCTCGTCGCCGAGCACCTCCCGCAGGAGGTCCATGTCGCGGACGGCCTCGACCGTGGAGACGTGCGGCAGCATCTCGGCCGACCGCTTCTCGCAGCCCTCCGCGAACTCCTTGAAGGAGGAGGCGAGTTCATCCGTCTCGCGCGCGTCGTCGGGGGTGATGTCCGTCTGCGTGTACGCGTCCATCTGCTTGCCGTCGAGACAGGTGACGGGCTCGCTGCGGGCCACCCCGCGCGGGTCGACCGCGACCATGTCGTAGCGGGCGCGGACCTCTTCGGGGTAACCGAGCGCCGCGTACGACTGGAGATAGCCGATCGCCGAGCCGCCGGGACCGCCCGGGTTGACCTGGAGCGAGCCCAGGCGCTTGCCGGGTCCCGTGGCCTTCTTGCGGGCGACGGCGAGCTTGATCTCATCACCGCCCGGCTTGTCGTAGTCCAGCGGCGCCTTCATCGTGGAGCACTCGAAGCCCGGGACGCCACACTCGCGCCATTTCAACTTCTGCCCGTAGTAGGGCGCGAGCCCTTCCGGAGTCGCGCGGGGCAGCGCGGCCATGGACGCGTCCGCCGTCGAGCTCGAGGCCGAGCAGCCGGAGATCAGCAGTCCGGCGGCCAGGAACACGGTGGCGGGGGTACGGAGTCCTCTGATGCGCATCAGATGAGACTAACCGTCTGCGATCGCCTGGTCGCCCTCGGTGCTCGTACGGGTGACTCCGTCAACCTCCGGGCTGGAATGTCGCGTTCGCCCCCTCCACGGGCCTCCGGGGAGGGTGGCTAGCCCGCGCGCAACGTCACCGTCATCGCCTCGACCGCGAGGAGCGGGGCCACATTCCGGTCCAGGGCCGTGCGGCAGGCGGCGATCGCCTCGATGCGGCGGAGCGTGGACTCGGGCGATGTGCCGCGCGCCATGCGCTCCAGCATGTCCTGCACCTCCGTGTTGGCCAGGGCCACGCGGGAGCCGAGCTGCAGCGTAAGCACGTCTCTGTAGACACCGGTCAGGTCGATCAGGGCCAGGTCAAGGCTGTCGCGCTGGGTGCGGGTCCTGCGGCGCTTCTGCCGGTCCTCCAGATCCTTCATGACACCCGCCGTGCCGCGCGGCATCCGGCCGCCCTTCTCCGCGCCGAGCGCCGCCTTCAGGTCCTCGGTCTCCTTGACGTCGACCTCCTCGGCGACCTGCTTCGCGTCCTCGCCCGCCGTGTCGATCAGCTCCTGCGCGGCCTTGAGGCAGCCGCCGATCTCCTCGACCCGGAGCGGCATCTTGAGCACGGCGGCCCGGCGCTCGCGCGCCCGCGGGTCGGTCGCCAGACGCCGGGCGCGGCCGATGTGACCCTGCGTGGCACGGGCGGCGGCCGCGGCGACATCCGGCTCGATGCCGTCACGTCGTACGAGCACGTCGGCGACGGCGTCCACCGAGGGCGTACGCAGCGTCAGGTGCCGGCAGCGGGAGCGGATCGTGGGGAGCACGTCCTCCAAGGAAGGCGCGCAGAGCAGCCACACGGTGCGGGGAGCGGGCTCCTCGACGGCCTTCAGGAGGACGTTGCCCGCGCCCTCGGTGAGACGGTCGGCGTCCTCCAGGACGATGACCTGCCAGCGGCCGCCTGCGGGCGACAGCTGGGCCCGCCGCACGAGGTCGCGGGTCTCCTTCACGCCGATGGACAGCAGGTCCGTACGCACCACTTCCACGTCGGCGTGCGTACCGACCAGGCTCGTGTGACACCCGTCGCAGAATCCGCAGCCGGGTACGCCGCCGAGCGCGCGGTCCGGGCTCGTGCACTGGAGGGCCGCGGCGAAGGCACGGGCGGCGGTGGACCGCCCGGAGCCGGGCGGTCCGGTGAAGAGCCAGGCGTGCGTCATCTTCGACGCCTCGGGGGGTGCGGTGCGCGTGGCCACGGCGGTGACGAGGGCGTCGGCGTCCCGAGCGGCAGCCCCCAGCTGCTCGCTCACCCGCTCCTGGCCCACCAGGTCATCCCATACGGCCATGGGTCACCGCCTCCGCCTTGCACTTTTCGCAGCCGGTTTCTCGCTGCCGGGTTTTCGCTGCCGCGTTTTCGCTGCCGGTTTCATTGTGGGGCAGCCCACTGACAACGCGGCCCGCTCGCGGTGCGGGCACCCCGTACCGCGGCGCTCAGCGCCCGTTCCGACCCCGGTCGTCCTCGTCGTCCCGCGAACCCAGCAGCTCATCCGCCAAGGACGGCAGATCGTCCAGCGGAGTCTCCTCCGCCCAGTCGGAACGCGGCCGCTGCCGAGGGGCGCCCTGCTCGTCGACCTGGGGCAGCTCGCGGGTCCTGTCGTTCCCGGCGTCGGGCGACGGGCGCTCGTCCCGGAAGTACCCCGGCGGCACCTTGTCCTCCCGGACGGGCGGCAGCACAGCCGTCTCGTCCGCGGCGCCCGAGGAGGCCGGCGGCTGCGGCAGCACCTCGGTGTCGTCCGCCCCGGAGTTCCGCGGAGTCACGACAGGCGTGGGCACGGTCAACTCGTTGTCCGGCGTGGGAGCGGGTGCGGGGGCGGACGACACCGAGG
>NZ_SRIC01000334.1 GCF_004684775.1 Streptomyces sp. MZ04
CGGCGCTGGTGGAGATCTACCAGAACTGCAACATCTTCAACGACGGCGCCTTCGAAGTCCTCAAGGACAAGCAGCAGGCCGAAGAAGCCGTCATCCGCCTCGAACACGGACAACCCATCCGCTTCGGAGCCGATGCCTCGATGGGCGTCGTACGCGACCCCCTCACCGGCGACCTCAGCATCGTCGAGGTCACCGAGGACAACCAGTCACAGATCCTGGTCCACGACGCGCACGCCGCTTCCCCGAACACGGCCTTCGCGCTCTCCCGCCTCGCCGACCCGGACACTCTCCACCACACCCCCATCGGTGTCCTCCGCGACGTCGAACGTCCGGTCTACGACACGCTCATGGCCGACCAGCTCGACACCGCCATCGAGCAGAACGGCAAGGGCGACCTCGCCGAGGTTCTCTCCGGCGGCGACACCTGGACCGTCGTCGGCTGAGACGAGTGGAGCGACAAGCCGAGTACGTGCACGAGGTCGGCTCGAATCAGACGCTGGTCGCTCTCAACCGTGCGGGACAACGATGCTGTTCAGTTCCTCCCCGGGGACCGCGGTACCGCAGCACGGTCAGAAGCTCCCCTTGCTCGAGGCGTCCCCCATGCCCGCTGACACCCGCGCCTCGGCTTGTGCTTCTTCCCCGTACGCCCCGTACGCCCTGAACGAAAGGGTCCGCCCATGACCACGGACGCCCCGGCACACTTGAGTCCGCAGGAATTCATCGACCAGAGGCCGATGAGCCGCAGACATTGGCGCATCGTGGTCCTCGGCCTGCTGATGATGGTGGCCGACGGACTCGATTCCACCATCGCCGCCTTCGTCTACCCCCGGCTCGAGGACGACTGGGGCACCGATGTGCGCACAGTGACCGTCATCGTGACGCTGAGCGTGCTCGCGATGACCATCGGCGGTGCGACCGCAGGCCCGCTCGCCGACCGCTACGGGCGCAAAGGCGTCATCGTCACGGGCATCGCCGTCTTCGGCCTGGGCACGGCGTGCATGGGCATCACGCAGAACGTCGGCGCCTTCGCCGCGACGCGGATCGTGTCCTGCCTGGGACTCGGCGCGATCCTGCCGACCGTGATGGCTCTGGTCGCGGACTGGACACCCGCCAAGCGCAGGGTCCAGATGGTCGCGCTGGCCTTCGCCGGGGTGACGGCCGGCATCACCGTCGGCGGCGTACTCGCCTCGACTCTCATCCCCGTGTTCGGCTGGCCCACGCTGCTGGTCGTGACCGGACTCGCCCCGCTGCTGCTGATCCCGGCGGTCGTCCGGTACGTACCGGAGTCCGTCGGCGTGCTCATCACCCGCGGGCGGCCCGCGGCAGAGATACACAAGGCCCTCTCCGTCATCGCTCCGGACCAGGACCTGTCCCACGTGGTCTGGGACGAGACCACGGTGCAGCGACGCCCGCAGCGCCCGGCACGAGTCGTCATGTCCCGTGAATTCAAGCGCATCACGTTCCTGCTGTGGATGAGCTTCTTCCTGGCGCAGGGCATGACGGCCCTGATCATCACCTACATGCCGCTGCTGGTCGAGCAGACGGGCAGCCTGACGTCCTCGCAGGCCGCGGTGGCCGTCGCGGTGTTCGGATGGGGCGGCCTGACGGGACAGCTCTCCGTGTCCTTCGCGCTCAAGCGATTCGACCGGTTCCAGGTCCTCTCGGCCCTGTGGGCGCTGAGCATCATCGGCTTCGTGGCGGCCGCCTTGTGGGCCGCGCAGTTCGCCGCGCTGCTCGCCGTGGCGTTCCTCCTCGGGCTCTGCCTTCCGGCGGCCAACTCCGCGCTCCAGGCGATCACCGCGGTGGCCTACCCGCCCGCCGCGCGCGCCACGGGAGTCAGCTGGGCGAACACCGCGGGAAAGCTGGGCCCCATCGCCAGTGGCCTGACCGGCGGCCTGATGGTCGACGCGGGCTGGACCCTGGGCACCGTCCTGCTCATCCTCGTCGTACCCGTCGGGATCTGCATCGTGGCCACGCTCGCGCTGCGCGCCCGCAGCCGGGGACCCCAGGCGGAGCCGCCGCACCCCGAGCCTCAGCCGCTTGCCACCCCCGCGTCCGAGCATGTGTGAGCGAGCCGGCCAAGCCACTCGGTGACGGCCGTACGAGCGCACAACACCCCCTGTTTTCCTCCCCGTTGCCGGTGGCCACTCCCACCTTCGTCCCCACCCATGTCACCGGCGCCGCGGCTGTCTCGTCTTGATTACTGACAGCAGGTTCCCGGACGGAGAGGTGACAGCCGATCTTCGGCCGCCGAGTACGTCAAGGAAGTGTGTGCGTGAGCCGAAACGAGGAGTTCGAGGAGCTGCAGCCCCTGCTGCTGACGATAGCCCGCCGCATCCTGGGCAGCACCGCTGAGGCCGAGGACGCGGTCAACGAGGCCTGGCTGCGCTACGAGGAAGCCCTCACGGTTCCTGTCTCCGGCAAGGAGTTCTTGTCGGAGGCGGTCACCCGGATCTCGATCGGCGTGCTGCACTCGGCCCGCGTACGGCGGGGCAGAAGCGTCGGACAACGGTCTTTCGCGCTGCTGCCGGGCGACTTCGACCACGACCCGCAAGGACCGGCGGAGTCGGCCGAGTCGTTGTCCACGGCGGCCGTGCTGCTCCTGGAGCGCTTGTCACCGCTCGAGCGCGCGGTCTTCGTACTGAGGGAGATCTTCGGGTACGAGTCGCCGGAGATCGCCTCGGTCGTGGGATGTCCGGAGGAGGTCTGCGAGCAACTCGCCGCCACCGTACCGATGGTGAGCGGCGGCGGTGACACGGCTCTGCCCTGGCCGGGGCGCATCGTCGGTGCGGAGCAGGTGGCCCGGGTGCTGGCCGCGATCGTGCCGGCGCTGGTGCGCGTCGGCGTCACCATGGAGCCGCAGCAGGTCGACCAGGGCCCCGGCGCGGTCTTCCGCGACCGCCACGGCAGGGTCCTCGGCGCTCTGGCACTCGACATCCTCGACGGCCGCATACAGACGATCCGTTGGGTGACCCACCCCTACGCTCCCCGGGATCCGGTGGCGGACACCCCCGTCGCCACCTGACGCGCCTCGCGGGTCCGGGAGCCGACCGCATCAACGACGAGGAAGGTGAAGCAGCATGACGTCCGGTGCCCCCGCGGCCATGAATGCCGCCCGCAGTCGTCAGACCCACAAGCCCCAGGAGCGTACGGCATGATCCGTATCCTGCTCGCCGACGACCAGCCGCTGTTGCGCAGCGGGTTCAGCGCGCTCCTCGACGCCGAGGACGACATAGAGGTGGTGGCCGAGGCCGCCGACGGGCAGCAGATCCTGGAACTCACCCGCGAGCACCGGCCCGACATCGTCCTCACCGAAGTCCAGCTGCCCGGCCTCGACGGCATCGAGGCCGCCCGCCGCATCGCCGCGGACCCGGCCCTGGCGCGCGTACGGGTCGTCATCCTGACCAGCCACGGCCTCGACACCCAGGTCTTTGCCGCACTGAGCGCCGGCGCCGCCGGATTCCTCGTCAAGGACATCGCGCCCGAGGACCTCCTGCACGCCGTACGTGTCATCGCACGCGGCGACGCCCTGCTCGCCCCTTGTGTGACCCGCACGGTGATCAGCCGCCTCTTCACCCGGCCGACGCACCGCCCTTTGACCGCCACCGGCCTCAAGGAGCTGACCCAGCGCGAACGCGAAGCCGTCGCCCTGGTCGCGCAGGGGCTTTCCACCCACCAGATCGCCGACCGCATGGTGATCAGCCCGCTGACCGCCAAGTCCCACATCCAGCGGGCCAAGTCCAAGCTGCGGGTCAGAGGCCGCACTCAACTCGTCGCCCATGCCTACGAGTTCGGCCTCATCTCCCCAAGCGCCTCTGACCCCGGTCTAGTCAGCCGGTGAAGGACTCGGGGCCGAAGCGGCCCCACGCCACAAAGACGGCCAGGCACAGGTAGAGGAGATCCACCACGATCGCCGCCTCGTGACGGCGCAGCCGCGTGTAGACCGCGCCGGTCATCAGCAACGCCGCCCCCACGGCGGCCAGCGGCACCACCCCCGGCGCGATGTCCAGCACGGCAGGCAGCACCAGGCCTACAGCCGCCAGGACCTCGACGGCGCCGATAGCCTTGACCGAGCCGGCGCTGAAGTCCTCGACCCATCCGCCGGCGGGATAGGCGGCCAGCTTCTCCTTGGAGAGGAACAGCTTGGTCGAGCTGGCGGTCAGAAAGACGACAGCCAGCAGTCCGGCAGCGATCCACAGAGCAAGATTCATCACACGGCACAGTGCCCACCGGCACACCTTCGGCGCATGACAAAACACCCATATTCATCCGCATGTCGATGCAATGCACAAATGTACGCCGACGCCGCTCCACATAAGGGCGATCCAGTGCGCGTTTAAGCGTGCGATCCACGGCGCGATTGGGTTACGGTGACCGGTGATCACCGGAGGTGCCCTCTATGTCCACTGAGAACGAGCTGTTCGGCGCTGTGGATGCGCTCCTTGAGCAGGTCGCACAGGACGATCTGCCGGATCCCGCCGAGCGCAAGCGGCTGCGCGAGGCCGCGGGCCTGAGCCAGGCCCAGATCGCCAGGGCGCTGGACGCACGCCGGGAGGCGGTGGGGAACTGGGAGGCCGGACGCACCGAGCCGCGCCCGCCGAAGCGCGCCGCCTACGCCCGCCTCCTGGAGGGCCTCGCCGAGCGCTTCCCCGCCCCGCCCGGAGCCGAGCCCACCACGCCACCACCGGCCCCGGCCGACACCGTCACGGCACCCGAGGCGACGCCGCCCCCACCTCCGGCTGCGAAGACGCCGGCGAAGACACCGGCGAAGAAGCCGACCCCCGCGGCCACCGCCACCCCCCGCTTCGAGAACGGGCCACTCGCCGTGATCGATGTCGCCGCCGACGCCGACGGCGGCGAGGCGATGGCGTACTGCGTCGGCGGCCTGATCCTCGACGTGCCCGCCAAGAGCCTCGCGGCGCTGGTGGACTGGACACTGACCGAAGCCCACCTCGGCCAGCCCCGGCTGCACCGCAACGGCCGCGACGCCGACCCGGTCCTGGTCCTGGCCCCCCGCGCACTGGAGCGCTACGGCCTGCCCGCCGCCCTGTCGGACGAAGAGCGCCGCGCAGGGCGGCTCAAGGACAGCCACAAGGTGGTCAAGCAGCTCGGCCGGGCCGAACTCCAGCTCACCCAGCGCGGGTTCGGGCCGTGGACGCGCGTCTTCCGTGACCCCGAGGGCTCCAGGCGCCGCTGCGTGCAGCTGTGCATCCCGGCCTGGGGCGCGCTGCCCGTCGACGAGTGGGACGACAAGCAGTCCCCGCAGCTGCCGGCCATCGAGCCCCCGGACCTAGCGCGGTTCCTCGGCACGTACGCGGAGCGGGTGATGACGCCGCGCGGCACCACGGCCGTCACCGGCCTGGAGCTGATGACCGCCCTGCGGCCGCCGACCCGCGCGGAGAAGAACGAAGCCACCGGCGAGTACGAGCGGGCGTTCAACGCGGACGCCCTGACCCAGGTGTACGACGTCGTGCCGTGCGAGGTCCCGGACGAGCACCCGATCCTCAAGGGCGTCTACGCCCGGCACCACCTGCGCACCCCGGCCGAGATGCTGATGGAGGAGCCGTTCGACTGGTGCCGGGACCTGACCGATGACGAGTGCATGAAGCCGTACCTGGTCGGCATCGACGTGAACATGGCGTTCGCGGCCGCCGCCAACGGCCTCAACGTCGGCCTCAACGGCCCCACTCACCTCACCGGCAACCCGGCCTTCGACCCGTCGCTGCCCGGCTCATGGCTGGTCGACCTCTCCCACGTCGACCTGTCCCGGGCGCGGATCAACGGCCGTACCGTGGACGGCGACCGGCTGCCCTCGCCGTTCACGCCGAAGGGCACTCGCCCGGAGGGCCCGGCCTGGTACACGACACCGACAGTCGCGTACGCGGTGGAGCTCGGTTTCGACGTCGCCCCGATCGAGGCGTACGTGCGTACCGCCTCGGGCCGCTATCTGGACGGCTGGTACAAGCGACTGCGCGACGCCTACGTGACGACGATGGCCGACCTCGGGGTCGCCACCGGCATGGGCGACGAGGAGTTCCTCGAGGCGATGGCCCGCTCCAAGCAGATGGACCCGGCGATGGCCCTGCTCCTGAAGGCGATCAAGGCCACCGCGAAGGGCGGCATCGGCAAACTGCGCCAGCGCAACCGCGGCCAGGTGCCGTACTACGAGCCATGGCCGGCGCTCGCCCGGGAGACATGGCGCCCCGACATCCGGGCCGCCGTCCTGGCCACCGTACGCATCGGCATGCACCGCAAGATGATGAAGACCGCCGCCGCGGCCGACGTCTACCCGGTCGCGATCGCCACGGACTGCATCGTCTACCCCTCCACAGGTCCGAGCCCGCTCGATCTCCTTCCCTACACGAGCGAGGGCAAGCCCGCGCCGGGCACGTTCCGGCTCGGGGTGAGCCCCGGAATGGTCAAACACGAGGGAACCCAGACCGTCCTGTGGGCGGAATCTCAATTCGAGAACCACGGCGGCCTGTTCAACATCGCCCGGAACATCAAGGACGGCGGACCGGCCGCCGACGACGGGGAGTAGAAGACGATGGTCGACTCGCTGGGCGACAGCCTGGACCGCGCCCTGGAGCAGGCGTTCACCCGCCCCATCCCCAAGAGCGCCCAGGCGCAGATGAAGTACTTGGTCAAGCAGCTCAAGGGCACCAAGGCCACCGCCCAGCTGCTCGGGGTCTCCCAGCGCACCGTGGAGCGCTACCTGGTCGGCAAGCTCAAGCGCCCCCGCAAGGCCCTCGCAGCCCGCATAGAGCAGGAGGTCAAGAAGCGCTGGCAGCCCCAGATCCGAGCCAAGGCGAAGCAGAAAGCGGCATCCACGGACGGCATCGTCGTAGCCACCCGGGCCCGCTTCGGCTTCACGGCGGCCCCGGGCACCACCGACGACCCCCGCACCCGCCACATCACCCAGGCCCTGTCCCCCCACTGGGCAAAGCGCCTGTTCGAGGCCCACGACCGGGGCGCCACCGAAAACCAACTCCTGCAGATCGCCGCGCAGGGAATGGGCGAACACTATTTCCGCGACAACAACCGCCGCGCCCAAGGCCTGGACGTGGAATTCACGGACGTGGAGGAAATCGAGATCTCGCTTTAGCGCCGGGCCGGGGCGGTCGGGTCAGTGAGCCGTGCGCTCCAGCCCGAGTCGGACCCGGACCTCAGCATGAGGCACGCCCGTGACCTCTCCCGCAGCCTGGCGCGCACGGTACTCGGCGAGCGCGAGGGCGTCTTCGAGGTCGGCGAGTTCCACCAGGGTGCCGGACTTGGCTCGGGCCTCGGTGATGGGCAGCGTCTCACTCATCACCTGGGCCGCCATCACTCTCATGACCCGCCGCCTCACCCGCCGCACGAACCGCCCCGCCGAACGCCGCGACATTGCCCACGGCTACGTCATGCCGGAAGCAGCCTGACTCCCAGCGGAGATTTTCCAACAGCGAATGAGGAGCCACAGGGCTCTGATCAGTTGAAGCGGTAGCGCAGAGAGGTGAAGCCTTGGGCGGCGTTGGAGTAGATCTGGGCGGTGGTCGCCGCTCCTTCGGCGTTGGTCAGCTTCGCCTGCAGCCGGATGGTGGTCGGTGCGTTCGCGCGGAAGACCTCGCTGATCGGTGCGGTGCCGTTGCCGCCATGGTCGCCGGCAGCGGTGTCGATCGTCTGGTACACGTTCCGCTCGCTGGAGGGAACGGCCACACCCGCTGTGGCATCCCACAGCCTTGCTGTGATGTAGGCGTTGACCTTCCCGTACGCCACCAGACGTCCGCGGACGTTCGCGTCGAGCAAGTAGAGACCGGCGAAGGGGAGGCTGAGCTCCAGCGGGACGTCAGTCCACGCTCCGGGCGGCAGGTCGACCTCCGTCGCCGTCATGTGGTCGATGTCGAAGGGAAAGGTCGACGGCGGGGGAGTAGTCATCTGCGTACCTCCAGGAGAGTGCCTGTTCGACAACGAACGCCTTCGGGAGAGCCTCTGGCCGTCCGCTGCTGCGGATAGTCCCCAACCGTCAGAAGCAGAATGCGCTGGAGGGCCGACGAGGCGAGGCACATTGCACAAGGAGGCGCAGTATGACCTTCATATCTACGCTGTTCGGCGCTTCCAGCGCCCCTAACGAAGGCAGTGCGCAGGGGCGCTTCCTCGCCGCCTCAGAGCCTGTGTCGAACAGCAGGAAACGGCGCAGAAAGCCACCGAAGCCGATCCCCCCAGATGCACATGCGGGGCCTGCAACCCGATGGCACGGTCTCCTTGAGTGGCGCATCCAGCGCGCTACTCGCGGTCGGAGGTTCTGACACAGGCACTCACAGGCCAACCGGGTGCCCGCATCGGGTCTGTGCAAACTCTGTGCAACTCGGCGACTGATCAACGGGGTTGACTCGTATGTAAAGGGCCCCGCGACCGCCGATACGGACCGGGGGCATGGCCGA
>NZ_SRIC01000335.1 GCF_004684775.1 Streptomyces sp. MZ04
GGATGCGGGGGATGTGGGGGATGTGGTGTCCGTCATCGGGTGTCTCCCGTTCTCAACTCGGTGGCCGTGGTGCGCCGCGAAGTCCACCAGGCCTGTACGAAGGCGACGCCTGCCGTCAGGATCACCACACCCGCCGCGGGCAGCAGCAGCGACCAGGGGTCCGCCCGCAGCCTCACCTCGCCCAGGCCGGTGAGCGGGGCTCGTGCGGCGAGGGCGACGTGGGCGAGGTCGATGCCCGGTGCCAGGAGGTCGATCGCAGCCAAGGCCACCAGTGCGCCGCCGCACGCCGCGAGCAGCGCCTGTGGCAGGGACTCCAGGACCAGGAGGCGGCGTCCCTGCCCCGTGCTCAGGCCCATCGTGCGCAGCCTGGCGAGGAGCGCGGCGCGCCGCGGCGCGGAGTGCAGCAGGGCAAGGAGCACGGCCAGTACGGCGTATCCGGCGCCCGCCGCGACCGCCGCCGCGTAGCTGCGCTCGGCGCCCGACTGGAGGGGCGAGCCGGTGAGCGCGGCGCGTTCGGCGGCGCGGAAGTGCGCCTCGACGCCGTCGCCCGCGGCCCGCGCGGACCCGGTGAGCGCCGCCGTGTCGATCCGCTGCCCCGATGCGCCGGTCGCCAGGAGCGCGGTGCTCGGCGGCCGTTCGAGATGCCGCCGGTCGATCAGCAGGAACGCGCTGCCCGCTGGGAGCGCCGGAGTGCTGTCCCGGACGGCACCGACCGCCGCCCGGAAGCTCCCGGTGGGCGTACGGAAGGAGTGCGGGCCCTTGCCGAGCCGCCGGGCGACCTCCGGCGACGCGACGGCGGGAATCACGGCGCGGGGGTTGTCGCCCGCCGCCAACTCGGCCTCCGCGAGGGGCCCGAGGCCCGTCGAGCGGGTCAGCCGGGAGTAGGCCGCGGGGTCGACCGCGACCAAGGGGGCGGTCGACTGGTCCGGCAGCCGCAGGTACCAGTCGATGTGGACGGCTGTGACCTCGCCGATGCCCGGCGTCCGGCGTATCTCGGCGGCGAGGGACGCGGGCAGGGTGCCGTTGCCCCGGTCCACGCGGACGTCCGCGCCGACGGAGAGCAGCGCCGTGCGGTCGCGGGCGTCGGCGACCCCGGTCAGGACGGAGCCGCCGAACGCCGCCGTCGTCAGGGCCAGCAACAGGCCGAGCAGGGGCAGCGCCTGGGTGGCGGACGCGCGGCCCGCGCTCGCCATCGACAGGAAGCCGAGGGCGCCGCGGCGGCGGGCGAGCGGGCGGGTGAGCAGCCGCAGGGGCAGCGGGTACAGGCGTACGAGAAGAAGTGCGGCGCTACCGCCGACGAGGAGCGGCGCCGCGCTGACCAGGGCGCCGCCCGCCGAGTCACCACCGGTACCGGACCGCCGCAGCGTCACCACCGCGCCCACGGCCAGGACCAGCAGCACCAGTTCGGCCACCGTGCGGCGGCGCGAGGGCCGGGCCGTCAGCAGATCGTCGCGGCCCTCGTGCGCACGCGGCCTGCGATGCGTGAACGCCGCGCGCACCGGCAGCGCGGCACAGCCGAGCAGGCACACCCCGGCGGCCGCGGCCACCGACGGCCAGGCACGCGCGTCCGGCACGACGAGCACCGCGAGCAGCAGCCCGAGCGCTGCGGCGGGCACCGCGACCACCGAGGTCTCGGCGAGCAGCCGCCCCGCGATGCCGCGTACGGAGCCACCGCGCGAGCGAAGCAGCGCCAGCTCGTCGTGGCGTCGTACGGCGGCCAGGGAGCAGGTCATCAGGAGGACGACGGCGGCGACCCCGCCGACTCCGTACGCGGCCACCGCCACGATCGGCGACACGGCGTCGCGCAGCCCCTCGTACCCGGTGAGGACCTTGTCGAGATCGGTGGAGACCAGGGCGTCCGGGCCGGTGAAGCGGCGCAGTTCGGTGCGGAGCGGCCCCGCTTCGAGGGAGGCGACGCCTTCCTTCAGGGCCGGAAGCTCACGGGCGGTCAGGGCGGCGAAGTCCGGGGCGATGCGCCAGTACTGCTGCGGGACCTGGTCGACGGCGGGCAGAAAGGCCCCCGCGCCGGGCGCGAGGAGCAGAGCGGCGTGCCAACGCCTCTTTGGCTCCTGGGAGTTGTTGCCCGGCATGTCGATCAGGGACGGGGTGCGCAGGACCGGATCGTACGACCAGTAGGCGGACTCGGGGTGCCGAGGTTCGACGATCCCGGTGATCCGTACGGTCACGCGCTCGCCGGTCAGCGAGTCGATGTGGACGGCAGAGCCGGGCCTGAGCTTCATGACGCGGGCCGTGTCGGCGGTCACGGCGGCCTCGGCCCGGCGGCTGTCCGCCGTCACGCCCGCCTTCGGCAGCCGGCCCTCGCGCACGCGCGCGTGGACGTCGACACCGGCCTGCGCGGCCAGCGTGAACTGCGGTGGGATCTCGTCCGGTTGAGGCAGGGAGCGGTCAAGTCCCGCCGGTGGTTTGACGGTTCGTACGCCGTACGTGGACTGTGCGGCGTCCACCCGGATCGGCCGGGGCATGGCGGCCATGACCTTGCGGTGCTGCCCGCGCAGGACCGAGTCGCGCATCGCGTCCTCGCGCTCCGGCTGATCCCAGTCGAGTCCGGGCGCGGGCGCGGCCAGTTCGATGCCGCCGCGCGCGGCCCCGGCGCCGGCGACCGCGCCGCGCAGCCCTTCGCTCTCGTACGCGTCGACCGCGCGCGGGAAGACGGCGGCGAGGAACGCGGTGGCTAACACCAGCAGGGCGAGCGCGACGGCGGGCGCGGGGGCGGCGCGGAGCCGGGTGCGGGTCCAGGGGGCGACAGAAGGCGAGTGCTTCGGGGTCCGGCGCACGTCAGTTGCCTCCCTCGTGGCGCAGCGACACGGTCGGGTCGCCGCGGCTCAGGGACAGGGCGGTGATGATCGCGAGGGGGACCGCGGCGATGCCCGCGAGGAGTGTGGCCGCCTGGGGGAGCGGCAGTTCCACCAGGACCGGCGGCACCGGCCGTCCCGCCTCTCCGGTGAGCACGATCAGGGGGACCACGGCCCGCGTCAGGACCGCGCCGACGCCCACGCCGACCAGCAGGGCGACGGCGAGCAGCAAGCCCTGTTCCGCCGCGATCATGCGGGCAAGCCCTCGGCGCGGGGCACCCAGCGCGCGAAGCACCGCGAACTCCGCCGAGCGCTCGCGCAGCGACCCCGCCGCGCTCACCGCGAAGCCCACCGCCGCGAGCAGGGCGGCCGCCACCGCCACGGCGAGCAGCGCCGACTGCGGGCCCGCGCCCAGGGGGTCGTCGCGCAGTTCCGCGGCGATCTCGTCACGGACCAGGACCTGCTCGGGGTCGATGTCGGGGCGGGCGCGCAGGGCGGCGGCCGCATCGGCGGAGGCTCCGGGGCGGGTGGTGAGCCACCACTCGGTGGGGGTGAGCGGTTTCCTGTCCTTCGCCCGGAGCGCCGCGTTCACGCCCGGCAGGTCGAGCAGGAGTGCGCCGCCGTCGGACTCGGACCCGGTATCGGCCGCCTCCTCCCGCGCGCCCGTCGTCGGTAGCTCGGGGACCGCCTCGACGATCGTCACCCGCAACGACCCGCCCGTGACCGGCACATCGATCCGGGATCCCACGGCGGCCCCGCTGGAGCGCAGGAACTGCTCGGTGGCCACAGCCCCCGTCTTCCGGGACCGCAGCGCATCGGTCAGCGCCGACCGGTCCCCGCGGTCCTCCCGGATCAGCAGCCCCGGCAGCGCCCGCGCGCCGTCGAGGGCGAGCACCGTCGCCTGCCGGTCGTCGGCGAGGTCCATCGTGGAGCGCGCGGCGGGAGCGGCATCGCGGACGCCCGGCAGGGACGCGTACACCTCGGCCTGCCGCTCCTCCGGTACGCGACTGGAAAGGACCCTGAGCTGCGTCCCGGCCCGGAAGTCCGCCTGGTCCTCCTGCGAGCGGTCCCAGGAGGCGCCCTGGCCGATCGCAAGGAGGCCGAGCGCCACGGCGAGCACCAGGAGCAGCACGGGACCCGCGCCCCGCAGCGGACGGCGGCTCAACTGCCAGCCGGCCAGCGCTCCCGCGAGGCCGCGCCCCCGGGCGGCCCGGCGCTCGGCGAGACGCGCGGCGGGCGGCAGCAGCCGCAGCGTCACGACCGTGCCGGCCAGGAGCGCGAGCGCGGGCGCGGCCACCAGCAGCGGGTCGATGCCGATGCCGCCCGCGCCGTCACCGCTCAGCGCGCCCGCACCGGACGTCCTGCTGTCCAGCTGCCGGTACGCCACCGCCGCGATCACAAGGAGCCCCACGTCGGCGCCTGCCCGCAGCGGGGCGGGCAGCGCAGCGGACCGGGCGCCCCGCAGCGGCCCGGCGCTCGAGGAGAGGGCGGGCGCGACCACCGCGAGCGCACAGCCCAGGGCCGTGGCCACGCCGATCAGCCACACCTCCGTACCCGTCGACGTGTCGAGCCGCACCCCCGTCCTGGCCAGCGCGCCGTGGCTCGCGAGCAGCCCGGTCAGCGGGCCCGCGAGCAGCGGCGCGAGCAGGGCCGCGGGCAGGGCGAGCAGCAGCGCCTCGACCGTGGCGAGCCAGGCGACGCGGCCCCGCGATCCGCCGCGCGCCATGAGCAGCCCGGTCTCGCCGCCGCGTTCCGCGCTGAGCAGCCGGGCCACGAGGAGCAGCGCGTACCCGGCCAGCATGATCAGCTGGAGGGCGACGATGAGCAGCGTCGAACGGGACACCAGGAGCGCCCGCTCGGCCCGGTCGAGGACCTCGGGCAGCGTGGTGTTCGCGCTCGGACTGCCGCCGAGCGACGGCGACTTGGCGAGCGCGGCGGACCCGTGCTCGGCCGCCGAGCGCAGCGCGCCGACCCGGTCCGTGGCCACCGTGCGGAAGTCCGCCGTCGCCAGCCACTGCGTACGGCCCGCCGAGACATGCGCCAGGGCCGTGGGGTCGGTGAGCAGCGGTCCGTACGTCAGGAAGACGCTCTCGCGCACCCCGCGCCCGCCCAGCTCGTCCAGTTGCCAGTAGGGCTCTGTGGGGTCGGCGGGGCGGTACACGCCGGTCACTCTGACGGTCACCTTCGGGCCGGTGAGCCGGTCGGTGAGGGTGAGCGGGGCGGAGTCCGGACCGAGCTTCAGCCGGGCGGCGGCCGCCTCGGGGAGCGCCACCTCGACCGGGCCGCCCTTTGTGTACGAGGAGGGCCAACTCCCCTTTGTCAGGCGGATCCTGGAGCGGTCGAGCGCCGCGAAGTGCGTGAGGTCGGGTTCGCCGCCCTTTCGCGCACCCGGCAGTGCACCCGACAGCGCTCCTGGCAGCGCTCCTGGCAGCGCGTACGGCCCCGACCGGGCCAGCGAGCGAAGCCCCACCGGCAGCCCGTCGAAGGTGCGCCGCGCGCCCTCGCGCACCGCCTGCTCGGCCGACTCCCGTGCGCCGGGCGGCACTTGGGCCCCCACGACGAGCGAGGCCTGTGCGGCGGACCGGGTGCGCAGACTGTGCCGCAGGGCCGCGTCGCCGATCGAGCCGGAGAAAGCGGTGAGGGTGGCGAGGACCGCTGTGGTCAGGAGCACGGCGAGCAGTGCGGCCGCCAGCAGCAGCCGGTGCGCGCGCACGCGCAGAAATATGAACCCCGTCACACCCCGTCGACCCCCCGTGCCCCGCGCTGTACGCCGTACGTCCCCCGAAGTCTGCTGGGATGCTTTCAGAGTGCAGGCACTTGGGGAAGGGGTGCGGGGGCCGTCAGCCCTCGGAGTTGACCATGGACGCGGCCGCGTACGTCAGGTAGTTCCACAGCGTCCGCTCGTGCTCCTCGGAGAGCTTCAGCTCCTCGACGGCGGCCCGCATGTGCTTCAGCCAGGCGTCGTGCGCCGCCCTGTCGACCGTGAACGGGGCGTGCCGCATCCGCAGCCGGGGGTGGCCGCGGTCGTCGCTGTAGGTGCGCGGGCCGCCCCAGTACTGCATCAGGAACAGCGCGAGGCGCTCCTCGGCCGGGCCCAGGTCCTCCTCCGGGTACATCGGCCGCAGCAGCGGGTCCTCCGAAACCCCCTGGTAGAAGAGGTGCACCAGGCGCCTGAAGGTCTCCTCGCCGCCGACCTGTTCGTAGAAGGTCTGCTCCTGAAGCGTGCCGCGCGGGATCTCATTCACATGGTCCATGCTCTCAGACGGGGCGGCCGAGTACGGAAGACTTAGGTCCCGGCCCCCGCACATGGGTCCCCGCCCCCGCACAGCGGGCCTGCCACTCGCATCGCGGGCCGTACGGCAGCACAGTGGCTGTATGGGATCCGAAGCCGGCCCCCCGCTCGCCGCGCGGGCCAGGGCCGCCCTGGTGCGCGAGATCGAGGCGAGCGGTGCCTGCGCCGGGGACCCGGCCCTGCTGACGGCGTTCACGCAGGTCCCGCGCCACTTGTTCGTGCCGTACTACTACATCGCCGCGACCGGCGGCGGCTACGAACGCCTCTGGGGCGAGGACCCCGACCCGCGGCGCAGGGCGCGCTGGCTGGACGGCGCGTACGCGGACTCACCGCTCGCCACGCGCGTACGCGACGGAGAACTGCTCTCGTCCAGCAGCCAGCCGTCCCTGATGGCGAAGATGCTGGCGGAGCTGCGGCTGCCGCGGGACGGCTGCGACGTCCTGGAGATCGGCGCGGGCACCGGCTACAACGCCGCGCTGCTCGCCCACCGGCTCGGCGACGAGCACATCACCACCGTCGACCTCGACCCGGAGATCACCGAGTCCGCACGGCGGCATCTGGCGGCGGCCGGCCACCACCCGGCCGTGGTCA
Organism: Streptomyces sp. MZ04; assembly: GCF_004684775.1. GTDB lineage: Bacteria > Actinomycetota > Actinomycetes > Streptomycetales > Streptomycetaceae > Streptomyces. The sequence continues at coordinate 6,697 of NZ_SRIC01000335.1, forward strand.
CCGGCGACGGCGCCGCGGGCTGCCCCGAGCACGCCCCGTACGACCGGATCATCGCGACCTGCACCCTGACCTCGGTGCCGCGCGCCTGGCTCGCCCAGTGCAGGCCCGGCGCCCGCATCCTCGCGCCCCTCGCCACCGGCCTGATCACGCTGACGGTGCTGGACGCCGAGCACGCCGAGGGGCGCTTCCTGCACACGCCCGCGTACTTCGTGGCGCTGCGGGGCGGCAGCACGAGGGCCCCGCAGGAGCAGCGCCTGGGAGGGCTGCCCCGCAGGGCCCTGCAGAACGAGCTGTTCCGTTTCCTGCTCGAGCTGACCGCGGGGAGCCTCGACCCCTACGAGGCCCTCGCGCTGTGGCAGCGCGAGGACCGGCCGGTGCGCGAGCGGTACGGCGTCAGCGTGAGCGGCCCGCACGAGTGGGCCTGGCTGGACGACCCCGAAGGGCCGTACGCCTGGCCACTCCCGTAAGCCCTGAGCCGGGACTCAGCCGTGCCTGATCGTGATCGTCGTCCAGGCACCCACATGCACCTGGTCGCCGTCCTGCAGCGGCACGGGGACGAACGGCTGGATGGGCTCCTCGCCCGCGTTGACCGTCGTGCCGTTGGTCGAATTCTGGTCGACGACCGCCCAGGTGCCGTCCGGCTGCTGGACCAGGACCGCGTGCTGGTGGGACACACCCGGGTCCTCCGGCGGCACCGACAGGTCAATGTCCGGGGTGTCGCCCGTGGAGTGGCGGCGGCGGCCGATGGTGATCTGGTTGCCGACCAGCGGACGCTGCTGCTCGGGCGAGTACGCCGGCAGGTTCAGGCCCGATGCCTCGGGGCCGCTGCGGTGCATCATCGCCATGAAGTACTCGCGGTCCGGGCCGATCGTCGCCGTCCAGGAGACGGTGCCCACACCGGGTCCGGGGACCGACTGGAAGCCCTGCGGCGGCTGCGGCGCCTGCGTCTGGGGAGCCTGCCGGCCCCAGTCGTCCTGCTCGGGAGCATGCGGGGCGGCCGGGCCGGGGGCCGCCGACGAGGGCGGCGAGAGCACCCAGTCGTCACCGCCGAAGGACGGACCCGGAGCGCCGGGGCCGGGCTGCGGCGGAGGCGGGGTGCCGGTCTCCTGCGGGAACGCGGGCGGCGCCGGCGGACCCTGGTGCTGGAACGGCTGCGGGGGCTGACCGGAGGGGTCGCCGCCGTTGAAGGGCGGCGGGACGGGCGCTTCGCCGCCGTAGGGCGGGGGGACCTGCCCCGAGCCGTTGCCGCCGTTGCCGAACGGCGGCAACGGCTCGGCGGGGCGGTTCATCTGCGAGGGCCGCGAGCCCTGGTACCCGAAGGGGTCCTGGCCCGGCTGGGTGCCCATGGGCGGCGGGCCCTGCTGCTGGAAGTCGGGCGGGCCCTGCTGCTGGAACTGCTGCGCAGGGTTCGGCGCCGGCGGGTGCGGGGCGGCCGGGGTGTACGAGGTCGCCGTGTTCGTCAGGAAGTTCCAGCGGCACTCCTCGCAGAACGGCGCCATCGCCTCGCGAGGCGTGCGGCACTGCGGGCACAGCTCGGCCTCGGCTCCCTGGTCCGGCACGGCGGCCAGATACGGGCGTCCGGGGCCCGGCTGCGGGTAGCCGTAGCCGGGGTCCTGGCCGGGTCCCGTCGGCGGATAGCCGTAGCCGGGAGCGGCC